>NZ_JBSFUY010000056.1:0-38678 GCF_053592055.1 Streptomyces sp. NPDC002817
CATGGACATGCCCAGCAGGTGGCCTGCACGGCGATCAGTACCACGATCGAGCGATCACGAACCGAGGAAGATCGGACTTAACGTCCACTGAGACCGTAGAGAGACGAGATCACCCGGGGCCGGCTCGAGGCTCGCGGAGCATGCTCAGTCGATGAGGGCGGACTGACCTTTCGGCTCCTGTCCTTCGCGTCGCAGTCTGGAAGGTGACGTGTGGAACCACCGACGTACCGCACGAGTGAGGCTGGACTGTTCCTGCATCCCCAGGCTGGCCGCGATCTGCGAGAAGGACAGGTCGGTCGTCGTGATCAAGTCCAGGGCCTGACTCCTGCGTACGCGATCGACGACGCCGGAGAAGGTCGTGCCCTCCTTGGAGAGGGACCGCTGCAGTGAACGCGGGTGGAGACTCAGCAGGCGTGCGACTTTCGACAGGTCCGGACCGCTGGATCCGAGCTGTTCGCCGAGAATCGCTGCGACCAGGTCCGACATCGGCACGTGCTGGTGGCCGAAGTGCGTTTCGAGATGGTCCATCGCGATGTCGTGGAGCAGGTCGTCGCCGCCGCTGACCGGTGTCGAGAACAGTTGGCTCGGGATGCGCAGGACCGCGCTCGGACAGTCGAATCTGACCTCGGCCCCGAAGTACTTCCGGTAGGAGCTTTCCTGCGCCAGGCGAGCGTGTGGAAGCAGGACCGAACGAAGTCCGTAGGGTGCGTCGCCGTGGATCAGCGTCAGGACTCGGTGGACGATCCCGATGCCGTAGTCGATCGCCTGTGGTGATGCCTTGATGCCCGTGGTTGTGTAGCGCAGGCCGACCACACCGGGACTTTTCAGAGGATCGTCGGTTTCCTCGAGTGAGAGGGCCGGGCTGTAGACGAACAGGTACCGGCTCGCGCACTCGATGGCCTCGCCGATCGTGCGTGAGTTCTCCATGGCGATCGCCAGCGGTCCCAGCACATGCAGATCCTGCTGCGCCGCCATCCTCAACCCGAGGTCCGGAAGCGTGAATCGGGCGGCTGTTTCCTCGAGGACGCGCTCGACCAGTCGGAGACTGACGAACGAGTTGCTCTCGGCGATCGACGCTTCGTCGAAGCCATATGCCGCGAGGAGTTCGGGGCCCGAACCGCCGACCTCGGTGACGAGCGCGGACAGCCCCTGCAGGGCAGAGCACCGGACAGGAAGATCGGTGTCACGCAAGGACAAATCCTTGTCGCCTCAGGGCAAGTACTGGAATGTTTCGACGAAGCAAACTACGAGTCACGACCGAGAGGACAGCTTCTACCGAGCTGGAGCCGAAGTGACTGTCGCCCCATCCATGCTAAGCCCCGTCGGCCTGCTGACACCCGAAGAGTTGGACGTCCGCTGGAGGCTCGCCGTCCGAGACCGCCTTGCCTCCATGGACCTGCAGGTCACAGGCCCGGTCAAGCCCTTCGGATCCGCTGAGGAGCTGGACCTCGGAGACCTTCTCATCACCGACTGGGTGTGCCCGCAGGTCGAAGGGATCCGAGGCAGAAACGCGGTGCTTCAGGACGATGACGCGCTGCTGCTCCTCGCCGCCAACGCCGGCCAACAGATCATCGAGACTTCTGACGAGACCGTCATCCTGCGACCAGGAACGGTTCTCATCATGAGCACCCGCACCACCGGGCGGTTCGTCATCCCGGATCACCTGGCCAAACGAACGGTCCGGGTGCCCATGAGCGCCCTGTCCCCGTTCGACGCGGGGGGCGGTGCACCCGGTTGCCTACTCCTGGACACGGCTCAGAACCCTTTGGCCAACCTCCTCCACGGCTACCTCATGAGCATGGACCGTCAGATCGGGCGGATGTCCGCGGCGGAGATCGAGGGAGCCCGCAATGCCCTCCTTGTTCTCATCGCCGGCGTGATCCGTGCGAGTCGACCCCACATCGGCGACGACGAGTTCCTGCAGTTGTTCCGACGGCGGCTCGAGGACTGGATCATCGACCATCTCGCCGGTGGACCGATCAGAGTCGCCGACCTCGCCGCCGCCCACAGCGTTTCTCCGAGGACGGTCCACCGGGCCTTCGCGTCGACCGGGGACACCGTCGGGACGGTCATCCGCATGCACCGCCTGGCAGCGGCCAGAGGCGACCTGGTGAACACGAACCTCTGCATTGCCGCGATCGCGCACCGGTGGGGTTTCTGCGATGCCAGCCACTTCGGACGGGAGTTCCGTCGGGAGTTCTCGCTGTCGCCCGGCGACTACCGGGAAGCCCACGGATGCGCCTGACCGTCTCCTCGTAGGCCGTGGCACACCCGTACCACCCTGCGGCGCGATCCTTCTATGAGCCCCCAGAGGCATTCGTGGATTCTGGGCCCGACACCACCACTCGCGAGAGTCGGATCACTCCGAGTGAACCTCCACACGACCGACGGACCATCGCAAGCGAATCGGAAGATCACATGAATCGAGAAGACATCGAGTTCAAGGGCGAGGGCGGCGTCGCCCTCCGGGGCTGGTTCTATCCGGCCAGGAACACCAGCACGCCGGCACCGGTCGTCGTCCTGGCGCACGGGCTGTCATGCGTCAAGGAGATGCACCTCGACGACTATGCCGTGGTCTTCTCCGAAGCCGGCCTCAACGTGCTCGCCTACGATCACCGGAACTTCGGCGACAGTGAGGGAACTCCCCGTCAGGAGGTCGACCCGGTCCTGCAGTACCGGGATTTCCGGAACGCGATCACCTACGCCACCACCCGCCCCGAGGTGGACGCGTCGAAGATCGGCATCTGGGGCTCCAGCTTCTCCGGAGGACACGTCCTCATGGTCGCGGCGATCGACAAGAGGGTGAAGGCCGTTGTCTCCCAGGTGCCGTTCATCACCGGTCCGCGCACCCTGAGCCGGGCGATCCGGCCGGACTTCATACCGGTCTTCCGTGCGATCCAGGAGGGCGACCGACTCAACCGGTTCACCGGCGGAGAGCCCGCTGTGCTCCCGGTCGTCGCGGCCGACCCTACGGCGCAGGCCGTGATGCCCGCGGCCGACGCCTACGAGTGGTTCAGCAAGACGTCGGCGGACCGGGCACCCAACTGGAAGAACGAGCTGACGGCTCGAAGCATGGAAATGGTGACCGAGTACGCCCCGGGTACCTTCATCGGCCGCATCGCGCCGACCCCGCTCCTGATGATCGTGGCCGACAACGACAGGGTGGCACCGTTCGAGTTGGCCCTCGACGCGTACGCGGAGGCCCGGGAGCCGAAGCAGATCATCGTCAAGCAGGGCGGCCACTTCGACTTCTACAGCGGCCCCGGCTTCGACGAGCTCTCCGCAGCCGCACGGGACCACTTCGTCAAGCACCTCCGGGGCTGAGCCCCCCTCCTGAGCCGCATCGACGACCCGCGCCTTCCGTCACCGATACATCCAGCAAGGAGCCGCAATGCCGTACTGGGAGATCTTCACCCCCGAGAACGCCTTCACCCCGCAGGACAAGGAACAGCTGTCCCAGAGGATCACCTCGCTCTACACGGACTATGCCTATGACCTGCCTAAGTTCTACGTCGTCGTCCTGTTCAAGGACATGCCGGCGGACACCATGTACGTCGGTGGTAAGGCGAACAACAACTTCATACGGATCCGCGTGGACCACATCGCCCGGCAGATGGACGACCCCGAGATGCGGTTCCTGTGCATGGAGGTCATCGAGGAGAAGCTGGCGCCGTTGGTGAAGGAGCGCGGCTACGACTGGGAGGTTCACATCGACGAGACCCCCATGGACCTCTGGCGCGTCCAGGGCCTCGTTCCGCCTGCGCCGGAGTCCGACACCGAGAAGCTCTGGGCCAGGGAGAACCGGCCCGTCCCATACGAGCTGACCGGCTGACCCCTGGCCGAGGTCCCGAGGCATCGTGAGGTGCTGTCGACCGTGCGTGCCCCGGGACCTCATCCATCTCCGGAGGATCCGTCCGAGGAGCCCATGACGACCACAGCGCGTACCACCCGCGGCGAGGGCATCCGCTACCCGCAGCGACCGGCCGACCTTCGCGGGCATCATGCGTGATCCGCGGATCCCGAGGAGCGTTTTGGGAGCCGGGGACAGGATTCATCGACCTGCCGACAACTGACGCAGGCCGCTTCAGCAGCGAAAGTATCGCCGCGGACGACCGTCCCGTCCTGCTCGTTTGCGGTTCACTGACCTGCTTCACAACGTGACTTCGCCGCCGACGTGCGCAATGCCGCGTCGGCCGACAACACCGCAACCGGAGGTACCTCGTGACCACTGACCCCCACTCCTCGCCGGCCGCACCCATCCGCGCCACGGTCTTCGTCGGTCGCTGGCCGAATGTCCCGGCCGAGGAGTTTCCCGGCGTACCGAACGGCACCTTCTCGCCCACCACGGCCACGCTCGTGAGCGGCGCCACCGAGGTGGTCCTGATCGACGCGCTCTACCTCAAGGACGACGTCCGTGACCTCGGTGACCTGATCGAGCGCACCGGCAAGAAGCTCACGACGATCTACATCACCCATGATCACGCTGATCACTACCTGGGCTTCGGACCGCTCCTGGAGCGGTTCCCGGAGGCGAAGGCCGTGGCGCTGCCCCACGTGGTCGAGTCCATGAAGCAGACCATGCAGCTTCAGATCGAGCAGTGGGGCATGCTGTTCGGCGACTCCTGCATCATGGCGGGGCCGCTTCCGGAGCCACTCGAAGGCAACACGCTGTACGTCGACGGATCTCCCCTGCACATCATCGAGGTGAAGCAGGCCGACATCCATCCCACGAGCATCGTGCACATCCCCGAGATCGACGTCGTCGTGGCCGGCGACTCCATCTACAACGAGATCCATCCCATGCTCGGCCTGTCGACGCCCGACGAGTGGCAGGACTGGCTCGAGACCGTCGACACCGTGGAGAGCCTCCGCCCGCGCATGATCGTGTCCGGACACCGCAGGCCCGACGGCGACGACCACGCGGTCGAGACCATGATCGCCCAGACCCGCGCCTACATCCAGGACTTCGCGGCCGCCTCCGAGGTCGCGAAGGACGCCGAAGAGCTGGTGGCCACCATGGTGGAGAAGTACCCGCACCACGGCAACGTCTGGACGCTCCAGTTCTCCGCGAGCGAGGCGATCGCGAAGCGCGATGCTGCTGAGTGACCGAGCCTGTCACCCGAAGCCCGCACTGTTGCCTTGGCGTTGAAACGCGCCACACCACGATAGGTGACCTCACCATGAACTTCGCCTCTCTGCCCGACCGTCGCGCCGCATCCACTGAGGATGGGCCCGCGGTTGCCGACGGGCGTCAGTCGCTCACCAATGCCCAGTTCCTGACCCGTGTCCGGGCTGCTGCTCGTCACCTGCAGGACCTTGGGATCGGCATTGACGATGTCGTGGCGCTCAAGCTGACGAACCGCGTCGAGTTCGTGCTTCTGCTGTTCGCGGCCTGGCGGCTCGGGGCGACCGTCACCCCGGTCAATCCGAGTCTGACCGAGGGTGAGGTCGCACGGCAGCTCCACGACTCGGGCGCACGCGTGCTGGTCGTCGAGGACGGCACGACCGCTGCAGACGTCGCCACGCTGGCCGTCGTCGACCTGTACGGAGAGGCGGTGGGGTCGGATCCGACGCCGCAGCCGGACTCGACCGCGCCGGCACTCTTGATCTACACGAGCGGAACGACGGGCGTACCGAAGGGCGTGATGCTCGACCACGCCAACATCGACGCGATGGCGGCGATGGGGTGCCAGGCGATCGAGGCCGGGCCGACCGACCGCTGCTTGCTGATCCTGCCGCTCTTCCACGTCAACGCCATCGTGATCAGCGTGCTCATGCCGCTGGTCGCAGGCGGCAGTGTCTTCATCACCGATCGGTTCGACCCCAAGACCTTCTTCGATGTCGTCGAGCGGGAGCGACCCACCTACTTCAGTGCCGTGCCCACGATCTACAACATGCTCGAGGCGCTGCCGGCCGATGTTCGACCCGACACGTCCTCGCTGCGTTTCGGCACGTGCGGCGCGGCACCCGCCTCCGCCGAGCTGCCGATCCGATTCGAGGCTCGGTACGGCTTCCCCATCATCGAGGGCTACGGGCTGTCCGAAGGAACCTGCTTTTCCACCGTCAACCCCGTCGCGGGTCCGCGCCGGGCAGGCACCGTGGGGGTTGTCGTCCCGGGGCAGGAGCTCCGGATTGTCGACGAGCAGGGTAACGAGCTGGCGACCGGCATGGATGGTGAGGTCATCGTGCGTGGCCCCAACGTCATGCGTGGCTATCTCGGCCGGCCGGAAGACACGGCGAAGGCGATCGTGGACGGCTGGCTGTACACGGGCGACGTGGGCCACCTGGACGCGGAGGGCTACCTGACCCTGGTCGGGCGATCGAAAGACATGATCATCCGCGGTGGCGAGAACATCTACCCCAAGGAGATCGAGGACGTCCTCACGGCTGACCCGTCTGTCCTCGAGGCGGCCGTCATCGGTGTGCCTGACGAGAAGTGGGGTGAGGTGGTCGTCGCCTACGTCCAGCCGCGACCTGGTGTGACTGTCCATCCCGCGGCTCTGGAAGCGCTGACTGCGCAACACCTCAGCGGCTACAAGCGGCCGACATCCTTCTTCGTGGTCGACGCCATCCCCAAGAACGCTGTCGGCAAGATAGACAAGCCCTCGTTGCGGGCCGCCCACGTTGCAGCCCTGTCATCCCGTTGACCACCAGCGGAGGCTTGGTCATTGAGGGCTTGCCGTCTTTGAAGGTCGGGTGGCCCGCGGGGCGAGATTTCCTCCCGCCACCCGATCGCCTTCGAAGGTGCCGGCCGGAGGGGTCGGCGTGACGCTTCAGGGGCGTGCTCGTGCGGATGGACGACCGTGAGGCAAGGGGCGGGCATCGGGCGACCGGTTCTACGTCCCGCGCTGCGTCCGACCGCCGCGACTCACCACGGCCTGCACGACCGACGACCCTGCCTGCGTCTTGGCAGCGCACATTGGCCATCGCGACGCCCACGAAGGGATGGCGCGGAGGCGGGCAGGAGCCGGCTCACCCAGACTGAGGGCATCCGAGCCGGTGAAACCCCCGCCAGAACATCGGCCAGCGCCGACGCCCGAACGGACGAGCTGTCTCCTGATCCGGATCGGTGGTGGGCCTGGGGGTGATCGCCCTCGTGCAGCCGATTGGACACCGCGATCGTGAGCATCGCCCTGTCCTCGGCCCAGCGGGCACTGGGGGCGTTCGATGACAGCCGCCAGTGAGTGATGACCGCCTGCACGCTCGCGTTGGGGAGTCTGCCGGCGGGCGGTCGGATCGCCGACCTGGTCGGACGCGAGCGGACCTTTCTTGTGAGGCCTGGTCGGCTTCGCGGTAGCGTCCGCCCTGGCGGCGCCGCGACGGGCCTCGGATCGCTCCTCGCGGCGCGTGCCTGCAGGGGGGTGCCGAGCGCAGGGCGCTTACCCGCCCGACCGGGGTGGCGTTCACAGCGGCCCCGCTGGCGATGCAGGTGCCCTGGCGAGCCGCTCAGCGGTGGCTGGTTGCCTGTCACGCGGGCCGCTTCGATGCCCTGGATGTTTCATCGAGGGCTGGCCTTGAGGACGCCTGGTCTCTCGACGGCGGCGATCCAACGGCAGGTGTCCGGCGTCGCGGCCCGGCGGGATCGGCTGAGCCTCCGGTAGGCACCGTGCACGGGATCGTCACCTTTGTCGATCCGGGGCCGATGGTGATGGCGCACCGGAGTGCCAAGCGCCGCCGGGAGGCGTGTGTTCGAACTGTCGCAGTGATGCAGGCGCACTCAGGGAGGTCCGGCAGGCCGACCATCCCCAACTCGACATGGGGGTGCTCGACTTCTCCGGGAAACCGGGGCACCCGTGACCGACCAAGCACGAGGCAGCCGTGATGGGAGAGAGCCGGCGTCGTTCGTCAGCCCGCGGTCGCGGACCGGTGGTCGGTGCCCAGCATGGCCAGCACCAGCGTCGCGTAGCGGCGGCCGAGGCTGACGGGAGTGTGGTGGCCGCCGGGGGCGTACCAGCGGCTGACGTCGACGCCGAGGGAGAGTACCGCCAGCGCGACACCGCCCGGGTCCTCGGTGCGGAACGCCTCGGACGCGATGCCGGCCGCGATCTCGTCGAGCACGACTTCCTCGGTGCGGCGGCGGAGCCGGAGGATCTCGTCACGGTGGTCCGGCGCGAGTGCGCCGAGCTCGTACTGGACGACGCGGGCCAGCTGGTGGTGGCGGGCGTGCCAGGCGGTGTAGTCGTGGACCAGCGCCCGTAGCCGGCCGACCGCCGTCACCTCCTCTCCCAGCGCGCGTTCTACGGCGGCCAGTGCGCTGCGATGGCCGGCGAGGCTGATCGCGTAGAAGAGGTCTTCTTTCGTGCGGTGGTGTGCGTAGACGGCCGACGGGCTCATCCCGGCGGCGGCGGCGATGTCGCGGGTGGAGGCGCCGTGGTAGCCGCGGGCGGCGAAGGCCGTGAGCGCCGCCTCGAGGATGCGCCGGGATCCGGGGCGGGCCTCGCCCCACAGGTCGTCGGTTGCGATGGTTGTCACGCGCCCATTCTTGCGGATCACGTCTGTCGGTCTGCTCAGCTGATGATGAGGCCGCCGTCGACGGTGAGGGTGGTGCCGGTGACGTAGCTGGAGGCGTCGGAGGCGAGGAAGACGACGGCGGCGGCAAGCTCCTCGGGTTCGCCGGTGCGCGGAAGCGGGATGCGGCGGACGATGTCGTCGATGTGGTCGGCGTCCTGACGGGCGGTCATTTCGGAGGCGAAGTAGCCGGGGGCGAGGGCGTTGACACGGATGCTCTTGCGTTGGCTCCACTGGGCGGCCAGGTCGCGGGTGAGACCGAGCAGGCCCGCCTTGGAGGAGGAGTAACCGGCCTGCGGCAGGCCGGTGTTGACCAGGCCGAGGACGCTGGCGATGTTGACGATGGAGCCGCCGCCGGTCATCACCTGGGCCGCCGCCCGGGCCATCCAGTAGGCACCCATGAGGTTGACGTCGATGATGTGCCGGAAGTGCTCCGGTGTCTCCCGGCTGGCCGGGACCGCAGCGGCCACGCCGGCGTTGTTGACCAGGACGCCGACGCGGCCGAAGTCCGCGGCGGCCGCCGCGACCGCGTGACAGTCGTCGGGCGAGGCGACGTCGGCCCTGACGCACAGGGCGCGGCGGCCCGCGGCCTCGACGAGGCGGGCGGTGTCGGCGAGCCGGTCGGCGCGTCGGGCGGCCAGGACGACGTCGGCCCCGGCTTCGGCGAGGGCCTGGGCGAAGGCGACACCGAGACCGGAGGAAGCGCCGGTGACGATGGCGACGCGGTCGTCGAGACGGAAACGTTCGAGGATGTTCACAGGGGGCTCCAGAGAGGTCAGATGGACAGGCCGCCGTCGACGGGCAGCACGGCACCGGTGATGTAGCCGGCCTCCTCAGAGGCGAGGAAGGCGACAGCCGCGCACATCTCGCTCGGGTCGCCGAAGCGGCCCATCGGGATGCCGGCAGTCAGCTCGGCGCGCTTCTCGTCGGGGACGGAAGAGACCATGCGGGTCTCCGCGTTGGGGGAGATGGCGTTCACGGTGACGCCGAAGCGGGCGAGCTCCTTGGCGGCGGTGCGGGTGAAGCCGATGATCCCGGCTTTGGCGGTGGCGTAGTTGGCCTGGCCGATGTTGCCGTGCAGACCGGAGTAGGAGGTGACGTTGACGACCCGGCCATACCTCTGCGCGCGGAAGTGGGGGACGCACGCCCGGGTGAACCGGAAGGCGCCGCCCGCGTGAACGGCCAGTACGGCGTCCCAGTCGTCGTCGGTGAGCTTCCACAGGACGCCGTCGCGCAGGATCCCGGCGTTGTTGACCAGGACGTCGACGCGGCCGGTCTCGGCCAGCGCGGTGGCGACGACACGCTCCGCGTCAGTGCTGGAGGCGACGTCCGCGGCCACCCACAGAGCGTCCAACTCCTTCGCCACTGCGCGGAGTTCGTCCTCGTCCCGGTCGACCAGGACCACGTCCGCGCCTGAAGTGCGCAGGTGGCGACCGAGTTCGAGGCCGATGCCGCGGGCTGCGCCGGTGATGATCACGGTGTGGCCGGTGAAGTCGAAGCTGAGGTTGCCCATCGGGCGCTCCCATCCGGATAGTGGTGTCCGTGTCCACGGGCCTTACAGGCCGAGGTCGCGGCCGATGAGTTCCTTCATGATTTCGTTCGAGCCGGCCCAGATCTTGGTGACGCGGGCGTCCTGCCAGGCTCGGGCGACCCGGTATTCGTTCATGTAGCCGTACCCGCCGTGCAGTTGGACGCAGGCGTCGAGGACCTCGTTCTGCACCTGGGCGGTCCACCACTTGGCCTTGGCCGCGTCCACCGCGGAGAGCCGGCCGGTGACGTGGGCCGCGACGCACTGGTCGACGAAGGCCTGGGTCACCTCGATCTGGGTGACCATCTCGGCCAGCCGGAACTTGTTGTACTGGAAGGAGCCGACGGACCGGCCGAAGGCCTTCCGCTCCTTCACGTACTCCAGCGTCTCGTCCAGGATCTGCGCGGCGTGGGCCAGGTTGAGCACGGCGGCACCGATCCGCTCCTGCGGGAGCCGCTCCATCATGTGGATGAAGCCGCGGTCGACTTCGCCGATGACGTTGGCGCCCGGGACGCGCACGTCGTGGAAGAACAGCTCGGCGGTGTCGGCTTCGTGCTGGCCGACCTTGTCCAGCTTGCGCCCGCGCTCGAAACCGATCATGTCCGTCTCCACGGCGAACAGCGTGATGCCTTTGGCGCCCTTCTCCGGGCTGGTGCGAGCGGCGACGACCACGAGGTCGGCGCCGAAGCCGTTGGTGATGAAGGTCTTGGAGCCGTTGAGGGTCCAGTTCTCGCCGTCGCGCACGGCAGTGGTCCGCAGGGCCGCGAGATCGGAACCTGCCGAGGGCTCGGTCATACCGATCGCGGTGACCAGCTCGCCCGCGCAGAACCGCGGCAGCCAGCGCTCACGCTGCTCCTCGGTGGTCAGCTCGACCAGGTAGGGGGCGACGACTTCGCAGTGGATGGTGAACGAGGAGGCGAATGCCACCGACAGCCTGGCGAATTCCTCGTGCAGAACCGCGGTGAAGCGATAGTCGCCCGCCTCGCTGCCGCCGTACTGCTCCGGTATCAGCAGCCCGAGCAGTCCTTGCTGCCCAGCGGCCTTCCATACGGCGCGGTCGATCGCCCGCTGCTGGATGAACTCCTCCTGGCGCGGCCGCAGCTCACGCTCCACGAAGGCCCGGACGGAAGTCCGGAAGGCCTCGTGGTCGGCATCGAAGACAGTACGGCGCACAGGAGCTCCTCGTCGCTCGCCGGAAAAAGGAAGTAGGAAGCAGGAAGTAAGCGAGTGCATAGTAACTATGCGAGTGCTTAGTTTTCTTGGGCGGGTCGATTCCGTCAACCCCGACTGCGAGGCATGCGGACATGACGTACGCCACGGGCGTCCCCCATCGCGCGCAGCGGAGTCCGCCTGCGGTTCCCCCATCAACTCCCCACACGTCAAACGTGTTGACGGGTCTGGTTGAGGGGGTGATGGGCGGCCATGCCCGCGGGCAGGCGCGGATCGGTGGCCCGCTCGCTCCGCAGTGCCGCCGAACGTCCGTATGCGATTGCCTCGGTCGCCGAAGGCATACGGGAGGACGGCGGGCCGGGGCGAGGCGCTCACCGAGATACCCGGACCAAGACGAAACGGGCAGGGACCGTCTGGCGCGGACGTACCACGGCGAGGCGCGATCGTCCTATGGGGCACCTGTTTCGGGTGGCTACCTTGCTGACGTCATCCCTGTTCTGCCGGAGCTTGAGAGCCGCTCGCCCGGACAGAACTCGCCGTCGGATCTCCGAGAAGAGCACTCAGATGCCCGAAGCCGTGATTGTGTCCTACGCCCGCTCGCCGATCGGTCGGGCGTTCAAGGGTTCGCTGAAGGAGATGCGCAGCGACGATCTCGCCACCCAGGTGATCGCTGCGGCGCTCGCCAAGGTCCCGGAACTCGACCCCGACGAGATCGGAGACCTGATCCTCGGCTGCGGTCTGCCCGGTGGCGAACAAGGCTTCAACTTGGCGCGCAACGTCGCGGTCCAACTGGGCTACGACAACCTGCCGGGCACCACGGTGACCCGCTACTGCTCATCGTCACTGCAGACAACGCGGATGGCCTTCCACGCGATCAAGGCAGGCGAAGGTTCGGCCTACATCTCGGCGGGCACCGAGGCCGTGTCCCGGTATGTCAATGGCAACTCGGACTCCTGGCCGGACACGCAGAATCCCGCGTTTCGCGTCGCTCAGGCACGCTCGGCCGCGAGGCAGGCGAGCCACGAGGCCTGGACCGACCCTCGCGAGTCGGGACTGGTGCCCGACGTGTACATCAGCATGGGTGAAACCGCGGAGAACGTTGCCTCCCTCACGGGCATCAGTCGCGAAGAGCAGGACCGGTGGGCGGTTCGTTCGCAGCACCGAGCCGAGGAGGCCATCGCGCGCGGCCACTTCCGCAAGGAGATCACCCCGATCACCCTGCCCGGCGGCTCGATCGTGACCGAGGACGACTGCCCGCGGCCCGGCACGACACTCGATGCGGTCTCCGCGCTCAAGCCGGTCTTCCGTGAGAAGGGCTCCGTCACCGCCGGCAACTCGTGCCCGCTCAACGACGGAGCGGCGGCCCTCGTCATCATGTCCGATGTCCGGGCGCGTGAACTCGGCTTGCGGCCGCTGGCCCGCATCATCTCCACCGGCGTGACCGCTCTCTCGCCGGAGACCATGGGCCTCGGCCCCATCGAGGCCACCCGTCAGGCACTCGACCACGCGGGCCTGACCATGAGCGACGTCGATCTCGTCGAGATCAACGAAGCATTCGCCGTGCAGGTGCTCGGCTCTGCGCAGGCGCTGAAGATCGACGAGGACAAACTCAACGTTTCGGGCGGGGCCATCGCTTTGGGCCACCCCTATGGGATGACCGGAGCGCGGATCACCGGATCGCTCATCAACAACCTTCAGGACCATGACAAACAGATCGGCCTGGAGACGATGTGCGTCGGCGGCGGGCAGGGCATGGCCATGCTGATCGAGCGGCTCGCCTAGAGCGTAGCCAGTCGGTCCCGGCACGTGCAGAGATCCATCCCTGATCTTGCGTGGGTATCCCCGGCTTCAGCCGGGGAGGGAAACGCACCTTTGGCGCGGAGGCGCGGAGGCACGAAGCGCTGGAGTTCTGTGCGCCTGTGGGGGTGAGGGTCAGAGGGGGCGTCGCTGGCCCTCGATGTACTGACGGATCACGGTCAGCGGCGCTTTGCCGCAGGAACCCGCGAAGTAGCAGCGGGACCGGAACACCGAGCCCATGCCGATGCGGTTGATCCGACCGGTGTACTCGGCCAGCACATACCGGAGCTGACGCCCTTGAGGGAGTTGATCGGCTTCGACAGGGCAACCTTCGGCGGGGTAGTGCACGAGAAGGTGTACGTGGTCGGCCTCGCCGTTGAACTCCCGCAGCTCCACTTCGAAGCCGGCGCACACCTCGCGCATGATTTTCTCGCACCGCCTCAGCATGTCGTCATCGAAGACGGCACACCGGTATTTCGTAACCAATACCAAATGGGCGTGGAGGTTGCCCCGCGCGCCGGCACCGCGCCCGCCCCGACCTCTATCCCACCGGTATCGCCCCCTGTAGCGCGCCGCTTCTTGTCAGGCCGTCAGTGAAGGCAGGATCGAGGGGGAGAGTTGGCTGCTACAGGGGGCGGCGTTCGGTGACGTCCCCGCCCAGGGCGTCGGGCAGGGCGATGCGAGCGGTGACGCGTTTACCGACCGGTTCCCGCTGAACCTCGCATCGAGGCAACGGCGGACCTTGCGAGACGGAACAGCCGCCGGGCTTGTGTGCTCACTGTCCGTACGCTCGGTCGTAGAGGCTCCGCAGCTTCGGGGTGGCCTCGGCATCGCCGTAGCACACCGGGACCTTGCCGTCCTTGGCGTAGACGAGGTAGGTCTGGCCGACAGCGAACTCCTGGCCGAATGACTCCAGTTGTCCTTCGTGGGTGTTGTCGAGCCGGACGGTGGAGGCGTCTTCGCCGCGGTACCAGTGGTCCACTCGGAGCGTGATCTGGTCGTCGTCGACGGAGGTCGCGGTGCCCTCGAAGGCGGTCGTGTACTGGCGCAGGGTGGTGACGTCGAGTTCGGCGCACGCCGTGGCCGGGCCGCTGCCTGTGTCCTGCTGGACGGTCAGGACCAGCGGGGCGGCCACGGCCGGAGGAGTGCCGCGGGTTGCCGTGACTCCCCAGGCGATGCCGGCTCCCACTGTGAGCACAGCGGCTGCGGCCAGCAGCAGGGGGCGGCGAGGGCGGTCCGATGTGCGGGGGGAGGTGCGGACTGTGGTGTCGGCGGTCATGGTGGCCTCCAGGAGACGGTCGATGTCGGGCTGGGGAGCATCAGAGGTCCGCGCCGGGTCGATGGCCCTCATCCGGGCCAGCAGTTCTTCGTCGTTCACCGGTTGCTCCTTCCTTCAGCCATCTCATGTCCAGCCATGTCGTCATTCTTTCGGTCAAGCAGAGCGGCGAGTTTCTTCTTTGCCCTGTGCAGGCGGATGCTGACGGCGTTGGGGGTCAGTCCGGTCACTTCCGCGATCTCGCGCGGGCTCAGCCCCTCCCATGCCCAGAGCAGCACCACCTCACGGTCCAGGGCGCCGAGTGTGCCGAGTGCGGCGTGCAGTTCGGGGTGGTCGGCTTCCCCGGGCTTTGGTGGCGGTGCGGTACGGGTCAGCCGCTCCACCAGCCGGAGCCGACGCCCGTCCGCCCGGCGGGCGTTGGACAGGCAGCCGCGTGCGACGCCGTAACACCAGGGCAGCACGCTGTCGGGGTCGGTCACGGGGCCGTTCCCGAGCCCGGGCACGTCCTCGAGGCGGCGCCAGAGCACGAGCATCGTCTCCGCGAGGATGTCATCTGTCGCGTCGGCGTCGGCCCGGCGCAGCAGATATCGGTGCAGCGGCTTTGCCACTGCGCGCGCCAACGCATCGAAGCGGGCTTCTCGGGCCCGGGCAAGTTCCTGCTCCAGCATGGATTCCACACCCCCACCTGTCCGGCCGGGGGCTGTTCCTTTCATCGCCACGGGCACTGTACTTATCCGGCCCAAGGGAGGTCCGTCGCGCCGGCCGAGGCGACGGCCGCTTCCCGACTGTCCCGGCCTGCGAGGTCCGGCACGGGTAGGTCGGCCACGACCCTTCGCGCGCGTCCTCCCAGAGTTCGAAGCCGTTGCGGCAGAGATCCTCTACAACCGTGCCCAGTGGGCGCGGGCCTGGCCAGGGGCTGTACCGCGTCCCCGCTCGGACGAAGCTCAGAAGACCGCCGCCCCGGAGTAGCGGAACCGCACTCACATACACGCCCGGCCCGTGGATGGCGCGAGAGCGTCCCGACAGAACGCCGTAAACCGATCGGTTTTCGTTTTGTCCACATCGAGTTAACCTCGCGGTATGACCACCGAAGTGAAACCAAGTACCAGAGAGCGGCTGCTGGAGGCGGCGGCCACGCTCACCTATCGAGACGGTGTCGGCATCGGCGTCGAGGCGCTGTGCAAGGCGGCGGGAGTGTCGAAGCGTTCCCTGTATCAGCTGTTCGCGAGCAAGGACGAACTGCTGGCGGTGAGCCTGGGGGAGCGCGCCTCTGCCTTCGCGGCCGGGCTCCTGCCGGCGGCGGACGGCGGCCGTTCACCCCGCGAGCGGATCCTGCACGTCTTCGAACAGTTGGAGGAGCAGGCGGGTGCGCCCGACTTCCAAGGCTGTCGGTACCTGGCGGCCCAGATCGAACTCAAGGACCAGAGTCACCCTGCAAGCCAGGTGGCCCACGAAGTCAAAGAGAATCTGACCGCCTTCTTCCGCGCCGAGGCCGAACGGGGCGGGGCAAGCCATCCCGACCTGCTGGCCCGGCAGCTCAGCCTGGTCTTCGACGGCGCCAGCGCTCGCGCGGGGATCGGAGCCGACAGGCTGACAGGGCTCGTCACGCCCACCGTGACCACCCTGATCGATGCGGCAGGCATGCACTGACGCATCCCCTTTCGAGCAGGCGCCGTGACCGTGCCACTCAAGGTCGATGGCTCCCGCCCCTGATTCCCTGCAATCGAGGGGAGCCCGGTGGCCGTAAGGGTGTTGACGGGCGCGCCGCGCGCCAGGAAGGCCGTCGTCTCGTCGACGTCAGCGCCCAACAGCAGGTATGCGGTTTCCCAGGGCCTCGCCTGGCCGGACCGCTTGGCTGCGTCACCTTCGGCCTCGGCGGTGTGCCCCTGCACCTACTGCTGGAGCGTTCGGGTGTGCCGTAGTAGCCCTTGAGTGTGGAATCGGCGACCGCTGCGCGGATGACACGCTCGCGCCTCTCCTGCGCGCTGACCCTGTCGTCGCGTAGGACAACCTCAGCCTTGCGCTCGGAAACCGATCGGTTTACGATGATGGAAACCGGTCGGTTTCTCAATGAATCCAAGGGCTGGTCCGTGGTCACGCCCCCTTCGGGCAGGCCCTATCCGAATGCCGTCTGCATCAGTTCACACAAAGGGAAGCCAGCGAGATGCCCAGCTCAGAGTCACGTCCCACGATTCACATCCCGGGAACCACCAGCCACACCATCGCCCCGCGCGCAGGACACCGCAGCGGCGAGGGGACCCTGCGCTACCTCAGAGCGGGCACCGGCGCCCCCGTGGTCCTGCTGCACACCGTTCGCACCCAGGCCGAGCACTTCCGCTCCCTCATCCCGCTGATCGCGGACCAGTACACCGTGTATGCCCTAGACCTGCCGGGGATGGGCTACTCCGAGATCGTGCCCGGCGCGTCGTACGACGAGCCGGCCATGCGCGCGGGTGTCGAGCGGCTCCTGACCGAACTCGACCTCCACGACGTGACGCTGGTCGGGGAGTCCATGGGAGCGGTGCTCGCCCTGACCGCCGCGGCCGATCTGCCCGAGCGGGTCCGGCGCGTCGTCGCGGTGAACCTGTACGACTTCCCCGGCGGGATCACCCGGTCCAGTCTTCTCGCCCGTGTGGTGGTCGCCGGTGTCCTCACTCCGGGGGTGGGCCCGGTGGTCGCCGGGGTGCAGCCCAAGCCCGCCGTCCGCAGGATCCTGCAGGGCGGGCTGGTCGACAAGACCGCGCTGCGGGAGGACTACCTCGACGAACTCCTCCTGGTGGGCGGCCGTCCCGGCTACCCGACCGTCGCCCGGGGCGTGTACCAGAGCATGCCCAGCCTCATCGCCGCCCGCTCGCGCTACTCCGAGGTCAAGGCACCCGTCCACCTCGTCTACGGGGAGAAGGACTGGTCCCGGCCCTCGGACCGGCAAGCCAACAAGGAGCTGCTGCCGGCCGCCGATTTCACGCAGGTGCCGGGAGCAGGCCACTTCATCGCCTTGGAACGGCCCAACCTGCTGGCCGACCTGCTGAACGCGGTGGCGTGACCGCCCCGAGAGCGCTGTAGTCACCCCCGTTCGGGTGTAGTGGGGGACGGGGACCACGCTCCACCATGTGTCTGACAGCGTCGTGGCATGCAAAGGAGCAGCTCGTGGCGGAGATACGGATCGAGTTCGATGTTCCGGCGGAGATGCGTGACGGCACTGTGCTGCGCGCGGACGTCTACCGGCCCGGGGGTACGGGGCCGTGGCCGGTGTTGCTGGCCCGGCTGCCGTACGGCAAGCAGACCCCGATGATGGGCGTCGTACTCGATCCGCTGGCCGCGGCCAGGCGTGGCTTCATGGTGGTTCTGCAGGACACCCGGGGCCGGTTCGCCTCCGAGGGGGAGTGGGAGCCGTGGACGTACGAGGGGCGCGACGGGTACGACACCGTGCGGTGGGTCGCCGCGCTGCCCGGCTCGAACGGTTCCGTCGGCATGATCGGCGGCAGTTACTTCGGCAACACCCAGTGGATGGCGGCGCTGTCGAAGCCGCCGGAGCTGAAGGCCATCGCGCCGATGATCACCTGGTCCGACCCCGACGACGGTCTGTGGACGCGCGGCGGCGCGATCGAGCTCGGCATCACCGCGCCCTGGACCCTGCTGCAGGGAGCCGACACGCTGATGCGCCGTCACCGCACCGACCTCGACGGACTCGTGAGCGGTGTCACCGGACTCGTAAGGGATCTGGACGGTCTGCCGCGCGGCGGTTACGGGGAGCTGCCCGCCGGGCGGTTTCCCGCGTTCGCCCGGCACGATCTGCCCGAGCTGGGCTACGAGCGTTCCCGGCGGGAGCCCGAGTGGGCGCGTTCCTGTACTGTCGCGGGCCACCACGACGAGGTCGACCTGCCCACCTTCCAGGTCGGCGGCTGGTACGACGTCTTCACCCAAGGCACGCTCGACAACTTCATCGCCATGCGCCGCGGCGGCCGGTCCGCCACGTTGATCATGGGCCCGTGGACCCACACCAACTGGCAGCACATGGTCGGTGACGTCAATTTCGGATTCGCTGCGCACTCCGACTTCATGGGCATGCGGGGACGCGTGCACGACCTGCAGTTCGACTGGTTCGCGCGCACGCTCGGCGAAGGGGCGGCACTGGAGCCGGACACGGGCACGGTGTTGCTGTTCGTGATGGGGACCAACCAGTGGCGCGAGGAGGTGGAATGGCCCCTGTCGCGGGCCGTGGACACCGACTTCCACCTGCGCGCCGATGGACGCCTGACGCGGGAGCCGCCGTCCGCCGCCGAGCAGGCTGAGGAGTTCACCTACGACCCGATGGATCCGGTGCCCACCACCGGCGGTGCTCTCCTGATGACCGGCGACTTCCGTCCCGGACCGCTGGATCAGGCGGCCGTGGAGGCGCGTGCGGATGTCCTGGTCTTCACCAGCGAACCGCTCGCCGAGGACGTCGAGGTGACCGGCCGGGTCCGGGCGGTGCTCTTCGCCGCCACCGACGGCCCCTCGACCGACTGGGTGGCCCGCCTGTGCGACGTCGACGAGACGGGCGTCTCCCGCAATGTGACGGACGGCATCGTACGGGTGCGTGCGGCGACACCGGGTGAGGCGGCCGAGCACGTCGTGGACCTGTGGTCGACCAGCATCGTCTTCAAGGCGGGCCACCGCATACGGGTCCAGATCACCTCCAGCAACTTCCCCCGCTGGGACCGCAACCTCAACACGGGCGACCCCGAAGAGAGCGCCACCTCGGCCCGAACCGCCGGCCAGCAAGTCTTCCACGACCCCGCCCGACCGTCCCGCATCGTCCTGCCCGTGGTGCCTCCGGCCTGACCGGGAGCGAGGAGAGCCGGCCGATCCGTTGCTCCGGCGGGCAAGGGCGCCGAAGCAGCCATACCGGCTCGGTCGAAGGGCGGCAGGCATCCTGCGGCGGAGGCTACGACCTCCCGCCAGGGCGCCTGCCCCCTCGGCAAACGCCGCGGTGAAGATTTCCTCGGTCAGCAGACCGACCACGTTCTGCCCGACTGGCCTGCGATGACGCGGCCGGATCCGGAGGTGGCGGCCATCCGGTCGAGTACGGCACCGAGGACCTGGCCAAGGGGGCCACGAGTGGCCCGCCCGCTCCGGGGACGTCCGGTGTGCCGGGTCAGGCCACGGTCGGCAACCCATCTGCCAGTTGTCGGCGATCTGGTCGATCAGGGAGTCCAATTCCCGGCGGGGCCCGCCGGTCAGGCCGGATCCGGCAGGCAGGCGGTGGCTCCGGGGTGGGGGTCGGGGCTGGGTGGAGCGTCTGGTTCCACTCGCCGTGGAAGTTGTCGCGAGCCGGCGCAAGAACGGCGACCTGCAAGGGGGCCGGATTCTGCCCGGTGACGCAGCGGCGGGTGTCCGGCTCGGCTCGTACGCGCAGTCGGCCTTGGTCGTGGCGCTGCCGGATCTCCAGCGGGGCGGGGGAGTCCCAGGTCGGGTGCTTCCGCAGCTGCCGGCGGTTGTGGCAGGTCTCGATGACTCCGTCGCCCCATGCGGGGATTGTCAATTGATCACCCTCCCGGTGGTCGTCCAGAGGGGCGATCCTGCTGGTCAGGGGCGGTCCGGGTGGCTCGAAGCGGCCCCTTTTCGAGCTGGGGGTGACGGCGATGTCGATGGGGCGACTCGTGGCTGTTCCGTCGGGCGAACGCCCTACGGCATCGTGTGGTCGATCGGCGCCATCCGCTCGATCGACAGCCGGGTGATCCGCATGGCCTCGATGAGTTCCTCAGTCCTCGCGGGGTTGAGCCGGTCGATGGGGATCGAGCAGCTGATCGCGTCGATCGGGGGTGTGGTGAACCGGAGTGAGAATCCGTAGCAGACGACGCCGACGAAGTTCTCCTCGTTGTCGATGGCGTATCCGCGCTCGGCGGTGGCCCGCAGGTCCTTGATCAGGGCGTCGTGGTCGGCGTGGGTGTTCGGTGTGAGGGGCTTCAGCGTGTCGGGGACATGATCGGCCAGGTCGGTGTCCAACCGCTCGGCGAGCAGTGCCTTGCCCAGTGCCGTGCTGAAGGCCGGGAGCCGGCGGCCGACCCGGCTGAAGGGGCGGAGGTACTGGCTGGATTCGTGTGTCGCCAGATAGACGATGTCCGTGCGGTCCAGTCGGCCGTAGTGGATGGTCTCGTCGAGCCTGGCGCTCAGGTCGTTGATCAGTGGCTGGACGATGCGCAGATAAGGGTCCGCGTCCAGGTAGGTCGTCCCCGCGAGGAGGGCGCGGATGCCGACGCTGTAGAGCGTGCCGGAGGGATCGGTACGGACCCAGCCGTGCTCCGTCAGGGTCCGCAGCAGCGCGTAGACGCTGCTGCGCGGGGCACCGAGGGCCTCGCTGAGTTCTCGCAGCCGGGCGGGCCGGTTCTGCCGCGCGGCCAGGAGCTCGAGCAACTCGACCGTACGGGCTGCCGACTTCACGCCCCGTACGCCGCTGGCCGCCTCAGGCTCACTCATCGACACCCCTTCCGAACGCACTCGAAGAATTCTTGCACCGATGCTTGACGGATATCAGCCATGTAGCCATGCTCTCCATCACAAGACGACTGTCTACATACGAAGACAGGATGCGCGCATGCAGACGACTCGGGATATCGAGCGCGACCGCCACACGGCGGACCGGCTGCGCAAAGGAATGGCGCAGGGTGTCCTGTCGTTCCCGCTGACCTCCTTCGACGCCGAAGGCGGCCTCGACCTCGACGGCTTCCGCTCCCACCTGACTGCGCAGCTCGCCGCCGGTCCGGGCGCCGTCTTCGTTGCCTGCGGAACCGGTGAGTTCTTCTCGCTGTCCGCCGAGGAGTACCACGCCGTCGTACGCACCGCCGTAGACGTCGTGGCGGGACAGGTCCCGGTGGTGGCCGGCGTCGGGTACGGCTGGTCGCTCGGGCTGCAGTTCGCCCGGCTCGCAGAGGAGGCCGGCGCGGACGCCGGACTGCTCATGCCGCACTACCTCATCTCCGCCCCGCAGCGCGGATATGTGGACCATGTCCGCGCAGTGGCGGGTGGCTCACCCCTTCCCCTGATCGTCTATCAGCGCGGGCAGGTCAAGCTGACCACCGCCGCGGTCAGGGAACTGGCCACGGTCGACGGCGTCGTCGGCCTCAAGGACGGGCACGGCGACCTCGACCAGATGCAGCGGCTGCGGCTGGTGGCGCCCGGCGACTGGCTGTTCTTCAACGGCGTGGCCACCGCCGAAATGCAGGCACGGGCGTACGCGAGCATCGGCATCCCCGCCTACTCCTCGGCGGTCCACGCCTTCGCACCCGAGATCGCGGGCGCGTTCTACACGGCGCACCGGGCCGGAGACCACCCAAGAACGGAACAGCTGCTGAGGGAGTTCTACCTGCCCCTGGTCGAACTGCGCGACCAGGGCACGGGATATGCGGTGTCCCTGGTCAAGGCGGCGGCCCGGCTCCGCGGAGCCCCGGTCGGCCCGGTCCGCGCGCCCCTGATGGAACCGGCCCCTGACCACCTGGGGCAACTCGAGGCCCTCCTGCACACCGGCCTGGAGCTCGCAACGGACAGGTGAGGAAGTGAGGGAACCCCGTGCTCAGCAGCGCGCCTCGCATCTCCAAGGTGACCGTCACCCCCATCCTCATCAATGACCCGCCGCTGTTCAACTCCCTTGGTGCGCATCAGCCGTACACACCCGGCAGCATCGTCGAGACAGAGACCTCCGACGGCGTCGCCGGCATCGGTGAGACCTACGGCAGGCGCGACCACCTCGACGAGGAGATCGCGGCCTTCCACGCCCTGGTGTCAGCCCGCCTGCACGACTGGCCCGCCTGCACGAACAGTTCAACCGGACGCCGCCATGCCACGACTGCGACGACGTCGCGGCCACGCGGCGCAAGCACCCCGACCGGGCGGAGCCACCGCTCCCGCAGAGGTGACCCCGGCCGGCCAGAACCCCACCCATCAAGGAGAACCATGATGTTCCAGGCCCGACTGCGCCAGGGCCGGCACCTCGCCGGCGCGGCTGTCTGCGCCACTGCGCTTCTCACCCTCACCTCGTGCGGAGGGGTCCAGGGCGGCGGGGGCAGCGGCGAAGACGCCGAGAACTATCCCACCAAGACCGTGGAGTGGACCGTGCCTTCCGACCCGGGCGGCAGCACCGACCTGATATCGCGCGCCGCCGCCAAGGCGTTGGAGGACCCCCTGGGACAGTCCGTCGTGGTGGAGAACAAGCCCGGCGCCAACGGCGCCGTGGGCGGCAAGGAGATCCTGGGCCGCAAGCCCGACGGCTACAGCCTGGTCATGCTCTCCCAGTCGCTCATGTCGATCGGCCCGCACACCGTCGTCGACGACGACCCGATCAAGATGTCCGACATGGACGTCATCTCCGGGCTGACCGTGGAGGACTACGTCCTCGTCGTCCCGGCGCAGTCGGACATCGAGACCCTCGACGACCTGCTCGCGAAGAAGTCGGTCAAGTACGGCACCACCGGCGCCGGCACCGGCAGTGAGCTGGCCCAGGCCCTCCTCTTCGGCGACGCCGGCGTCAAAGCCACCGGCATTCCGTTCGACGGCGGCGCGCCCACAGCGACCGCGCTGCTGGGCAGCCAGGTGGACGTCGGCGCCATCCATGTGGCCGAGGCCGCTCCCCATCTGACGTCCGAAAAGCTGCGTCCACTGGCGGTCTTCGCCAAGGAGCGCATCGACTTCCTTCCCGACGTGCCCACCGCTGTCGAGTCCGGCCACGACGTCGTCGTGGACCAGCGCCGCTGGGTCGCCGGCCCGGCAGGACTGCCGGACAACGTCGTCTCCGAGCTTCGAGCGGCACTGAAGAAGGCTTTCAAGGACCCGGAGTACGGCAAGTTCCTGGAGAACAACTACATCGGCCGCTGGGAGGCCTCGCCGGACGCCGTCGTCAAGCAGGTCGAGACCGCCAAGAAGCGCTACGGCGAGCTCATCGACACGTTCGATCTGGACCTGAAGAACGAGGGCTGAGGCATGCGGACCCAGGCACGACTGGGGGCGCTGGTGCCGCTCGGTATCGGCGCCCTCGCCGCCCTGGCGGCCGTATCGATGGGGCTGGGTTCGCCTGCCGACCCCGGCCCCGGGCTGTGGCCCCTGATCGTGAGCCTCGCCATGGTGACGCTGTCCGCCTCGCTGCTCCTCAATCCCGGCGCGGACACCGAGCAGGATCCGTTCAGCAGGCAATCCGCCGTGGTGGCCCTGGGAGCTCTGTCGCTGGTCGCGTACACCCTGCTCATCGAGCAGGTGGGCTTCGAGGTCATGACGGTGCTCCTGCTGGTGCTGTGGATGCGCGGCTTCGGCCGGGACAGCTGGCGGCTCAGCCTGGCCGTGGCACTGGCCGCGTGCGCGGCGTCCTATCTGCTCTTCATCGTCGCCCTGGGCGTCTCGCTGCCTCATCTCGTCGCGTTCTGATCCCTCGACACCTGTGAGAACCCGATGGACTTCCTCGCTCCCGCTCTGGACGGCTTCGGCGTGGTCTTCGAGCCGCAGAACCTGCTGTACTGCCTGATCGGGGTGACCCTCGGCATGCTGGTCGGCGTGCTGCCCGGCCTCGGCCCGGCCGCCACCATCGCCATCCTGCTCCCGGTCACGTACACCCTCGAACCGGCCTCGGCGATCATCTTGCTCGCTGGTATCTTCTACGGCGCCCAGTACGGCGGCACGGTCACCTCGGTGCTGCTCCGCCTGCCAGGAGAGGCCTCGACGGTGGTGACCGCCATCGACGGCCACGAGATGGCCCGCACGGGCCGCGCCGGATCCGCGCTCGGCATCGCCGCGATCGCCTCGTTCATCGGCGGCACCGTGGGCATCGTCGCACTGAGCGTGGCGGCCCCGCTGGTGGCGGGCTGGGCTCTGGCCTTCGGCCCGCCGGAGTACGCCGCGCTCGCGCTGCTCGGCATCCTGATGATCTCCACCCTGAGTACCGGATCCCTGCGCCGCAGCCTCCTCGCGGGCAGCATCGGGCTGCTGCTCGCCACCGTGGGCCGCGACCCGCTCCTGGGCAGCGCTCGCTACACCTTCGGCAGCGACCAACTCGCCGACGGGCTCGACTTCGTCATCCTCGCCATGGGCCTGTTCGGCATAGGCGAGATCCTGCACAGCCTCGAACGCCTTCGCCATGGGGCCCCGCCGGAGCCCCGCGTGGGCCGGGCCCGGCCCAGCCGGGCGGAGTTCCTGCAGTCCAGGTGGGCGATCACCCGGGGGACAGTGGTCGGCTTCTTCCTAGGCATCCTTCCCGGCGGCGGCGCCACGATGGCCTCGATGGTCGCTTACACGGTCGAGAAGCGTTCCTCCAGGACGCCCGAGCGGTTCGGCAAGGGCGCGATCGAGGGGGTCGCGGGCCCGGAGGCGGCCAACAACACCGCCGCCACCTCCTCGTTCATCCCGCTGCTCACCCTCGGCATCCCGGCCAACGCGACCATGGCCGTCATGTTCGGCGCCCTGCTGCTGGCGGGCGTGACCCCGGGCCCGCAGATGATCGACGAACATCCCGAGGTGTTCTGGGGCGTCATCGACTCCATGTACATCGGGAACCTGTTCCTGATCATCCTCAGCATGCCGCTGATCGGGCTGTTCGTCCGCGTGCTGCGCGTCCGGGCCAGCATCCTGGCGCCGCTGACCGTGCTCATCACCATGATCGGCGTCTACACGATCCGCTCCAGCATGTTCGACATGCTCGCCGTGGTCGTGCTCGGCGTCGTCGGCTATCTGATGAAGAAGGTCGGTCTGCCACCCGGCCCGCTCGTCCTCGCCTTCGTGCTCGGCAACCTGCTGGAGACCGACTTCCGGCGCTCGATGCGGATGTTCGACGGCGACGTGACCGGCTTCCTGGGCCGCCCCGTCTCCGCCACGCTGCTCGCCTTCGTTGTCGTCTTCACGGTCGCCGTACCCCTCCTCAGCCTCCGCAAGAAGCTCCGGCAGCCCGGACCTCCCGACACCCCCGCGACCGTCCCCCACCCCGACACCACGCCCACCCCGGAGCGAACCCCGGACCACCCCGGCACGGCGGCCGAACCCGGCGGCCACAGCGAGGAGCGACAGCACCCGGGCTGAGCCCTGGTCCGGGCCAGGCTGCTGCAGGGCACCGGGTGGCCGTGGCCAGCGAGCCGCCGGCACGCGACGACGAACACCAGCCCCGCACCTCCGAGTCGCGGGTGTACCGGGCGATGACCGGGGTGATACCGCGTCGGCTGACCGGAGCGACCGTGCCGTCCTGGCACACCGCATGAGGGGTGATCAGCTCAGCCTCGGCGCGGTGCCCGCACGACTGGAGGAACAGGAGCGCGAGATCACCGCGCAGGCCGACGCGGCCAGGGAGCGGATCGTGGAGTTTTCCGCGCAGCGAGGAGTTCCACCGCACCGCCGAAGAGGTCCGGATCACCCGCAAGCCGCTGCCGCGGGAGCCACATCCGATTCGAGGAGCAAGTCAACGTCGTACGGCATCAGTGCCGTCCTGATCAGCCGCTTGTCGAAGCTTCGCCTCCGTGGGCAGGGTGCGGCGGTACGGCGCGGTTGTTGAGGTCCACCGAGAGGAAGATGTCGTTCGCGACGGGGTTGCGGATCTCCTCGGCGAGCTGGCCGATGAGTCCGGCCGTGCGGGCGAGGAGGGCGAAGGCGCGCAGCAGTTCCAGCGGGAGGCCGAGGTCCGCGAGTGCGGCACCGCAGACGCCGGCGCCGTTCAACGGCAGTGTTCTGCCCAGTACCTGGGGGTGGACCCGGCCGATGGCCGCGAACAGCGACAGGTGCGGGCCGAACAACCCTTCCTCCGTGGCGAGTTGGAACAGCCTCGGAGTACGGGGGTCACCTTCTTTGTGGACGTGGTGTCCGAGGCCGGGGATGAGCCCCCGGGCCTCTCTTCGGGAACGTACGGTGGCCAGGGCGAGTTCGTCCCAGCCGGCCTCGTCGGTCGGGTGGCCGTTCTCCAGCGTTGACAGGGCGTCGTGCAGGAAGCGGCCGCAGTCCTCGGTCACGCCGAGGAAGCGGGAGCCGCCGCCGAGAAGCCCTGCGGCGATGGCTCCCTGTATCGAGTCGGGGGCCGACAGGTATGTCAGCCGGGCCGTTATGGCGGTCGGGGTGAAGCCGTGGTCGGCGAGTGCGGCGAGCACGGCCTCGAACACCCGTGTCTCCCCGGGGGTGGGGCGGCGCTGTGTGGCGAGCCAGAACGCCAGCTCGCCGAAGCCCACCTCGCCCATCACGTCGGCCGCGAGGTCTTGGCCGAGCAGGGTGATGCTGTCCAGGGAGGACGCACCGAGGGCGGTCGGGTACTCGGGCGCATTCGGTTTCTCAGGCATTCTCGTCCTCCGGATCGTCCCCCACTCCGTCCCCCACTCCGTCCTCCAGCCACTTGCGGAGTTCGGTCCGGTGCTCGTCCAGTTCGGGCGGGGGCAGTCGGTAGGTGGCGGGCGTCTCGGAGAAGCGGATCGGGTGCCGTGTCGTGGGTACGGTCCGGTCTCCCTCGCCGACCTCGACGACCGGGTCGAGTCCGAAGCGTTCGGCCATCGCGAATCCACCGTCGATGGTGTTGATCGGTCCGCAGGGGACCCCGGCGTCGACGAGCAGATCGAACCACTCCAGGGCGGTCCTCGTCTTGAGCCGTTCGAGCAGGAGGGGCCGGAGTTCCTCCCGTCGCTCGGTACGGTCGGCGTTGTGCCGGAAGCGGGGATCGTCGGCGGTCTCGGGGATCTCGAGTACTTCGCACAGCTTGCGGAACTGCCCGTCGTTGGCCGCGGTGACGATCAGGTCCTGGTCGGCCGTCGGCAGCGGTTCGTAGGGGAAGACGCTGGGGTGCGCGTTGCCCATCCGGTAGGGGACGGTGTCGCCGGCGACGTAGGAGGAGCTGTGGTTGACCAGCCCGGTCAGTGCCGAGGACAGCAGGTTGACCTCGACGAGCTGGCCCCGGCCGGTGGCGTCGCGGTGCCGTAGCGCGGCGAGGATGCCGATGGCGGCGTGGTTGCCCGCCATCACGTCGAAGACGGAGATGCCCGCCCGGTACGGCGGCCCGTCCGGGTCACCGGTGAGGCTCATCAGTCCGGAGATCGCCTGGACCATCAGGTCGTAGCCGGGTACGTTCCGGCCGGGTCCGGCTCCGAAACCGCTGATCGACGCGTACACCACGCCCGGGTTCCGGGTGCTCACCGAGGCGTGGTCGAGGCCGTACCGGGCCAGTCCGCCCGGCTTGAAGTTCTCGATCACCACGTCCGCGCGTCGTGCGAGCTCCCTCGCCAGCCGCGCGTCCGCCTCGTCACGGAAGTCGAGCGCGATCGACCGCTTCCCGCGGTTGATCCCCAGGTAGTAGGTCGACACACCGTCGCGCACCGGCGGCGTCCACGTGCGGGTGTCGTCCCCTTGAGGGCCTTCGACCTTCACCACGTCGGCCCCGAGATCGGCGAGCAGCATCGTCGCGTACGGACCGGCCAGGATGCGGGAGAAGTCCGCCACCAGCAGCCCGTCGAGCGGTCCGCGTGAGGCGCCTGAACCGCCGTTCACGGGCTACGCCCCCTCGTTCTGCACGGCGACGCCCTCGCCGCGGTACTCGCTGTAGGTGTACGGGTTCGAGATCACCTCGGTTGTCGGGATCTGCGGCTCCACGGCCTCCCGCCACGCGTCCTCGCCCATGGTGGTCCGCGCGTGGTCCACGGTCGCGGCGACGGCGGTGCGGGCCCGCTCCAGGTCGACGCCGACCAGTTCGTGCGCGTACTTCACCACGGTTCCGTTGACCAGCACGGTGTGCACGTCGGCGCGGGTGGCCTGGTAGACCACGTGCCCGTAGGGGTGCAGGATCGGGTACATCGCCGGGGACCGGTCGTTCTTGAGCAGGACGAGGTCGGCCTTCTTGCCCGGCGTCAACGAGCCGATGGTGTCGCTGAGGCCGAGCACGCCGGCGCCGCCGATCGTGGCCCACTCCACGACGTCCCGGGCCCGCAGGCTGTGGTGGACCACCGTCTCCCCGGCCGCGTGGGCCGCCATGTGCTCCCGCGTTCGGTCGGCCGACAGCGTGGCGCGCATCGCCGAGAACAGATCGGCGCTGAACCACACGCTGGTGTCCATCGACAGCGACACGGGGATGCCGTGGCGCCTCAGCCGCCAGGTGGGAGGGTAGCCCTGGCCGGCGTTGTGCTCGCTCTCCGCCGACACCGAGACCGTGCCGCCCGAGGCGGCGATCCGGTGGTACGAGTCCTCGCTGAGCGTCGCCGCGTGGACATAGGTGACGTCGGGCGTCATGAACCCGTGGTCCCACATCAGACGTATGCCGTTGTCGTTCGTCGCGCCCCAGACGCCCGCGTGGGTGGTGACGGGCAGCTCGAGCTCGCGGGCCGCCTCGAACGCCGCCTTCTCGGGGAAGGCCTCGTCACCGGTCACGTCGAAGGCGAGCTGCAGGCCCAGCATGTCGTCCCGCCCCGAGAAGTGGCGGTCGACGAAGGACCGGAATTCCTTCGAGCGGGCCCACTCCCAGGGGGCGCCGAGCAGGTTGCCGTAGGCCAGTACGAAGCGGCCCGGCACCGCGCGCAGCGATTCGACGGCCGCGTCCCCGTGCTCGGGCGTCTGCAGGCCGTGCGACCAGTCCAGCGTGGTGGTCACACCCGCGTCGATGGCCTCGATGCCGGACAGCAGGTTGCCGGCGTGGATGTCCTCGGGGCGGAAGATCTTGCCCCAGTTGAGGTAGTAGAAGACGAAGTACTGCGAGAGGGTCCAGTCGGCTCCGAGGCCGCGCAGCGCGGTCTGCCACATGTGCCGGTGGGTGTCGACCATGCCGGGCATGAGGATGCCTCCGGCGCAGTCCACCACCACCGCGTCGTCCGGTGCCTGGAGGTCCCTTCCGACCTGTTCGATCCGTTCGCCGCGGACCAGGACGTCACCGCGGTCGAGCAGGCCGATCGCGGGGTCCATGGACAGGACGGTCGCGTCGCGGAACAGGACGGGGCGTCCGGGGGCGAAGTCTTCTCGGCGTGGTTGTTCGCTCGTCATGGGGTCACCTCGTTGTGGAGTCTGTGGTCCGGGCCCGCAGAACACGGGAGCGGGCGGTCAGGGGTACGGCCGCGGTGGCCAGGCCGAGGGCCATTGCCGCGCATCCCCATGCGTAGCCGTCGAGTTCCGTCAGCCCGAGGGCGTGGTCGAGTGACCAGGCGCCGGGGCCGGTGAAGGCGAGGACCGCGGCCAACGCGCCGTAGGAGAAGGGCACTTCGCAGCCGCCCTGCTGGGCCCAGAAGCCGTTCGGCGCGGTCGCCGCCGCCGCGACCGCCATGGTGCCGACGATCACCGCGCAGCCGCCGGGAGTCAGCAGCCCGGCCGCGGCCGAGACCGCTCCGGTGAGTTCGGCCGCCCCGGCGACGAGCACCATCGACCGGCTGGGCACGAAGCCCCACCGGTCGAAGACGGCGGCGGTCCCGGCCCGTCCCGCGCCGCCGAACCAGCCGAACAGCTTCTGGGTGCCGTGGCCGAACAGCAGCGCGGCGAGCAGCAGCCGCAGCAGAAGCAGCCCGAGACTCACGGCCGAGTCCCGCTCGTTGACCGGGGCTGCAGCACGAAATCGAACTCGGCGCGCAGGTACGGCTCGTCGATGGTGGTGCCGTCAGGGGAGGAGCCGGCCGGTTCCTCGGTGAAGCGCACGATCAGCTCGTCCTTGGTGCCGAACACGACATCGGTGTCGAGGAATTCGGAATCCTCCCGGAACAGATGGGTGATGAGCTTCTCGTGGCCGGGGTGGTCGATCAGGAAGTGGATGTGCGCGGGACGGAAGTGGCTGATGTCGGTCCTGCTGATCAGGTCACCGACCGGACCGTCCATCGGAATCGCGTAGCCGCGTGGCGCGATGGTGCGCACGCAGTACGTGCCGTCCGCCCGCGTCCGGTACAGCGCGCGCAGCCGGGCCTCGTCGATCTCCTCCAGCTGCGCCTCGTAGGCGCCGTCGGCGTCGGCCTGCCACACGTCCAGGACGACGTCGGGCAGAGGCGTGCCGTCGAGGTCGAGGACGCGGCCGGTGATGAACAGCGGCGTGCCCCGGATGCCGTCCGACATGTCGGCTCCGAAACCGGCCGTCGGAGAGCCGTCGATGTGGAACGGACCGAGCACCGTCGCCGGAGTGGCGTCCGCAGAGAAGTAGTGGTTCAGCTGGACGACGAGCGTGCTGAGCCCCAGGACGTCGGAGGCGAGGATGAATTCCTGACGCTTGTCGTCACTGATCCGGCCGGTCGCCGTGAGCCATTCGACGGCAGCCGCCCACTCCTGCTCTGTCAGCCCGACCTCGCGGGCGTACGCGTGGAGGTGCCGCACCAACGCTGTCATCAGCTCGGCGAGCCGGGGCGAGTGCGCCGTGGCCCACCGCTTCACCGCCAGGTCGCTGAGGTTGTCCTCCGTTACGAAGGCCATGGAATCCTCCTCGATTCGTTCCGGCCTCGACCGCTGTACGGACATGAGTCCGCACAACGGACACACTGGTGCATGGTTGACTCGTAAATCAAGCCCTTGGGCGGCTGCGTCGGAGCCAGGCTCGGGTTGGGGGCGATCGGACTGCTGTCCGCACCCGGGAAATGCGTGGCCCGTCACCGACCGGTGACGGGCCGAGGCACTGCGAGGCATCGCGAGCAACCGGAGAGGTCAGAACATCGTGTTGTCGTTGGCGGAGGTGGCCGGGACGTCCTGTACGGCGTCCCAGTGCTCGACGATCTTGAGCTTGCCGTTCTTCTGCTTCTCGACCCGGAAGATGTCCACGACCGACTGCCCCCGGTCCTCGGGGCTGAGCCGGTAGTGGGCGTGGATGGCGACGTAGTCCTTGTCGGCGATGACGCGCTTGCGTTCCACGATCAGGTTCGGGAACTGGCGGAAGAAGTTGGTGAACTGCTCACGCAGGCCGGCCGAGCCGTTGGGGATGGTCGGGTTGTGCTGGTAGTACTCCGGCGCGAGGTACCTGACGGCGTCGGGGTTCTTGTCGACGAGGAGGGTGTCGAAGTAACTGGTGGCGATCTTCTCGCTGAGAGACGTGCTCCAGCGAGGGCCGCTGGGCTGGTTCGAGTGCGGGTTGCTGACCGTGCCGAACATGTCGTTGCCGTTGACGGTGGTCGCCGGCACGTCCTGGACCGTGTCCCAGTGCTCGGCGATCATGCCGCTCCTGGGGTCGAAGCGGAAGATGTCGACCACGGCCGTGCCACGGGTGCCGGGTTCGTAGACGGGGTTGGAGTGCACCAGGACCAGGTTGCCCTGGGCGAGGACCCGCTTGACGTTGTACTGGTGGTCCGGGAAGCGCGCGGTCCAGTCGCGGATGAAGTTCTTGATCGCTTCCCGGCCGTTGGGCGCGGCGGGGTTGTGCTGGATGTAGTCCTCGCTGATGTACCGGTCGGCGACCTTGAGGTTGCCCTCCTCGAAGAGCTGGGTGAGGACGTGGACGGCGACGCGCTTGTTGCGCTCCTGCGTGGCGGGGCTTGTGTACGCGGCGTCGAGGCCGAGGCCCGGGCTGCTGTGGGACGGCGCTGAGGCGGTGGCGGTGGCCGTGGCGGCAGGTGCGAGGCCGGCCACAGCGCCTACGGTCGCCGCGGCCAGGAGAGTGGCTATGGCCTTACGGGGCAGTCGGCTGGTGCTGTTCGACATGGGGGGTCTCCAATGATGTGCGGACGCCGGCGAACGCGTCGGCGGGTGTCCGGTGGGGGATCGGGAGTAGAGGGCGAGGGCGCCCGTGTGGGGTCAGGCGCGGTCGAAGGCGAGGAGGAACTCGATGTTTCCCTCGTCCTCCACCGCGATCCCGCCGAAGTCGGGTGCCTCGATGCCGTAGTCGGCGAAGGTGACCGGGATGGAGCCGTTGACCCGGAAGCCGTCGGCGGTGCGCTGGGCGTCGAGCTCGAAGGAGACCGAGTTGGTCTCACCGTGGACGGTCAGCTCGCCTGCGGCCTTGGCGCTGACCTGCTCGCCCACCGCCGGAGCGGAGCCGAAGTCGACGGGCTCGGTGAGCCTGAAGGAGGCCTGCGGGTACCGCTCGGTGTTCATGACCCGGCCGCGGAACTGGCCGTCGCGCTGGTCGGAGTCGCTCTTCACCGAGGCGAGGTCGACGGTGAAGGATCCGTTGACCGCCCGGTTGCCTTCGATCTCCAGCTCTCCGGTGACCTTTTCGGTACGGCCCACCGCCGTCACGTTCTGACCGAAGAGGACTTCGTCGACGCGGTAACCGGCCTGCGAACCGCTGCCCACCCGCCAGGCACCCTCGACATCCTCCCCGGAGCCCGGGGAACTGCCGGAGGAGTCCGAGCCTGGTGGGTCGTCGAGCGAGAGGGCGGCCGGTGGCTTGTCCTGGACGTAGTTGATGTAGATGAAGGGGCCCGCCGTGCACAGCACGGCGACGGCGGCCACACCGGCGATGAGCCAGCGCTTCCAGTGCCTGCGGATGCTGCCTGCCATGGTGTCTCCTATATGTTTTCGTAATTCAACTGAAGTTTCAAGTATTTGGTCGCGGGTCGCCCTGGGACGTGAGGGGTCGCTACGGGCGTGCGCGGGCTCAGCTGTGGGCGGCGGGCGGGATGGGGTCAGTCCAGGAGTTGCTCGGAGACCTGCCAGAGCCGCTCGGCCGCCTCCGGGTCCAGGGCGTGGGGTGCGACCCCGGTGTTGGTGCCCGGCTGGTGCAGCGGGGCCTCGTCGCAGTCTTCGAAGTACCGGCCGCTGATGCCGTCGAGCAAGGGTGAGGTGGCCAGCAGGACGGAGGTCGCGGCGCCCTGTTCGACCGATTTGAAGGACATCTCGGGCAGGGGCGTTCCTTCGCCGAGGAGGGCTCGCAGGTGGGTCATGAACAGGCCCATCGAGGCCTCGTCCATGTAGCGCCCCAGGTTGGTCTGGATCCCTCCGGGCATCAGCGCGTTGACCGTGATTCCGTCGGCGGTCCATCGCCGGCCGGCTTCGACCGCGAACAGCACGTTTGCGGTCTTGGACTGACCGTACGCCAGCCACGGGTCGTAGGGCCGCTCGGTGAAGTGGAGGTCGTCGAAGACGACGGGTGAGAACAGATGGCCGCTGGAACTCACCGACACCACCCGGGCACCGGCGGCCGCCGCGAGCGCCTCGTGCAGCCCGGTGGCCAGGGCGAAGTGCCCCAGGTGGTTGGTGGCGAACTGCAACTCCCAGCCCTGGGGTGTGCGGCGCTCCGGGGCGGCCATGACCCCGGCGTTGTTGACGAGGATGTGCAGCGGGCCGTGCCAGGCGGTGGTGAAGGCGCGGACGGACGCCGGATCGGTCAGGTCCAGGGCGGCCACCCGCACGCCTTCGGAGCCGGTGGCGGCCCGGATGTCCTTCGCGGTGCGATCGCCGGCGGCGGTGTCCCGCACGGCCAGTGTGACCTGCGCGCCGGCGCCGGCCAGCGCTCGGGCGGTCTCCACGCCGATGCCGGACGCCGCCCCGGTGACGACAGCGCGGCGGCCCGTGAGGTCGATGCCCGCGATGACGTCGGCAGCCGTGGACCGGCTGGTGAACGGACTGGTGATGCCTGTCCTCGTGGCCATTCTCGCCATGCTCCCTGTTTGCTACTCTCGAAACCGGAGGTGCCTCCGATTACTTCCAGACTCTAAGCGGAGGCTCCTCCGATTGTCCAGGAGGAAGGAAAGCTGTGACCGCCACCACACGCGGACTGCGTGCTGACGCGCGACGCAACCGGGAACGCCTGCTCGAAGCCGCGGGGCGCGCGTTCTCCGAGACCGGCACCGACGCGTCCCTCGAGGCCATCGCCAAGGACGCCGGCGTGGGCATCGGCACGCTCTACCGGCACTTCCCCACCCGCGAGGCCCTGCTCGAGGCCGCCTACCGCAACGAACTCGCCCGGGTCTGCGACAGCGTCCCGGAACTGCTCGCACAGCTCCCGCCCGACCAGGCCATGCGGAGGTGGATGGACCTGTTCATCGACTACCTGGCCACCAAGCAGGGCATGGGGGACGCGCTGAAGGCCGTCATCGCCTCCGGCGACGAGGATCCGTTCGCCGAAAGTCTCGACCGGATCAGCACAGCCATCAGCACACTGCTGCACGCCGGGGCCGAAGTGGGAGTTCTGCGCTCCGACGTGGACCCGCTCGATGTCGGGTTCAGCCTCGGGGGTGTCCTGCTGATCACGAGCGACAAGGGGCTGCGCGACCGCGCGGGCCGCATGCTCGACCTCCTGCTCGACGGCCTCCGCTACCGCTCCGGCTGACGCGTGGCGCCGGCCCATCCGGGCTGACGGCATATCACCGGCTCAGGTTCTCCAACAACACCATCCCGGCCGCCGTGTTGGACGCCGGTACGTGGTAGGCCTCGTACACACGGCGGATCCGAGGTCCCAGCGCGCCGCGCATGATCAGCCACATGATCAGCTCGATGCCCTCGGAACCGGCCTCGCGGATGTACTCCTCGCGCGTCAGCGCGGCCAGTTTCTCGGGGTCGTGCTCGATCGCGTTCAGGAACATCCGGTCGAAGTCCTGGTTGATCAGTCCCGCGCGGGCGCCGGCGAGCTGGTGGGACATGCCGCCGGTACCGAAGACGGCGACCTTGAGGTCCTCGGGGAAGGAGCGGATGGCCTCGCCGAGCGCGCGGCCGAGGGCCAGGCACCGCGCGGCGGTCGGCTGCGGATACTGGATGACGTTGACCAGGAGGGGGACCACCGCGCAGGGCCAGCGTTCGCCCGGGTCGGGGCAGTACACCGACAACGGAACGGTCAGGCCGTGGTCGACGTCGAGTTCCTGGTAGACGGTGAGGTCGAAAGAGTCGTCGATCAGGCTTTTGACGAGGTGGTCGGAGAACTCGGGAGCGCCCGTGACCGTGGGCACCGGGCGGCTGCCCCATCCCTCGTCGGCCACCCGGTACGACTCCGCCGTCCCGAGCGCGAAGGCCGGGGTGACGCTCATGTCGACGGCGTTGGCGTGGTCGTTGTAGATGACCACCGCGACGTCGGGGGTGTGCCGGGCCATCCACTCCCGCGCCGGCGTGTATCCGTCGAACAGCGCCTTCCAGTACGGGTCTTGCGTCTCTCCGTGGTCCATGGCCGCACCGATCGACGGCACGTGCGAGGTTGCCAGACCCCATATCACCTCAGCCAAAGTTCCGCCCTCCCGCTTTCAGCGCCTGCGTGAACTCCTCGGTGGTCATGCCGGTGAAGACCCCGCCGAGGTACTGCATGGACTTCTGGTCGACCATGGCGAGCTTGAAGACGTAGAAGATGGAGCCGCCCAGCTCCATCATCCGGTTCCAGTCCCGCCGCAGAACGGCGTCCCGCTGCTCGGCCGTGAGCCCGTACGTCTCGCAGTACGCGGCTTCGTCGGCTGTGAACCTCTCCCGGTTCCCGGCGTCCTTGAGCGACCCGCAGAGCCGGTTCAACGCTCGGCCGCGGCGGTTCTCCGCGGCGTCGAAGACATAGGTGCCCGGGAGTCGGGGTGTGGTGCTGGACATGCTGTTCTTCTCCTTTCCGGTGTGGGTGCCCGTCAGTGCAGGAGCCCGCCACCGTCACAGACGAGCGTCTGGCCGGTGACCATGGACGCGTGCGGTGAGGCGAGATAGGAGACCAGCCCCGCGAACTGCTCCGGGGTGACGAACTCCTTGATCGCTTGCCGGCTCATGGTCGCGGCGAACACTTCGTCGCCGGAGTGCGCCCGGGTGCCCGGGGTGGCCACCTGCGCGGGCGCCACCGCGTTGACCGTGATCCGGTGCTCGCCCAGTTCGCGTGCCATCACCCGGGTCATCCCGATGAGCGCGCCCTTGCTCGCTACGTAGGCGATCTGGCCCGGGGACCCGGTGAAGAAGGTGCGGGACGCGACATTGACCACCCGCCCGCGGTGCGGGCTGCCGCGCAGCCAGGGCACGCACGCCTGCACCATGAGCAGCGGGCCGACGGCGTTGACGGCGAAGAAGCGGTGCATCTCCTCCGGGGTCGTCTCCAGCAGCGGCGCCCGGTCGGAGAGCAGGCCGGCGTTGTTGACGAGGACGTCGACGCCGCCGTACGCCTCGGCGATCTCGGATACGGCCTGGCGGGTCGCGGCCGGGTCCCCGACGTCGCAACGCCAGGCCCGGCCGCCGGGGATCGAGGTGGTGTCGTCGGGTTCGTCGATGTCGAGGGCGGCGACCGTGAAACCGTCCCCGGCCAGTCTGCGGGCGATGGCGAGCCCCAGGCCGCCGGCGGCGCCCGTGACCACGGCGACCCGGGGGCCGCGCTTCGCCGGGCCGGTCATGGTGCCTTCTCCTGCGGATGGGTGGCGAGTGCCTCGACCGTGATGTCCATCCACTTCCACATCGGCAGGGAGACCAGCGCGTCGTGCAGCTGTGCCGGGTCGGACGCCTCGTACAGGCCGATGGTCGCGCTGCGGCCAGGCACCCGCCACAGCCGCTTGAGGATGCCGGCCTCCCTGAGCTGCATGGCCCGTTCGCGCTCACCCTTGCGCAACTCCTCGCGTACGTCGTCGGGAGTGTCCGGGGGCAGCGTGTTCTCGGTGCGGACGAGGAATTCCACGGAGGTATCCCTTCACGGGGTCAGGCTGCCGCGATCTTCAGCAGCAGTTCGGCGAGTCGGCCGGGGTCGGTGACCATCGCTTCGTGTCCGGTGGCGATCTCGTGGACCGGCCAGCCGCGGGCGGCGGCGCGCTCGGCGTGCGGGGTGAACACCCGCATCCAGTCGGTGCACTCGACGAAGGCGCCGGGGACCTGGTCGGCCTTGCCGGTCAGGCGCAGTGGCTCGGTGTAGGTCAGCCACGGGTGCGGGGTCAGTCGAGGGCCGAGCCAGTCGAGGTCCGCCTGGTCCTCGACGCCGAGCACGCTCAGCGAGCGCACCGGGATGAGCCAGCCGAACCCTGGCCCGGCCACGGACTCCCGGTAGTGCCCGGCGATGGTGTCGGGCAGCAGATCGATCGCCGCCTCACCGTCGTCGCCGACGAAGGCGTCGAGGTGGACCCGCCTCGCAAGCCGGTCCGGGACCCGGTCCGCGACGCCGGTGACGACCTGGCCCGCGTAACTGTGGCCCACGAGCACGACGTCCCGGGCGTCATGGGCCTCGATCAGCGCCACCACGTCCTCGACGTGCGTGCCGAGACCGATCTGCGGGCTCAGCAGATGGGCGCGGTCACTCACCCCGGTCAGCGTGGGGGTGTGCACCTCGTGTCCGGCCGCGCGCAGCAGCGGGACGACACGCTGCCACACCCAGCCGCCGTGCCAGGCTCCGTGGAGCAACACGAAGACGTGGCGGCCGCTCATGCGGACGCCCGGGGCCGCGTGCCGCCGGCCTGCTGTTCGCGGGTGAGCATCTTCGCCACCGCCCGGCGTCCGCGGAGCGCGGCGAGGTCGGACTTGATGCTGGACTCGGCGGTGCCGCCCGGGTCGGTGGCGTACATGGTCTCCTGCGCCTCCAGGGCGTCGACGTCCTCCTGCATCACGGCCAGTTGCTGCTCGTGCTGGAACTTCGTGAGCTCCTGGTCGTCGATGAGGTAGTCGCGGCCGAGCGCGTAGAAGTCGTGCGTCTCGTTGCCGTGTCCCGGCGTCATCCCGTACAGCACCTTCATGTGGAAGCCGTCCGGCTCCTCGGTGCCGGTGGCCGCGACGCGGATGTTGAGGACGAAGATGCCCGGCGGGTAGAAGTCGCCGTCCTGCCAGCGGTCCACCGCAGAGGTCAGTCCACAGGACTTCTCGTAGAACGGCGGCGCCTCGATGCCGATCATGCGGCGGCTGAAGCAGACCCGGTCGCCGTCCACGGTCACGTCGATCGGGGTCGCGGCGACGGCGGCGTTGCCGATGCTGCTCGGGTGCAGGAACGTCTCGTGGGTGAGGTCGAGCAGGTTCTCCAGGAGCAGCAGGTGCCGGGCCTTCAGCGGGACGACCCCGTGCACATGGGTCCAGTTCGGGTCGGTCAGCCACGAGGTGTCGGGCAGGAGGCCCTCGTCGGCCAGCTCGGGGTCTCCCGGCCAGATCCATATGGCGCCGTCCCGCTCGACCAGGGGGAAGCGGCGCAGTGCCGCCTTGGGCTTGTCGGCCTGCTCGGCGACCCCGACACACACGCCCTGGCCGTCGAAGCGGTAGCCGTGGTAGTCGCACTGGAGGGTTCCGTCGTCGTCGAGGTGGCCCAGCGACAGCGGGTACTTGCGGTGGGGGCAGCGGTCCTCGACGGCCGTGACGGTCTGGTCGGGCAGCCGGTAGAAGCAGACCGGGATGTCGGTGATCCAGCGCTGCTTGAGGGTTCGGCCGATCTCGTCGGACCAGGCTCCCAGGTACCAGCCGTTGCGCACGTGCTGTGTCAGTGTCATCGGGTCTGTCCTTCGTGGATACCCCGGCCTTCAGGCCGGGGAGGAAATGAAGCTCCTGCGGAGCAGGGCAGGGGAAGCCGGTTCGCCGCCAGGGCGGACCGGCGTGCGCCGTCCACCGGACGACACCGGCTGCTCTCACGGAAGTTGATACGGTGTGAGGCGTGACGCGGCAGGTCAAGCGGGCGTTCAAGTACCGCTT
>NZ_JBSFUY010000057.1:0-38309 GCF_053592055.1 Streptomyces sp. NPDC002817
GCTGAGTTGCCTACGTGTCACACCCAGCGTCCTACCAGGACCCGCCCCCGCACGGGACCAGAACCCAGATTGATCACAACCTCACACAGGCCCTAGGCGCGAGCTAGGAGGTGCTCCCGAAGGTGGCGACAGGTTCGATTCCGGGGCTGTCCTTGAAAGCCAGGCCCAGGTCGGCCAGTTTCACCTTGACCTCGTCGATGGACTTCGTACCGAAGCTGCGGATGTCGAGGAGGTCGGCCTCGGAGCGGGCGACGAGCTCTTCCACGGAGTGGATGCCCTCGCGCTTGAGGCAGTTGTAGGAGCGGACCGTGAGGTCGAGTTCCTCGATCGGCAGCGCCAGGTCCGCGGCGAGGGCGGCGTCCGTGGGGGACGGGCCCATGTCGATGCCCTCGGCGTCGATGTTCAGCTCGCGGGCGAGACCGAACAGCTCGACCAGGGTCTTGCCGGCGGAGGCCATGGCGTCACGCGGACGCATCGCCTTCTTGGTCTCGACGTCGACGATGAGCTTGTCGAAGTCGGTGCGCTGCTCGACACGCGTGGCCTCGACCTTGTACGTGACCTTCAGAACCGGCGAGTAGATCGAGTCGACCGGGATGCGCCCGATCTCCTGGCCGACCTGCTTGTTCTGCACGGCGGAGACATAGCCACGGCCACGCTCGACCGTGAGCTCCATCTCCAGCTTGGCCTTGTCGTTGAGCGTGGCCAGGACCAGGTCGGGGTTGTGCACATCGACGCTGCCCCGCAGAGCGATGTCGGCGGCGGTGACCAGCCCCGGGCCCTGCTTGCGCAGGTACATCACGACCGGCTCGTCGTGCTCCGAGGAGACGACCAGCTGCTTGATGTTCAGGATCAGGTCGGTGACGTCCTCCCTGACGCCCGGCATGGTGGTGAACTCGTGCAGGACGCCGTCGATGCGGATGCTGGTGACAGCAGCGCCGGGGATCGACGACAGGAGGGTACGGCGAAGAGAGTTGCCGAGGGTGTAGCCGAAGCCCGGCTCCAGCGGCTCGATCACGAACCGGGAGCGGAACTCGTCGACGACCTCTTCGGTCAACGAGGGACGCTGGGCAATCAGCATGGGGTAAAGCCTCCGGCTATTCGGTGCCCACCAGCGGGCGTCATGGACAGTAAAGCGTCGAAAATCTTTCGGTGTCTTTGAGGATCAGAACGGCATCGAGTCCCTGAGCGGAAACCCGACCCGCGTCACACGCGCGACCCGAGCCAAGGTCGGATTCCGGCCTCGTCCGGACACTCGCGCCGGGGGACGGCGAACATCCCGCCGCCGTTGTCGGCGAGCGGACGGGCGGCGACCAGCCTGATTCCGTCGTCGGCGGACAGGATCATCTCGGAAGGAAGGGCCGCTCCATGACCTTGAGTCGATGTTCGACGTCACCGTAGGAACGGCCACAGGCTGCACGGCCGTCCTGGGCGGGTGCGCGGCGATGTGCCCGAACAGGCCGCGCATCTTCTCCCTCCAGTCGCTCAAGGACTGGCGAAAGGTGTCCACAACCGACCCCCTGTTGCTTGCGGCGTCCTTACTTCTTCTTGCGTCAAGCTTTGCATGATGCAAAATAGCATGGTGGCGTCAAGCGGCCGCCGACTGCGTATGCGGAGCGGGGAAGCCCTGTGGACGCCGCAGTACAGGCTCGATCGGGCCGCAGCGCACGGGGGAGGCGGCGGACGACCATCGAGCTGTCCGGAGGGATCCGCGACATGGAGGGCCACGCAGGGCGCCGTCGCGCCCGTCGGCTGCTGGTCGGCACCGTGGTGGTGCTTGCGCTGGCCGGTCTGAACGGGTGGTGGCTGCACCGCGTCGGGAGTGAGAAGTACCACCAGTACGAGATCAATAGACCCGAGTACAAGGCGGAGAACGGGCACTGGGACGTCGTCGACGTCCCTGAGGAGTTCCGGCAGAACACCATCCACGCGGCCTTGCTCCACACCGGCAAGATCCTGCTGGTCGCAGGATCCGGGAACAACCTCGACAACTTCGATGCGAAGAACTTCCGGTCGGTGGTCCGGGACCCGGTCGAGAACACCTTCCACGAGGTGCGGACCCCGGCCGACCTCTTCTGCACCGGCCACATCCATCTGGCCGACGGCAGGCTGCTGTTCGCGGGCGGCACCAAACGCTACGAGAAGCTCAAAGGCGACGTCACCAAGGGCGGCGGGCTGATGATCGTCCACAACGAGGACCCCGGCAAGACGGTCACGCTGCCCGCCGGGACGCGGTTCACCGGCAAGGAGAACCACAAGGCGTTCGTCTCCAAGGACCCCGTTTCCGTCGAGCCCGCGAAGAAGATCTTCGACAAGAAGAACGGGAAGTTCCTGCCTACCGAGGCGAGTGTGAACCGCGTCTATGTCGAGGCGCAGAAACGCGGCAAGCAGTACGAGACCAGCGCCCAGGAGAACTAACGGGTCCAGGGCCTGACCGGCTCCGACACCCGCAACGTGTACGGCATCGCCAACAAACTCGGCCTGGACAAGAAGGACTTCCAGGGGATCCACGACGCCTACGAGTTCGACCCTCGTACGGAGAAGTTCACCAAGGTCGCCCCGATGAACGAGGCCCGCTGGTACCCGACCCTGACCCGGCTCTCCGACGGGCGGGTGCTGGCGCTGTCCGGGCTGGACGACATCGGCCAGGTGGTGCCGGGCAAGAGCGAGATCTACGACTCGAAGACCCGTACCTGGACGTATAGCGGAAAGGTCCGGCAGTTCCCCACCTACCCGGCCGTCTTCCACTGCCCGACGGCACCTTCTTCTACTCCGGCTCCAACGCTGGCTACGGCCCCAACGACGTCGGCCGCACCCCGGGCATCTGTCGGTTCGCCACCAACAAGTTCACCAAGCTGCCCGGCTTGGACGACGCAAGCCTGATGGAGACCTCCGGGACGGTCATGCTCCCGCCCGCCCAGGATGAGAAGTTCATGGTGGTCGGCGGCGGAGGCATCGGGGAATCGATCAAGTCGTCGAAGAAGACAAGGATCATCGATCTCACGGCGGACAGCCCGCACTTCACGGACGGCCCGCAGCTGGAGGAAGGCCCCCGCTACCCGGAGCTGTCGATCCTGCACGACGACACCCTGCTGATCACCGGTGGCGACCAGGACTACCGGGGCCCCTCCGCCGAGAGCATCCTCCAGGCGCGCATCTACGACGCGAAGACCGGTGAGATGCGCCGGATGGCGCCGGAGGTGGGCCGCAACTACCGTTCCGGCTCCATCCTGCTGCCCGACGGCTGGGTGATCACCTTCGGCGGTGACTCGCTCTTCGCTGACAAGGCCAAGACCAAGCCGGGCGTCTTCGAGTAGCGCCTGGAGATCTGCACGCCGCCGTACCTGTACCGCACCTCACGGCCGTCCCTGACGAGCGGCCCCGGCACGGTGGAACACGGGGCCACTGCGATCTTCCGTACCAAGTACGCCTCCGCCATCAGGACCGCCCGCCTGATCCACCTGAGCTCCACCACTCACGTCACCGACGTCGAACAGCGCTCCATCGCCCTGGACTTCAAGGAGACCGAGGACGGCGGCGGTATCCAGGCCACCGTTCCGAAGAACCGCGACCTGGTCCCCTCCGGCTGGTACATGCTGTTCGTCACCGACGATCAGGGGGCACCGTCCACGGCACGGTGGGTCAGGGTGCGTTGACCGTTGCGGGCGCGGGACGTAGGGATTCCGTCATCTCACTTCTGGCCGTGTCACGGCCTTCCGATCCCTTGAATGAGGTACTGACGGGAAACTCCGAGGAAGTGAGGCCGGGATGGTGCGCGTGCGGGAGTCGGTGCACCGGTGCGCATATACGGAATCGAGACCCTCGTACACCCCTTCCTGCTGCACGTCCGCGGCGAGCCGGTGGCGGGCCTGCTCGGCGTGATTGACGTCGTCGGCCATGGCGTCGAAGGCGCGCGCCAGGTCCCCCAGTTCACCGGGCGCGTCGATCCGGGCCCGTGCGCTGCGGTCCCCGGCGGCCAGCGCACGGGCGCTCGACGCGACCCGGACCACGGGAGCCGTCAGGCGGCGGGTGACGAACCAGCTCACGGCAAGTGCCAGGGCCAGCGCGCCGGCAGCGGCCGCGGCCACCCAGCCCCAGGCGACGGACAGCCCCGCCGACCCGGAGCCGGCCGAGAAGACGAGGCGCACGGAGCCGACGGTGCTGCCGTCGACCACCACGGACGCGCTCGCGCCACGTCCGGAGCCGGTGTCCTCCCCGTGATGCCCGCGGCCCGAGCCGGCCATGCCGGGCTCGTCGTCCGCCCAGGAGCCGGAGCCGGAGCTGGAACTGGAGCCGCCGGAGACCATCTCGTCGTCCGCGTCGCGCACCGTGAGCACCGAGCCGGCGCCGGTTGCGATGGAGCGTGCCGCCGACAGGTCGGCTGTCGACCAGCCGCCCGCAGCCCGGTAGGCGTCGGCGGCGGCCGCGGCCACCTGGTCGGCGGCCCTCTGGCGGTCGGCCTGGTGGGCACTGCTGAGCCCGCGGTCGGTTCCGACGAGCGCTGCGACAGTCAGCAGGGCCACGGACGCCAGCGCGACCACGGCGAACGCGGCGAACAGCCGTCGGCCGAGCGGGCCGAGCCCACCGGACGCCCGGACGCCGGAGCGCGGCGAACGCGGCTCACGCATCATGGGCCCACCCCAGCCGGTAGCCCACGCCCAGCACCGTCTCCACGAGCTCGGGGCCGACGCTCCCGAGCTTGTGCCGCAGGTTCTTCACATGCGAGTCGATCGTCCGCTCGTACCCGGCGAACTCGTAACCGCGCACCCGGTTGACCAGCTCATAGCGCGAATACACCCGCCCCGGCACCGACGCCAGCGTGGTCAGCAACCCCCACTCGGTGGGCGTCAATTCCGGAGAACAGCCGTTCAGCACCGCCTCGTGCCGCGCCTCGTCGATCCGCAGCCGTCCTTCGCCGTACGACGCGACGGGCGCCACCCCCGTCGCCGTACCCCCAACCCGCTGCAGCACCGCACCCACCCGCAGCACCACCTCAGTGGGACTGAACGGCTTGGTCACGTAGTCGTCGGCGCCCAGCCGCAGACCGTGGATGCGGTCCTCGATGGTGCTGCGCGCGGTCAGTACCACCACCGGCACCCGCCCGTGCTCACGGGCCTCGCGCAGCACCTCGTCACCGTCCAGGTCCGGCAGCCCGAGATCCAACAGCGTCAGGTCGATCCCACGCTCACCGAGCATCCGCACCGCCTCGGCGCCCGACCCGGTCGTCAGCACGCCGTATCCGGCGCGCTCCAGGTAGCGGCGCAGCAACTCGCGGATCTCCCTCTCGTCCTCGACGACGAGCACCGTGGCGGCCATGTCCCATACCTACGCGCCACACGCACGCCCCGGCAGGGGCCGAACAGCCCCACCCGCCCGTCGACCGTCTCCATCCCGTCTCCACACGCACCGCACAGCGACTGCAGGACCCAGCGCGACGGTGACGGTGTGGGAACGCAAGACCCCCCACGGAACCGAGGAGGTTCGCCATGAAGCGCAACATCAAGATCGCGACAGCGGTCACCGCGGGTGCGCTCGCCATCGGCGGCGTGCTGGCGGTGGGCCCGGTGATTGCGGACCCCGGCAGCGCCGGGCCCGTGGCCGCGCAGACCACATCCCAGAACATGCTGACGGACGCTCAGCCCCGGGCGCGTCACCAGCACGGCGGCCCCACGGACGGCATCCGGCAGCACGAGGGGACCTGCGGCGGAGCCGCCCTGGCCGAGCAGGGCACGCTGACGGCCGCTCAGAAGGCCACGCTGGCGAGCATGGCCGAGGAGGAGAAGCTCGCGCACGACCTCTACACGGCGTTCGCGGACCGCTACGACGTGCGCGTCTTCGAGCGGATTGCGGCGGCCGAGACCCAGCACCTGACCGCCGTGTGCACCCTGCTGGACCGCTACGACGTCACCGACCCGACCGCCGACACGCCGGCCGGTGAGTTCTCCGCCCCGGCCGTGCAGGCCACCTACGACCGGCTCCTAGAGCAGGGTGAGGACAGCCTGTCCGGAGCCCTGAAGGCCGGCCGTACGGTCGAGACCGACGACATCGCCGCACTGACCAAGGCGCTCTCCGGACTCACCGCCCCGGACACGCGCCAGGTGTACACCAACCTGCTCGCCGCCTCCGAAAGGCACCTCACGGCATTCGAGCACTGGATCGCCGACGAGTAGGACGAGCAAGAGGAGCAAAGGGAGACGGCCCCGGCCTGTACCTGGCCGGGACCGTCGGGATCGTCGGAGAGAGGCCGGTACCTACACGGCCGTCGTCGGAGTCCCCGCACGCGCCCTGCGGCGGCGCAGCGCGAACACGGTGGTCATCGTGCCGGCGGTCAGAAGACCGGTGCCGACGGCGATCGGCAGGGCCGGGGAGGTGGAGCTGCTGTCGGCGACGTTCTGCGCCTTGAGGTCCTGCACGTACGCCGGGTACGGGGCATGCGTGGAGGAGGATGACGCCGTCTGCGCGTAGTGGTGCGGGATCGGCTTCACGGACCTGACCGAGCCGTCCGCGTTCAGCAGCACCTGCTTGTTGTTGGGGTGCCGGAAGTCGAACAGGTCGGCCAGGCTGCCGGCCCGCTGGTCGAAGGAGGCGTCGCCGATGCGGCCGGTGTGCCAGTTGTTCTCGATGAACTTGGTGATCGAGGTCTGCTCGGTGGCGGTGTGGTCGACCTTGTTGACCTTGCTGTAGGGGGAGATGACAAGCAGGGGCTGCCGGGTGCCGGGGCCGCAGCGGTCCGTGTAGCCGCCCTTGGCAGCCGGGCCTGCCTTGCAGGCGGCGCTGTCGAGGGCCTTGCCGTTGGAGCCGAGGGTGGAGTCCTTGGAGCCGTTGAGGACCTTCGAGGTGACGTGGTCGTACCAGCCGTCGGAGTCGTCGTAGGCGACCACGACCGCGGTGGACTTCCACTGCGGGGACCGCTGCAGCGCGTTGATCTCCTTGACCAGGAAGTGTTGCTCGTCGATCGGGTCGGAGTAGCCGGCGTGTCCGTCCTGGTACTCGGCGGCCTTGAGGAAGCTGACCGCGGGGAGGTCGCCCGCCTTGAGAGCAGCGTCGAAGTCGGTGAGATCGTAGTTGTGGTTGGCCCGCCCGCTGTGCCCGATCTCGGCGATGTTCTTCGGGGCGAGGTGGTGCGGGTTGGCCGTCGACTTGTAATAGGCGAACGGGTTGTGGTGGGGGCTGTAGTCCTCCACCGCCGCGCCGCCAACGTTGGTGTGGGTGGTGCCGGCGCACTGGGCGTAGTCGCCGCCCGTGCCGTCCCAGGCGGTGGACGGGCGGAAGCCGCCCTGGAACCAACCCCAGCTCACGCCCTTGGCGTTGAGCAGGTCACCGATGTTCTTGCCCTGCATCGCCGCGAGCGCGCTGGTGGCGGTGTGGTCCTTGTCCGCGCAGTCGTCGTAGGCCGGGTCGGGGTCGTTGATGACCGTGCCGACGCCCTTGGCGTCGGGGGAGATGACGGCGTACGAGTCGGGCTTCGCAGTCTGCTTGGGGTTCTCCGTGCCGGTGGCCGGGTCGACGGAAATGACGCCGTGGGTCTGGCCGGAGATCAGGCTGAGGGCGCCGGGGGTGGAGGGGCCGTAGACCGAGCTGAACGACTTGTCGTTGAGGGCGTACTGCTGGGCGTAGTTCCACAGGCCGGTAACCGTGTTGCCGTCGTAGTAGTCCATCACCAGGCCGGGCTCGCCGAACAGCCCGGTGCACTTGCTGACTTCGGTGTTCTCGACGTACTTGTCCGCCTTGCCGCCGTTGGCCGCGTACTGCTCGGGGCCGTAGGAGTGGTTCTGGTCGCAGGTCATGGCCTGCGACCTGGCCAGCCGCTTGGGCGCGTAGAGGTTCGGGTTCTTCGTCAGCAGCCCGGAGCTGAGGAGGTTGTTCGCCTTCGGGGTGTGCGCCGCGGCCTTGAACGTGGTGCCGTCGGTGTTCGCGGCCTTCGGGTAGGTGGCGAAGTAGTGGTCGAAGGAGACGTTCTCGTCGTAGATCACCACCACGTGCTTGATCGGCGTCGCGGTGCGCGTGCCCGAGTGACCGTGACCGCCGTGCGTCGAGGCCGCGAAGGCGGGAACGGTGCCGCCCGCGGTCGCCAGAGCGGCGGCGCCGAGCAGGGCGCCCACGCGGGCCAACCGGCCTCGCGCGCCTGGGGTTCTACCTGTGCCGATCATGCTGTCTCGCCTTCCGGGGAGCGCCGAGTTCCGCTGTTGTGGTATCCACGGCCGTGCCGGACACGACGGGATCCTCGGCAATGCTGGGTGAGAGGCAAGGCGGGTGGGCGAACGTCCGGTCAGGAAAGACCCATGGTCTTTCAGGGAAATCCCATAGAACTTTGGCCTGTTCTTGACTGGTATGGGGCGACGAGGTCAAGCCAGCAGTCCGCGTCCCAGCCAGTCGGACGCATCCCGGGCTCCGGGCAGGGCGAAGAAGTAGCCGCCGCCGAACGGGGTGATGTAGTCGACCAGCGGCTCCCCGGCCAGCCGCTTCTGCACCGTCTCGAACTGGCGGGCCAGGTCCTGCTGGTAGCAGCAGAAGAGCAGGCCCATGTCGAGGTTGCCGTTGCTGTCCAGGCCCCGGTCGTAGTTGTAGCCGCGGCGCAGGGGGCGCTGGTCGTCGGTGGCCGAGGTGCGGGGGTTGGCCAGCCGGATGTGGCTGTCCAGCGGGATCACATCACCCTTGGGATCCTGGGCGTAGTCGGGGGTGTCCTTCTCGTGGCGTCCGTCGAGGGGCGCGCCGGTGTCGCGGGCGCGGCCGAACATCCGCTCCTGCTCGGTGAGGGAGACCCGGTCCCAGAACTCCACCAGCATGCGGATCAGCCGTACGACCTGGTAGCTGCCGCCGGTGGCCCAGTCCGGCTCACCACTGCTCTGGCCCACCCACACCAGGCGGTCCATCTCACGGGAGTTTCCGGCATCGGGGTTGGCGGTGCCGTCCTTGAAGCCCATGTGGTTGCGCGGGGTGCCGGAGGGGCGGGGCGGGCTGACGAAGCCGTCCATCCGCCAGCGCGCCTGCATTCCGCCGCGGGTGTGCCGGGTGACGTCGCGCAGGGCGTGCAGCACGGTGTCCGCGTTGGCGGCGCAGAACTGCACGCTCAGGTCACCGTGGCACCAGGCGTCGTCCAGGTCGTCGTCCGGGAAGGACGGCATGGCGGTGAGGCGATGCGGCTTGCGGCTTGCGAGGCCGTAGCGGTCGTCGAAGAGCGAGGCGCCGACGCCGACGGTGACGGTCAGGTGGTCGGCCGGGACGTCCGTGCCGAGAGTGCCGGAGTCGCTCGGGGGAGCGGTGATGCCGAGCGGCACCGGGCTGCCGCCGGTGGTGAGGAAGCGGGCCCGGTCGGTGAGGGTCCGCAGCAGGTCGGTCAGTTCGCCGCGGCTGGCTGCGGTGGTGTCGAAGGACACGAACGACGTGGCGCGTGGTGCCGGGGTGGTGATTCCGGCCTGGTGGCGGCCGTGGAAGGGCACGCGCGCGCTCTCGCCCGGCTGCGCCGAGGCTGCGGCGGCCGCGCGGTCGGCGGCCACGAGTCCGGTGCCGGCCACGGCGGCCGCGCCGGCCAGGAAGCCCCGGCGGCCTACGGTGTTCACGCGGTCCTCCGTACGTCGGTGAGGGCGGCCACGTTCGCGAGCCGCTCGACGAGTTCGCCCAGGTCGGCGTCGACCTTCTCCCGTTGTGCGCGGGTGAGGCCGGTCAACGGTGTCCAGTGGCCGTCGTGGTCGAAGCTGGCGAGGGTGTTCTGGGCGCGGTCGGTCCAGGAGTCGAGCTCGGCAAGGCCGGTATCGCGGATCGTCAGCAGCGGGCGCAGACAGCCGAGGAGCGCGCGGGTGCCGTCAAGATTGGCGCGGGCGGTGGCCAGGTTGCTGCCGCTGCCGTAGTCGGTGCGGCCGGTCAGCTCGAACTGCACGGTGCTCTCCAGGATCTCGTGTGCGCGCAGGCCGACGTCGGCCGGGTCCATCCGCTGGTCGGGCCAGCCGTCGCGCAACGCGTGCACGGTCTTGGCGAGTTGGTCGGCCGGGCCGCGCAGGCTGCCGGCCGACTCGCCGTGCCAGAGCCCGTACTCGAGGCGGTGGAACCCGGCGAAGTCCTTGTCGTGCACCCCGCCGGACAGTCCGGCCGTGGTCCCGTTGATCTCGGCGTCGGCGTCGCCGAAGGTGCCGTAGGCGGCGCCCATCTGCTCGTACACCAGGTGCGCGGGCAGCCAGGCGGTGCGGGCGGCGGCGAGATCGCCGCGGTCGACGGCGGCGCGTAGCACGTCGGTCTTCTTCGCCAGTTCGACCGTGTGGGCCTGGATCCACTTCTGGTAGGCCAGCGTGGGCGGGATGAGGTCCTGCTGGGAGACGGGGAGGGCGGCCGGACCGCTCTTCACCGTCCCGCCTCCGGTGATCCGCACGGTGGGGCCGGTGACGGCGTCGGCGTCGTCGGGCAGGCACTTGAAGGCGTACGAGCCGTTGCCGAGGGTCACCGGCATCGGGCGGACGGTACCGGGGGCGAGTCCCTCGACCTCGCCGTAGACGGCGCCCGTCCTCGCGTCGGTCAGATACACCTCGGCCGCACTGCTGGAGGTGTTGCGCAGGTCGAAGACCTGGTGCCCGGGCTCCGGGTGGCTCCAGCCGCGTCCGCAGCCGGAGCCGGTGACGCCGACGGTGGTGTGCCGCAGGCTGTCCGCCGCGGCGCGTTTGTCGGCGCTGTCACCGGAGTTCCCGGCTGCCAGCACGCCTGCCGTCACGGCGATCGCGGCAACCAGAGCACCGCCCGCGAGCAGCACCGTGCGCCGCGGGGCGACGGGCTCGGGGGGTCTGGGGCCGGATATGGCTTCGGTGTCGGGGGCGGCTTGGGGCACGCCGGGCCTCCGGGGAGTCGTACGAATGAGGCGGCACAGACGAGCTTAAGCAGGCTGCGTGCTCGCAACCGCGTTCCTGACCAGGTCCTGACCAGAGGAAAAGGCAGAATTCGGCCGCAGTTCATTCAGCGATCCGGCAGAGCTACGAGGGGCGCGGCCACTCGGTCATTGGGTAATAACCCTAGGGGTCTAGGGGTTTAAGGTATCGGCCGGGTAGGGCAGTGTGCGGATAGTTGCAGGGCAAGGTGCCCGGGCTGTCAATCTATTGGCCCTGTCTCACATTCGGTGGTGACGGAGGGTGTCGCTATCCGAGGAGGATGCGGTGGCGGAGGAGAGTGAAGCCTGCTCGACCGTGCATCTGGCGGGCGATCCGCTTGGTCTTGGTGTTCACGCCCTCGGTGGGTCCGTTGCTGTAGCGGAGCGTGAACGCGGCGATCACGGCGTCGAGGTCTCGCTCCAGCCCCCGGGTGAAGGCGTGCAGGTGCGGCAGATCGGCTGCGCGGATCTGGGTGATCCAGAGCTCGAGCGCGTCGACATTTGCTGGCTGAGGCTTCAGGAGTTGGCCGAAAGCCCGGATAGAGACTGCCAGTTGAGTCATTTCGGGGCAGGCCGCGGTGAGGCGGTCCAGCAGCTGTCGTTGCTCAGCCTTGAGGTTGTCGGGTCTGGTGAGCAGCATCCGGGCGAGCCGCCGTGCGGAGATGTGGCTGCGGTCGGCATCGGCGCGGCCTTGGTTGATGTACTTGTGCAGGAGGTTGAGGCAGCCGGTGAAACCGAGGGATTTGATCTCTTGGAAGAGGTGCAGGACGGGGACGGCGGGGTCCTCGGCGCGGCGTTTGCGAAGGTGTTCGCGGTAGGGATCGACCAGGCTGGCGCGGTATTTGGGGACGCGGAGCATGCGCTCGGGCTGATCGGCTCGGGCGTAGCGTTTGACGGTGTTCAGGGCCAGTTGCAGGCGGCGGGCGCATTCGAGCAGGCCCACACCCTGGTCGAGCAGACCGTGAACCTGGTGCCACCGTTCCAGGGTGGTCTGTGCGCGGGGCCCGTCATAGAGGGGTGCGTCCAGTACGGTGGCCCAGCAGGTGCTGTGGGCTTTCACTTCGCTCAGGGCCGCTTCACACAGGTTCTTCCATAAATGCCAGCGATCGCCAACCTGCACCGCATCAGGCAGCGCACGGCGGATGGCCTCGGCGTACGTGGCCGAGCCATCCCGGCACACGATCTCGACGCCCGGATGCTCGCGCAGCCACACCTCCAGGGTGTCGGCCGTGCGGTCGGCAAGAACGTCGATCCGCTCGTGGGTTTCGGCGTCGATCACCACGGTGGCATAGCGGTGGCGCCGGCGCAGGGCGAAGTCGTCGACCCCGATCACGCGCGGCACCTGCCTGGTGGGCAGAGCGATGCGCAACAAGGTGCGCAGGGCAGTGTGACGCGACAGTCCCATCGCGAGTATCGCCAGCAAACGTGCGCCCGCCCGGCCCGCTAACTCCTTGACCACGGCCTTGACTTGCCTGGTCAGCCGTGCGGTGCGGCGCTGATATCGCTCCAACACCCCGGGCACCTGCTCGCGGAAGGTATGCCGGCAGCCACGCGTGGGACACACCAGACGCCGCACCCGCACACGGACCACCACTCGCCGTCCGTCCACCGACACGTCGGCCACCGTCCGCAGATGAAAGCCATGCACCCGCCCGGACAGTGCTCCGCAACCCGGACACGGCACCGGACCCTCAGGCGTCCGCGCCCGCACCGAAATCCGCTCGCCCTCATCCGTCACGTCCTCGATGACCAGCGGCGCGAGCCCCGAAAACACCACATCTACAAGCTCGTTGACATTCTGCACGTCACGTCAACGATGAACCAGCACTCTCCGTCACCACCGAATGTGAGACAGGGCCAATCTATTGGGGGGCACTCATGATCCACATCACGCTCGGGGCGATGCGTTACGTCAACCCGAGGGAGGACCAGCTGGGCCGTGACCATGTCGGATGGGACCCGAACATGGATGACGAGGCTCTGTTCCGCGCCAACCGAGGATGCTGGGTACTCGGTGAACGGGCCGACCGGGAGCAGTACGCCCTGCTGTCTTCGCAGGGCATCGTGCGCCAGGCGATCGAGATCGACCGCCTCGTTCCGGTGTCCGGTGGTCGCCGGGCGATCGAGGGCCGCTTCCTTCAGGCCGGGCACCCGGTTCACGACGCGTACGTCGGAAAACCCCAGCCGATTGAGCCGGTCCGCAACCCGGTGACGTACTTCGAGTCTGAGCACGCGGCCCGGACGTGCGGCTGCGGCTGCGGCGCGCCGGTCACCCTCGGATGGTTCCTGACCGGTCACGACCAGAAGGCCCTGCATGACCGCGTCGCCAGGATCGGCACGGTCCGCGAGTTCATCGACTGGTTCGACCGCGTCTACACCGAGGACGTCCGGACCATGTCGTCCAGGATCATCTCCATCACTCCGCACGCAAACGACAAGAACGCGTGCAGCGCGCACGGCGCCTCCGCGACATGTACATCCCTGATCGCCGACGTGGTGCTGAGCGATGCGGGCAGCGAGCACGTGGAATGGGCCGTCTGTGCCCGATGGCTCCGGGAGAACCCCGACGCGGCGGCCTGGCTGGAAAGCCGTCCGGAAGCCGCGGCACTGTTGAATGCCTCCTGACCCGCCTCAGGAGCACTGGTGCGGGATCAGTTCCTCTCGGCTGTCTGGTTGTCCGGGCGGGGTCCGGCACTGGAGTAGTAGAGGGCCCGTGCCTGCTTTACGCGGTCCAGGGCGGTGCCGTGTTCGGCTCCGTCGACGTTCAGCGGGGGGCGGAGACGGGAGATCAGTACTGTTTCCAGCGGGACGGGATCGGGGTGCTCGCTCCAGGTGAGGGTGAGATGCCGGTGCATCCAGTCGGTGAGGCGCTGCTCGTCCTCGCCGATCAGAACGACGCGGTCGGTCCAGGCCGTGCGGTATCCCTCCGTGGACATCAGGAGTCCGGCCAGTGTGCGGCGCAGGGTGGAGCGGCCGGAGTCCCTCAGGTGGTTGGAGATGATGCGGGACCGAAGCCGCTTGGCCTTGCCCAGGTAGAGAAGCCGCAGTTCGGGACGGTCGGAGTTGGCGGGACCGGTGAAGGCGGCCAGCACGTCGGCCGGTGCCCACCAGGCGTACAGGCACGCCGTGGTGGGCAGGCCAGCGACCGCGGCGTCCAGGGCGCGCGGCGCGGAGAGCAGGTTGATTTCGGCCTGCCGGGCGATGACGTCGTCGAGCATGGACGCACCCTAGGCCGGGCCGGGCGGGACTGTCAGGGACTTCAGGTGCCGTCGGTGTTCAGCCGGTGCGCTCGCACAAGGATGCTGCGGGCCCTGCGCTCCACGAGCACGGGCACGGTTTCGAGGGACGCGCAGGCCGCGGCGACCGCGGAGTCGATCTCGTCGGGTGTGTGGGTGTCGCCGTGCGAGGTCTTGAGGTGCTCGGTGACGTGCTGGATGGCGACGTCCTCGTCCAGTTCGATCATCATGGCTTTCCCTCGTGGGGCCGGGGCTTTCTGAGGTTCTTTGGGCAGGGCCCGCGACAGCACCGTTTGGACATTCCTCGGCCGCCCTGTTTGCGGCGTCGACGATGCTGCCGGCGGGCCCTGACATGGAACGGTAACGGAATAGTTCGGCATCCGATGCAATGCGGTGGTCATGGCCGCGCAAATGATTCGCCACCGGTCCGGGAGCCGGTGGCCTACCGTGCCCGCCACGGGCGTGCGGTGGGCCTAGCGGGCGGTGAGGATGTCCTGCACGACGTAGCCGGCCGAGTCGATGCCCGAGGTGCCGCCCTCGACGAGGGAGGCGACGGCAAGGGCGTCGTCGTAGGCGGTGGCACCGGTGGGAGGCCCCCAGCACGGTTTCCAGCGCGATCAGTACGGAGCGCGCCGGCCGTTGCAGCGCCGAGCCCGGTTCAACGCCACGGTCCGGGACGTCCTCGCTGCCACCGAACGCGCCGACGCCCTGCTGAAGGCCATCTCCAAGTTCTGCGCAGGGGCAGCCTCGACTCCGCAGCCATCACCCGGTTCGCCTGCGCCTTCCTCGTCCTGATCCAGTACCCCTCACCCGTCGTAGGCGCGAATCAAGATATTTTCCCTTCGAGCTCGTAACACGATCATGAGCGGGTCCTTTTGAGGCGTCGCCAGCAGATCAGACTGCAGGCCAGAGCGACGAAGGTTTGCTCGACGACGTAACGGAGCTTGCCCATGCCCTGGATGTTCGGGGCGCCCTTGCGGGAGATGACAGGCAGGATCCGCCGCTTGCGGAGCTCTTCGCGGTTCGGATTGGAGTCGTAGCCCTTGTCTCCGAGCAGGGCCTCTGGGCGCCTGCGAGGACGGCCGGGGCGGCCGGCGACGGGTGGAATGCCGTCGACCAGGGCGAGGGTCTGGGGACGTCGTTCACGTTGGCCGCGGTAGTGATGACCTTGAGCGGAGTTCCGCGTCCGTCGCAGATCAGGTGGTGTTTGCTGCCCGTCTTGCGCCGGTCGACCGGCGACGGACCGGTGTCGGCACCCCCTTTTTCGCGCGGACATGGGAGCCGTCCACGCAGGCCCGTGACCAGTCGAGTTGGCCGGCCGCGTTCAGCTCGGCGAGCAGGATGCGGTGCAGTTGGTCGAAGACTCCTGCTTGCTGCCACCGCTCCAGGCGGCGCCAGCAGGTCTGTCCGGAGCCGAACCCCAGCTCCAGCGGCAGGAGTTGCCAGGCTATGTCGTTATAGAGGACGTAGAGGATGCCCTGGAGACAGAGCCGATCTGCCACCGGACGCGGACCCGGCGACCGCTCGGGCCAGGGCGGCAACAGCGGTTCGATCAGCGCCCACAAGTCGTCGTCCACGATCCACGGTCGAGTACTCACAGCATGACGAACGGCCGAATCATCAGACCGGTCACGCCCAACCAGCACATCTCAACAAGATCGTGTTATGAGCTCTTCGGGAAATTAACACGTACATGACGTACGATGTGCCTCCGGTGATTTGAAAAGAAGAGGAATTGTGAAGAAGGCGCACATATGTCTCGTGGTGGCGTGCACTCTTATGGTCGCCTCTTGCGGGGGAAGTGAAGCACCGATCAACACATCTCGTCTGACGGACCGCGAAAAGGAATGGGTCGAGTTCTCCTACGAGCACGAGAAGAACGACGAGGTCAAAAGGACGTGGGAGCAGCTGACCGCTGAAGGCGTCAAGTCCTACCTGGATCGGCAGCGTTCCGTCCTGTGCGGCGACACGGCAGCGCTGATGCAGAGCCTGAAGGAGGCGGGTTGGGAGGCAGGTGAAATGCAGGAGTACAAGGAGAAGTCCGACGAACTGATCTGCTCGCCCTTTTAGGGCGGACTGCCGCGAAGGCCCCGCCGACGCTGGCAGGGAATGGTGCGCGGCGCATTCACCGCAGTGGTCGATCTTCAGTCGGGCAGGTCACCAAGCTGCCGTTCCACTCGTCGCTCGCCTACTTCTCGCCCGGCTGCGGCCAGGGTGAGAAGGCGGTGTTCACTAGCTCAGCCACGACGGTGACAGGAAGCAACAGACCCCGCCTGATTACCGTCGACGCGGCAACCGGCAGGGAGTCCAAGCCGGTCACGCTCGCAGGCGCGGTCACCTCGGTCGTCCCCACGGACGCGGGCATTGTCGCCGCGCACGGCAACAGGCTGGTACGGATCAACGGCACGACCGTGAAGACACTGGCGTCCACCACAACGGTGCCGTTCGAGATCACCGCCGACGCCGATGGCGGCATCACCTTCATCGACCGCGAGCTGGACAAGAAGGCATCCATGACGCCTCCCAGCTGGGCCAAACATCTCGACCGTGCCGAGGTCGTGAAGGGCCGGAAGGCCGAGCCCGTCACCGTCGTGTCCGGCATGCTCGAAGCCTGGGACCTGACCCGCTCGGCGCGCGGCGAGGTGTTCGTCACCGGTGCCGCCACGTCCAGAATGAGAAGTGCCCCGGAATAACCGGGGCACTTTGGTTTCACGACCAGAAGAGTCGTCCTTCTGTGACCGAGCAGGTCGGATGGCTTCCATCGGCGATTTTCGTCAGCATTTCTGCCACGGAGTCGAAATAGCGAGCCGGTGATGCGTACTCGGCCGTGATCGTGATCTCACCCACGACCCACCTGCCAATACGGCCGTCCCGCGCGTCGATGAACTTTCCCGTCCAGCCATCCTGGTCCGACAGGAACGGGATCCACTCATTGCGCCAGAACGGATTGCCCGGCTGATCCGGAGGGTTGACCCCACCGGGCATGGAGTGGTTCGCATAGAGCTTCTCTATCGCCCGAATGCCCAGAAAGAACATCCCCTCGTCCGGAAATCCGGCGAAACCGCAACATGCCACATCGTCGTCCACATCTTCCTCCGGAAGATCCAGATTGTTCTGCAACAGCCATGCCCGCAGTTCCGGAGGAAGCGGGATACCCATCTGTTTCTCGGCGGCCGCGAGCATCTGTTCAGTGGCAGGCCCGGGCAGATCCGCATGATCGGCCGGGGCGTGCTCCTGAAGAAGACTCATCACGCGGGACCAGCTCTCCACCACGCTCATTCCCCACGATCCTCTCTGTATGAACGCCCTCCACGGCTGCGTCACTGCGGGCTACTGTTCGAAGTGTCGACGCCGGGTGCCGCAATTCCGAAGCGAGCGCAAGAAAGCCACCTTGCAGCGCCAAGCGGAAAACCTCGCAGGAATGGTACTCGGAGTGGGTTGACTGCCCCCTGCTTGGCGCTTTCCGGCACACGGTGCAGGACCGTCCGCTCGCGAGGTGACCGCCCGCCAACTCCTCATGGACACGCCGGTGTGCCCCTGCGGGCCCAGCTGAGGAACCTCTACGGCACCAGCGAGGACGTTATCCGCCGTGACGTCCTGCACGAGGAACCGCACCGGCCGCCCGGCGAGGCCGTCGAGTACACAGACCGGGCCTCCCTCACCTGAAGGCAAGCGCTCAGAAGGCATCGCGGACGTCGGTCAGGGGCTGGCGGTCGGCGGTGCCGCGCAAGAGCGAGGGAGCGCGAACCCCAGTCACGATCCGCGTCGATCCTGGCCTTGACGGTGGGCTTCGGCCTGTGCCGCCTCTGCTGGCAGAACCGTGGCGAGTGCGAGCAGCGTGACGGCAGGACCCGGCCGAACTGCGTCGGCCCCGCCGCCATCGTCGGCGGCCTGGCACTGCTGCGTTCGTGAACTGCGAGCTGCGCGCGCCCCAGCCGATCCTGAACGTGCGCGAGTACCGCGACCGGCAGTTCTCCGACGCCAACCTGGCCGTTGCGCTGTTCTTTCCCGCGTCTTCGGCGCCTTCTAGTTCCTCGCCCAGCAGCTCCAGTTCGTCATGGGTTACAGCCCGCTCGTCATCGGGCTACGTCTGTTGCCGCCGCTGGCCGCCGCCGTGTGCGTGGGCACGATTGTGACCGGTTTCCTCACCCCGCGTCAGGGCATGAAGGCGATCGTCACCGCCGGGACGCTCGGCGGGGCCCCTGTCTCCGCTGTTCTTGTCACGGATCACGCAGTCCACCACATACTCGGGCATCACCTGGGCCCTGCTCGCCCTCGGCCTGGCGTTCTCGCCGTGCACCGAGACCATCATGGGAGCCTGCCCCGAGGACGAGCTGGCCGTCGGCGGTGCCGACAACGACACGGTGATCGAGTGCGGCCGCTCCTTCGGCATCGCCATCCTCGGCTCCGCCCTGTTCACCTACTACGCCGACCAACCCACCGACCGGTCGGCGACACCAACGTGCCCTCAGACCTGCTCGCCGACGCCACTGACCCGGTAGGCGGGAACTTGTCGCCCAAAGGGCTGGCCGACAAGCGCTGTGCGGCGGGACGTGAACCGGGGGTCGGACGGTTGGGGAGCACGCTGCCGGAGGGGACCTCCGGCGGCGGGCAACTTCCGGGACGGCCAGCGCGCGGCCGCGCCGGCCGGCAACCGCCGTGACGGATAGGCCCGGCGTCCAGTGAGCAACCGCTGGAGCAGGAATGCCACGGCGAGGGTCGCGACCCCGGCGAGCGCGTCGGTGACGAAGTGGTTGGCGGTGGCCAGGATGACGGTGACCGTCGCCAGCGGATAGCAGATCCCCAGCACCCGCACCCAGGTGCGGTGGGCGAGGCATGCGAGCGTCAGGCCGGACCAGGTGGACCAGATGATGTGCACCGAGGGCATGGCGGCGTACTGGTTGGACAGCGACGCCACGTCCCCGGACGCCCAGGAGCCCCAGGTGTGGTGGGCGACCACGGTGTCGACGAAGCCCTGGCCAGCCAGGAAGCGGGGCGGGGCGGTGGCGCAGAACGCGAAGCCGGCCAGGGCCAGCAGGGTGGCGGCGTACAGGGTGGTGCGCACCGAGCGGTAGCGGTCGGGGTGGCAGACGTACAGCCACACCAGCACGGCGGTGGTGACGATGAAGTGCAGGGTGGCGTAGTAGTAGTTCATCCCCACGATCAGCCAGTCCACCTTGTCGGCCGCATGGTTGACCGCCAGCTCGATGTTCACATGCAGGGTCTGCTCCGTGGCCAGGATCTCGTGGGCGCGGTGCAGGGCGGCGGTGCGGTGGGCGGGTACGGCGTTGCGGGTGAGGGTGTAGGCCCAATAGAGCAGCGCAGTGAAGGCCAGCTCCACCCACAGCCGGGGCCGGGTGACCGGCCGAAGCCGGGCGGGCAGCAGCGGGCCGATGCCCCATCCCGTGTACGGCCGCTCGGCCGCGGCCCGTGATGTATCCGCGTCCGGGACGGATGTCACGACCGCTTCCCCCCGGACGCCTGGGCCGGCTGCGAGACCCCTTCTTCCCCCTCCTCGTCCGGGTGCGGCGCGTCGTCGTCCGGGCGAGGACGGCGGGTGACGATCAGGTACACCAGCGCGCCGGTGAACAGCACCAGGGACACCCAGTCGTTCAGCCGCAGGCCCAGGAAATGGTTGGCGTGGTCGATGCGCAGCGCCTCGATCCAGGCCCGGCCGGCCGTGTAGGCCAGGACGTAGCAGGCGAACAGTCGTCCCCTGCGCAGCCGTTGGTGCCAGCGGCGGTCGAGGAACAGCAGCAGCGCCATCACGCCCAGGTTCCATAGGGACTCGTAGAGGAAAGTGGGGTGGTACAGGGCGATGTCCGGGCTGTCGGGGGGCCGGTTCGCGGGGTCGATGTACAACGCCCACGGCAGATCGGTGGGACGGCCGTACAGCTCCTGGTTGAAGTAGTTCCCCCACCGCCCGATCGCCTGGGCCAGTACCAGACCGGGTGCGACGGCGTCGGCGAAGTCGGCGAGCTTGATGCCGCGGTGGCGACTGCCCAGCCAGGCACCGACCGCGCCGAGCGCCACCGCGCCGGGGATGCCCAGACCGCCGTCCCAGATGTACAGGGCGCGGATGGGCTGCTTGCCGGCGGTGAAGTACAGCTCCGGGTCGGTGATCACGTGGTAGAGACGGCCGCCGAGGATACCGAACGGTACCGCCCACACCGCGATGTCCGCGATGTCCTCCCGCCGTCCGCCGCGGGCCTCCCAGCGGCGGCCGGTCAGCCACACGGCGGTGAAGATGCCGGCCAGGATGCACAGCGCGTACGCGCGGATCGGCACCGGTCCGAGGTGCCACACCCCGTGGGAGGGGCTGGGCAGGTACGCCAGATTCATGAGCTCGACCGTTCTGCATGCGCGAGGCCCGGCGATGTGCCGGGGAAGACCCGCCCGACAATACATCGGACACCGAAGTATCTGATGGTCGGAGCCCCGGATGAAGGGCAGGCACCCGCGGGCCGTCCCGTTAGTCTTGCCGCATGTCCGCGCAGTCCCACTCCGAAGTCCCTCTGTCCCGGCCCGCCGCCGAGGCATCGGACGCCCGGTTGCTCACCGAGGCGGTCACCCGGCTGCGCCGCGCGCTGCGCGCCTCAATCCGCACCGACTACCCGTGGGAGACCCTCCCCATGGCGCAGGTCGAGCTGCTTCAGGTGCTCGGCGAGCACTCACCGGCCCGGATCAGTGATTTGGCCGCCCGCCAGCGCCTGGCCCCCAGCACCGTCAGCGGTCTCATCGGTCAGATGATCAGCGCGGGGCTGGTCGTCCGCGAGGTCGACCCCGCCGACCGCCGCGCATCCGTCGTCACCCTCACCGATGCAGGACGCGAACAGCTCGTCGCCTGGACCGCAGCTCATGAACGCCGTATGGATGCCGCCATCGGCGCCCTCGACGAGGATGCACGGGTGGCCATCGTCGGTGCGCTGCCGGGCCTCTTCCAGCTCGCCGAGGAGCTGGGCGAGCCGGACGACAAACCGGCGGCGGGCTGAGGTACGGGATCAGGCCGCCGTGCCGGGCCGTTGCCCGGTGGGCTCGTCCTGGTCGGCGGGCATGAGTGACGCCGCCGCTTGCCGGGCGTGCTCGATGAGCACCAGGAGGGCTTCGCCCCGCCCGGGACTTTGCCGGCGTCCGGCCGAGACGTCGTCGAGGAACTCCCGGAACTGCGCGCATCCCGAACGGTGTTGGATGCGCTGGTCTCCCGCGTTCGCTGTGTCCCCGTCCGGCTGCGTGCATCGTGTGCACGTTCCGTGACGGGTGGGCGGGTTCCGTCACGCCCTCGTGGGCCTGGTCCGGCCTGGGCGGTCCGATGCCCTGCAGCATCGCTCTGGTGCTGTGGGGGCGGTGCCGTCCGTCGCCGGATCGGGTGCCCGAGGGCGCGTCGCCCGATCGCGATGCCAGCGGGGCCTCGCGGAACAGCGCGGTGAGCACGGCGGCGACCGCCCCCGTAGGCAGGCCCCCGGCGACGGCCCGCTCCAGCAGATCCTGCGGGCTGTCCGAGACGCGCCGGATTACGCCGGAGTCGGCGAGCGACTTCTCCATGGCGGCATAGCAGGCGATGACGGCTGCGCGGGCGTCGGTTCCCGCCAGTAGGGCACGGCGCCCGGAGTCTACGGCGTGGGCTAGGCGTTCCTGCTCGTCGTCGAGCGTCACGTGTGTTGCCGGGGCCTCGGACGCCGGCGGCCGGGTCAGATACCGCCACAGATGCAGCCCGGCGATCATGACGACCTCGACAAGCAGGGCGATGCCGAGACCGAGTTGGATGCGCGTCAGCCCGAAGTGCATGCTGTGCCCGGCGTGCCCGGCATGCTGTGCGGGTGGCGGGGTGGGCACCGGGTCTTGCCGCGGACTGGGAAGCGGTGACGATTCGCGGCCGTCCCCCTGGCCAGCCTCGTGACTGCTGCCGGACGAACCGAATTGGTGCAGGACCATGACGAGCAACGGGACGAGCAGCGACGCGGCCAACAGGACGCGGCTCACGCCGTCAACCACCCGCTGTTCCCCCGGGTTGAGTTCCCGGGCGGCGCCGACCTGCTCTCGGCACTTCTCGCGCAGCGCCAAGCCGCCGAGGAGTGAGAGCAGGGCGAGGCCGACTACGAGGACGGGGTTGCCGCCGAGAGGCCCGCGGCCCTTGGCCAACAGGCTCGTGTCGGGGTGCTGCAGCAGTGCTCCCATGGACGTTCCGCCCACCTTCAGCACGGCCAACGCGGCCTGTACCGTGCCGATCGTGCTGTGCCGCCGTCGCCCGCCCGTCGCGTGCTGCAGCCCCACGCCACCCCCCTCCCTTGTGATCGGCCAGGCCATGGGCGCCGTCCCCGGTCACCTGTCGCCGATCCCCGACTTGACGGAATCCTGACACGGCGAGGCGCGCCACTTCATTGCCGACTTCCGGCAATCATTACGGACCTCTTCATGCCGTCTGTCGGCTATGGCCGGACGGGCACGCAGCGGCGGTGTCCGGTGAGGTGTCGCTAATGGCTGACAATCAGGCGCCTACGACCTGCAGGGCCAGGGGGCTTCACTCAGAAGTGAAGCGGGTGCGGTCGAGGGGGATGATGACGGCCGATTGTTTGGTGCCCTGCTCGCGCAGGGCTGCTTTCTCCGCGAGCAAGACGGCGATGATGGTAGCGGCTGCGTCGATCTGCCACCTCTGGGCGCAGGGCGTGCGGATAGCGCGGTGCCCGCTGCATGCAAGGCGCGGTGAGCCGGCCTGCGAAGTGAGTGCCACGCAGGCCGGCTCGGGTTGGCTCGGCGGGTCTCAGATTCCGGGAGGGGTGATCACTGGCACTTGCGGCCGGTGTTGATGCACTGGACCATCTGGTTCATCAGGTTCTCGTCGAAAACGTTGATGAAGTCGCCGTGGTCGGTGATCGGCTTGTGCATCTGCTCCGGGAAACCGTCCACTGCGTAGAAGGGTATGGACTTTCCGTTGTCGTTGAGACTCGGTGCCTTTACGGCGTAGACCAGGCGCTGGACCAGCTGCGGGATGGCCTTGAAGCCGTTCGGGCAGGCGCCGGTCTTCGGGTCGGCGAAGGCGACGTGCGAGCGGTGGTTGGCACTGTCGATACTGCGGCCGTCCCAGCAGCTCTGGAACTTCGACGTGCGGACCAGTTTGCTGCCCTGGGGGCAGATCGGGTACTTGTCCGTCAGCTGCCGGTTCTCGAAGCCGGTGCAGCTCCATGCCGAGTTGGCGTTGGCGGTGCCGTTGGTGAATGCCTTGGCGTCACCGGTGATGATCCGCAGGAACTTGGGCATTGCCACGACCTTGCCGCGCGGGTTGCCGACGAAGTTCAAGGTGACTTTGGACGCGGTCAAGATCCGGCCGCTGTTGCCCTCGGCGCCGCCGCCGAGTTGCTTGGCGTCGAATTCCTGGGTGCCGTCCTGCAGGCGGAGCACAGGCCAGTAGTACGTGGATTTGTCTCGCTGATTGCGGCAGCTGGTCGCGGCGGCGGCGAACTCCTCGTTGGAGGTGAACGCGTCGTTGTCCTGGTTGCCGACGTAGTCATGCGTGTGGTGGGCGCCGTTGTCGACACCGGGCGCGACGATGATGTTGTCGGAGTTGTACAACTTGTTCGCGTTGACGCCGCACCGGGTCGTGAACACACCCTGGGAAGCGCCGCGCTGCCCAGGGGGGTTCTGCACATTGGGCCGGACCTTGGTGATGTCCACGAAGTCCGCCGCCACCGGACCGTTTGCGCCCTGGTCGCCGTTGCCGTTCTGGCCGGCGCCGTTGCCTCGTTCCTGGCCTTGGCCTTGTTCCTGGCCGCCGGCCGAGCGCAGCGAGCAGGAGGCCAGGGATTCAAGACCCTGGGGCCTGGGAGCGGACCTGCCAATGGCGATCTGGATCCGGTCGATGGTCGCGATCCGCTTGTCCTTCAGCGGCCCCATGATCGCGTTGTCGGCGAAGTTGCTGTCCTGTCGGATGGCTCTGACCGAAGTCTGCAGTCGCTGGTAGGCCTCGGCCACCTGTTGGTCCAGGAGCGCGAGTTCCCTGTCGACCTGTGCTCTGGCCTGCTCGGGGACCGTGGTCAGCTTCGCCCCGACATCCGGGCAGCTGATCGTGACGTTACCGGCCGCGAGGACCTGGTTCGCCCGGTCCTGGGGAGCGCGCTTCGTGGTGCTGCTGTTTCCGCTCTCGTGGGCGGAGGCGTACACATTCACCGCTATCAGCCCTCCCGCTCCCAGAGCGAGACCTGCCGCGGCGGCGATGGCCCGATGTGTTGTCCTGGACCGCTTGCGGGTGTTGCGTCGCATGGGACTCCTCTGGCGTTCTCGAGTCAGGTAGTGCTTGGTGATCTCTCGGTCGATCGCGACTCGGTGACCAGGGTTACGGATGCGATCGGCGTGAAAGCGGGTTCCTGACCTCATGTCATGCCTCCGTAAGAACTCGGTGGCCCGTGATCTTGAAGCCCTGGACGCTGCCCGCGCCGCCCGCGTTCATGACGTAGGCGAGGTTGCCGGACACCGCGATGGACGAGGGGAAGTCCCCGCCCGAGCGCACCACCCGCCGGTCCGTCAGTTTCTGTCCCTCGACCCGGAAGGAGGTCACGGTGCCGCTGCCTGCGTTGACTGCCAGAAGCAGATGCGAGCCGCGGTCGTAGACGAGTGAGCCCTGGGAGGCGAGGGAGTCGGTGGGTGCGTCGACCTGGTCCCCGCCCTTGCCGCCGGTCGCGTAGGTGCCCGCGGGGGACTTCTCCCGCCGAGGCGATGGCCACCTTGGTCGCGACCGCCGCCGAAGCGAGGACGCCGGCCCCGGCGATGGTCATCCGGACCTGCGACTTCGACCTGCGCCTGGTATGCCTGCTCACGCCTGCCTCGTACCTCGCCGCCGCCGGTCGTGCCACGCGACACCCCGTACGCGGGGGTCGCGTCCTTCTTCCGGTCCGCGCTCGCCCGGGGCGAGGCACCGCGTGTCTTCGAGGACGGCGGGCAGCGGCGGGACTTCGTGCACGTACGGGATGTGGCGGCGGCCAATGTGGCGGCGTTGGAGGCCGAGTCCCCGGCTGGAGCGCTGGCGGCGTACAACACCGGCAGCGGGGAGCCCCGCACGGTCGGCGAGATGGCGCGGGCGTTGGTGTCCGCATACGGCGGGCCGGAGCCCGTGGTGACGGGGGAGTACCGCCTGGGGGACGTACGGCACATCACGGCCCACTCGTCGCGGTTGCGGGCTGAGCTGGGCTGGAAAGCCGAGGTCGGCTTCGAGGAGGGCATGCGGGAATTCGCGAGGGCAGGGTTGCGCGAGGAGTAGGACTCGACCGGGCCTGTTGCGGCGGAGCGGGAGGCGGACGGAATTGGGCCGAGGGGCTGGCAGTCGAGCAGCAGCGCGGTCGCCGGGGAGATGGCGGCTGCCATCGCGGCGGCTGGTGTCACACGGTGTGGGCTGGCAAGGCCGTCGCCGGCACCACGGCCACGGCTCCGCGAGCATCGCGGTGACCGCGACAGCGCCGACGAATGAGGGAGACGAGCAGCGTTCGCACGTCAGGTCTCCATGTCCGTATCCCGGTGACCACCCGTGCTGCAGGGCCGGTTGAGCGCCGGAGGCGCGTGCCGCTCACGCACGCAACCGGACTCCTGCCGACGGCACTTCGGTGCGCTGCTCCCTTCCTTGACGTCCGCGTTTCGTAAGGAGTCGAAGTCCCTTACATACCCTTTGTCTTCGTAGGGTGAAAGCCGTGACGACTTCTCCTGTAACGCGATCGGAAGCGGGGACGACCGCGGCGACTGTCGACGTGGTGCTCCCTTGTCTGAACGAGGCTGAGGCTCTGCCCTGGGTCCTCGCCCGTATCCCGCCCACATGGCGCGCGCTGGTGGTGGACAACGGATCAACGGACGGCTCGCCGGAACTGGCCCGCGACCTCGGCGCGACCGTCGTGCGTGAGACGCGCCGTGGCTTCGGCGCCGCCTGCCACGCCGGGCTGACTGCGGCCACCGCTGAGATCGTGTGCTTCTGTGACTGCGACGCCTCCCTCGACCCGTCCCTGCTCATGCCCTTCGTCCGCGAGGTGTGCGACGGTGAGGCCGACCTGGTGCTTGGGGGGCGCCGTCCCCAGGGCCGGGGCGCCTGGCCCGCGCACGCCCGGTTGGGCAACGTGGCGCTGGCACGGATGCTGCGCCGCCGCACGGGGCTGCGCCTGCACGATCTCGGTCCACTCCGTGCCGGCCGTCGTGAACAGCTGCTCGCCCTGGAACTCACGGACCGCCGCAGCGGCTACCCGCTGCAGATGGTCGTGCGCGCGGCCGACGCCGGCTGGCGTGTCGTCGAGCACGACGTGCCCTACCTGCCGCGCACCGGTGCCTCCAAGGTCACCGGTACCTGGCGCGGAACCTGGCAAGCGGTACGGGACATGAACCGCGTCCTGGCTGAACCACCGGTGCCCCCGGACGGGGCAGGTGCCGACTCATTCGCCGTACTCCCAGGAGGAACCGCTCAGTGACCACTCTCCTCGTCATCGCCAAGGAACCGCGGCCAGGACGGGTCAAGACCCGGCTCACCCCGCCGTTCACGCCTCGCGAAGCGGCGACGCTCGCCGAGGCGGCGCTCGTGGACACCCTGCGCACGGTGGCGGCCACACCCGCCCGCCGCCGCGTCCTGGTACTCGACGGCGCTCCCGGACCCTGGCTGCCTCCCGGCTTCGACGTCGTCCCGCAGTGCGCAGGCGGTCTGGACGAGCGGCTGGCCGCCGCCTTCGCCGGCTGCGAGGGACCCGCGCTGCTCATCGGCATGGACACCCCCCAGGTGACGTCCGCACTGCTCACCGTCGACTTCGCCGACTGCGACGCGTACTTCGGGCCGGCCGAGGACGGCGGCTTCTGGGCGCTGGGTCTCGCCCACCCGGACCCCGAGCTGCTGCGCGGTGTGCCGATGTCCACGCCCACGACGGGTGCCCTGCAGCGTGAACGGCTCGCTGTCGCGGGCCTACGTGTACACGAGCTGCCCTGCCTGCGAGACGTGGACACCGCCGACGACGCGGAGGCGGTCGCCGCGGCCGTGCCGGGGAGCAGCTTCGCCGCCGAACTGGAGCGTCTCGGGGCGGCTGTCGGCCGATGAGCACCGCACATGAGATCGCGTCACCGAGGGTGAGCGCCCTGGATCGCCTCGCGCCTGTCGCGTCGATGGCCGCCGCGCGCCCTTGGGCTGCCGACCCCTACTCCGAGGCCCTGGTCACCGGCCGGGGCCCGCTCTTCCTTCGTCGCGCCGACGGCTGGCTGCTGCCGCTGGAGGTGGAACGCTGGTGCGCCAGGGCCGACGCGGCGGACATGGATGTTCTGGAGCACTGCGAAGGCGCTGTACTCGATGTGGGGTGCGGTCCGGGGCGGCTCGTCGCCGAACTCGCGGCCCGGGGCCGGCCGGCGCTCGGCGTCGACGTGAGCGAAGCCGCCGTCGCCCGCACGGTGCGGCTCGGCGGCCAGGCTCTGCAACGCTCCGTCTTCGAGGCGCTCCCGGCCGAAGGGCGTTGGGACACGGTCCTCCTCATCGACGGCAACATCGGCATCGGCGGCGACCCGACCGCCCTCCTTCGGCGGATGTCTCAACTCCTCGGCCAGAAGGGCCTGTTGATCGCGGAGACGGTCCCGGACCGTGAGGTTGACGAACGCGTCACCGTCCACGTCGTGAGCTTCACCGCCGGCGCTCACGGCACGGCCGGTCCGCCCTTCCCCTGGGCCCGTCTCGGCACATCGGCCCTGCTCCGGCTCGCGACACGCGCTGGCTGGCGCCCGGAGCGTCAGTGGACGACCGGCGGCCGCTCCTTCGTCGCCCTGCGCAACCGCGCTGACCGCAGCAGGAGCACCACCGCCGAGCCGCCGAACAGCACCGCGGTGATCAAAAGCCAGCGGGACAGGAATCCGTCGCCGGACAGGGTGGTGGCGGAGCTGTAGTGGTCCGCCACCTGCCCGCTGATCAGCGGAAACCAGATCAGCAGTAGCAGGCCGGAGAACGCCGCCGGGACGCGCACGTAGACCGTCCACTCCCGGCGGCCGACCACGCCCAGCCCCCGCGCGACGACCCGGTCCGCGCCCGCGTACAGAGGCAGCAACACCAGGTCGTGCAGCAGCGCCGCGCCCACGAACCACAGCACGACCGAGAGCCAGTCGTCCGCGAGCAGTCGCACGCCCGCATACCCTGCCAGCGCGAACGAACAGGCGAGAAGCAGGAGTTGCAGCGGGCTACCCACACGCGGGCGCACCACAAGCCGTCGTGTCACAGGTCGTCGCATCACAGCTCTCCGAAGGTCATCCGTGCCACCCACTTGGTGTTGAGCACACCGGGCGCCGCCGGGACGATGATCCGCGCCGGGTAGCCGTGGTCCGCGGTGAGGGACTCGCCGTTGACGAACAGGGCGAGCAGGGAACGCGGGTCGCGTACCTGGTTGTCGCGTAGGGCGGCTTGGCGGAACGCCCCGCGCCGCTGGAGCGACTCCACCAGTACGTCCGGCGCCGCGCCGGTCTCGTACCCGACGAGCGCCGCCAGGTCCCGCAGGCGTACGCCCCGCCACCACTGGTCGGAGGTCGACCAGCCTTCCACGCAGGCGATGGGCAACGCCACGCTGTGCAGGGGGAGTTGCAGCAGCTCTGTTCGGCTCAGCCGGACCGTCCGTCGCTGCCCCTCGATCACCAGCCGCCACGCCTCGTCACTCGTCTCCGTCGTGCTGATCCCGCGCGATGCGGCCGTCTTGTTGATCTGGAAGCCGCCGGGTCCCGAACCCGGTTCGGGGCCGCCGTGCGGCGCGAGCAGGGCCGTTGCCCGCAGCGGTCCGTCGAAGCTCCGGCCCGCCGTCGTGGCCAGCAGGAGCAGGGATCCGCCGCCGACGAAGGCGAGGGCGCCGCGGCGCGAGACGGTGGGCGGGGCGGGGTTAGGGGAGACGAGCTCGCTCTCCTCGTCGTGCAGGTGGCGCAGGTTGCGTATCGCGGCCGGCACCCGCAGCACCGCGTGCGTCACGAACGCCGCGAAGAACACCCAGGCGCCGTAGAAGTGGAGCGGATAGAAGGAGCCGGGGAAGAGGTAGTCGAGCTGGACGTTCAGCACGCCTGTGGTGAACTCGAACAGTGCGCCCCCGACGAGCAGAAGCAGCGAGATCCGCTCCAGCGCATGCGCGAGGGAGCGCACGGGCGGCAGGGTGAACAGCTTTGGCAGGACCGACCACAGCTTTGCCAGCAGTACGGGGATCAGCACGATGCCCAGGGTGACGTGGACGCCCTGGGTGAGTCGGTAGAGCCAGGGCGGGTCGGTCGGCCAGGCGAAGAGGTAGAAGCCGAGCAGACCCTTGTCCGGGGTCTTGTCGTTCACCGGCGACAGATCCGGGTTGTAGGCGGCGTACGACACAAGGCCCGTGACGAAGAGCACCGTGATCCCGCCGAGCAGCACGATACCGAGCACGGAGGTGAACCAGGGGCTGCGCAGCGGGCTGCGCCAGAAACCGGGAGAGGTGGGGAGTTGATGGTCGCGCATGTCCCGACCGTAGGCCGGGACGGGCCGAGGACGGAGCCCGCAACACATGACGAAACGCTGACGTCCAGGCTCACCGGATCCTCATCCGGCCCTCCCAGGCCTAGCGTGCCGGTGTGAACCGCGATCTTCTCCGCGACCTGTCCGCGACCCTGGCCGCAGCGCTGCTCGTCACGACGGCGGCTGTGATCGGCACCGTCCTGGAACACCGTTACGGAAACCTTCATGTCAGCTGGCCGCCGCTGTACGGCCATTGGGAGCCCCATGTCGGCCCCGGCACCCCCGCCGCCATCATGGTGGCCCTGGCTGTGGTCGCGTACGGGCCGCTCATCGCCGCCCGGCTGCCCTGGCGCGCTCTGCTGTGCACTGCCTGGGGCACCGCCACGGCGTGGACGTTCTCGCTCGCCCTGGTCGACGGATGGCAGCGCGGAATCGCCCGGCGCCTGACGACCAAGTACGAGTACCTCCAGGTCATCGACCCCGTGAACCGCTTCCACGACATCCCCGCCGCCCTGCGGGACTTCACCCACCACATCCTGATCCACTCACCCGACGCCTGGCCCGCACATGTCGCCGGACATCCCCCCGCCGCCACCCTCACCTTCGTGCTCCTCGACCGGATCGGGCTGGGCGGCGGGGCCTGGGCGGGCGTCTGGTGCATCACCGTCGGGGCGACTGCGGCGGTGGCGGTCCTCATCACCGTACGAGCGCTGTCCGGGGAGGCGCTCGCCCGCCGCGCCGCGCCCTTCCTGGTTCTGGCCCCGGCCGCCGTGTGGATGGGCACCTCCGCGGACGGGTACTTCGCGGCGGTCGCCGCCTGGGCCGTGGCGTTCCTTGCCCTCGCCGTCACGGGACACCGGCCCCGGTCGGCAGGTCTCGCCTCCGGGCTCCTCTTCGGCCTCACCGCGTATCTTTCGTACGGGCTGACACTGTTCGCGGTGATCGCCGGTGGTGTCCTGCTGCTCGGCGCCCGACGCCTCCGTCCCCTCCCCTACGTCCTCGCCGGATGCGTCGTCGTCCCGGCCGTGTTCACGTTCGCGGGCTTCAACTGGTTAGAGGCGTACGACCTGCTGGTCACCCGCTACTACCAAGGGGCCGGCGGCATCCGGCCCTACGGCTACTGGGTATGGGCGAACCTCGCATGCACGGCACTCGTCGTGGGTCCGGCGACGGTGGCCGGTCTGCGACGAGCCGGCGCAACTCCCCTACGCCAGGGCATTCGCACGTGCCTGCGCCGCTCCACCGCCGAACCCCGCCTCGCCCTGCTCGCCCTCGCCGCCCTGCTCGCGCTCCTCACCGCCGACCTCTCCGGCATGAGCAAAGCGGAAACAGAGCGCATCTGGCTGCCGTTCGCGATGTGGTTGCTCTCGGCATGCGCGTTCCTGACCCGACCCCGCGCCTGGCTCACCGCCCAGGCCACCCTCGCCCTGCTCCTCAACCACCTGCTGCTGACGGGATGGTAACCATGGCGACCCGCGCGGGGAGCGTCACCGGTCACCGCAGCGGTCGCCCACCGCCGAAAGCCTGCCATCGCGAGGGGTGCGCACACGACCACCACTCCTGTCGCGGCGCCCTCACACATCGACCGTCTGCAAGCGGCAGTCCGGGTGATCACGAAGCTCCGGGTGTCGGCCTTTTGGCCAGCGTTCGGGATGTCGCCGTCCCGCTGCCCGTGCTGACCACTGTCAGCCAGCCTCACCGGTCGTCATGGACGAGAGAGCCTTGAGAAGCGAGTGCATTGGCCGGCGCGTTGCCCTGCATGAGGACGGAGTGATCGGCCGAGGCAACGGTCACCGTCGTTCCACCCGCCGTGGTCGCGAGGAACCCGGCGCCCATGACATACAGAGGGCTCCTTGGCTTCGCCATGTGGTTCGTGGGCTGCTTGGGCCTGCTCAGATCCTGGCTCCTCGCGGATCTGCGACCGCCACTGCGGATCAGTGGCGACAGGATCAGGGTCGGTAGCGGAGGGTGGGCAAGGCAGCTGGTCGGCCGCCGCGTCAGGACCTGGTAAAAATTCGGCTCCACGCGGACTCCTCTTGGCGTCGCCCGTGACGAGCGTCAAGGTCTTACGAAACACGGACGTCGGGGCGGCCCTGCCGCACCGCAATGAGGCCGGTGGGAAGCTGAGCGCATGCAGCAGCCGCACGAATCAGCAGACTCCTCCGGACATGCGCCACGCGAGCATGGAGGTACGACCCGCGTCCTCGTCGTGGACGACGACCCCACCGTCGCCGAGATCGTCTCCGGCTATCTCGACCGCGCCGGGTTCCAAGTGGACGTAGCAGGGGACGGGTACTCCGCGCTCGCGCGGGCTGCGGCGCACTGGCCGGACCTGGTGGTGCTCGACCTGATGCTGCCCGGCATGGACGGCCTGGAGGTGTGCCGCCGGATACGTGCCCGCGGGCCCGTGCCCGTCATCATGCTCACGGCCCGCGGTGACGAGGGCGACCGGATCCTCGGCCTGGAAGTGGGGGCCGACGACTACGTCACGAAGCCGTTCAGCCCCCGTGAGCTGGTCCTGCGGGTCGAGTCGGTACTGCGCCGGGCCCGGCCTGCCGTCGCGGCGCGTCCCGTGCACGCGGCAGGCGTCACCGTCGACCCGACAGCCCGCCGCGCCACCAAGAACGGCACCGAGCTCAGCCTCACCCTCCGAGAGTTCGACCTCCTCGCCTTCCTCCTGCGCAACCACGGCCGCGCCTACAGCCGCGAAGAGCTGATGCGCGAGGTGTGGGGCTGGGACTTCGGCGACCTGTCCACCGTCACCGTCCACGTCCGCCGGCTGCGGGGCAAGGTGGAGGACGACCCTGCCCGGCCACGACTGATCCAGACGGTGTGGGGAGTGGGCTACCGCTTCGATGCCACGCCCTGCGAGGAGGTGGTCTGACCATGCGCGACGCCTTCCTCATCGCCCTCTTCGCCTTCCTCGGCGCCGTCGCGGCCGGGCTGCTAGGAGCGGGCGTGCTGTGGCTGATCCGGCGACGCTCGCTGACCGCGTCCCTCGCCGTGGTCGCCGCCGTGGCCGTGACCGCCATGCTCGCGGGCACGCTGGCCGTGGCGCAGGCGATGTTCCTGTCCCCGCACGACCTGACGGTTGTCACTATGGTTGTCGCGATGGCGGCGGTCGTCTCCCTGGCCACCGCGCTGCTGCTCGGCCGCTGGGTCGTCGCCCGCAGCCGGGCGCTCACCGCCGCCGCCCGATCTTTCGGCGACGGCGGCCACTTCTTGGCTCCGAACGGCCCGGCGACCGCCGAACTGATGGCGCTCAGCCAGGAGTTGGCCGCTACCAGTGCGAAGCTGGCCGAGTCCCGCGATCGCGAGCGCGCCCTGGAGGCATCGCGACGCGAGCTGGTCGCCTGGATCTCGCACGACCTGCGCACTCCCCTCGCCGGGCTGCGTGCCATGTCCGAGGCCCTGGAGGACGGCGTGGCCGCCGACCCCCACCGTTACCTTCGGCAGATGCGCACGGAGGTCGAACGCCTCAACGGCATGGTGGGGGACCTCTTCGAGCTGTCGCGCATCCACGCCGGGGCGCTCGCCCTTTCCCCTTCCCGCATGTCGGTGTACGACCTAGTGGGCGACGCCCTTGCGGGAGCGGACGCCCTCGCCCGCGAGTACGGGGTGTGGCTGGTCGGCGACCGCGTCGAGCCGTTGCCGGTCGAGGTGGACGGCAAGGAGATGAGCCGAGTGCTGGGCAATCTGCTGGTCAACGCGATCCGCCGGACACCCTCCGACGGGACCGTCGCGGTCACCGCCGAGCGCTTCGCCGACGGCGTCGTCCTGTCCGTCACCGACGGATGCGGGGGCATCCCCGAGGAGGACCTGCCGCGTGTCTTCGACACCGGTTGGCGCGGTACCCATGCCCGCACTCCTCCCGCCGGTGCGGGCCTCGGCCTGGCCATCGTCCGAGGCATCGTGGAGGCTCACCGGGGCCAGGCCGCCGTACGCAACGTCCCCGGCGGCTGCCGCTTCGAAGTGACGCTTCCCCTGGCCGGGGCATGATCGGGAGCGCATCTTCCGCAAAGCCGCCCTCGCTGGCCGGTCATTCGCCAACCGCGACGACATCGAATACGCCACCACCCTGGCGACCGACCAGCTCAACGCCCATGCCAACCCCTGGGTCTGGGGCAGACCCGCACCACCAACTCGCCGACCACGGCGCTGATATGTGTACACCGTTTGAGGAACCCAGCATTAGGTTGGGACATTGAAGCTCATGACGTCGATGAAGTTGAGCGCCCGCCATTGGTCCTGGCTGTAGCCGTCCCATCCTTTCGCCGCGCGGTCGGCGGGGAACTCGGCGGCCTGGTCTCGGCCGACGAGGACGAGTATGTAGAGCTGGCCGATACCTTTGACGCCTGGGTAGCCGACGGGCCGGTTGTCGTCTTCCCAGCAGCCCGCGGATGTAGGAGTCACGGGTGTCGCCGGGTAGTAGCGTCCGTTTCCCGGGTTCCCGTAGGAGTCCTTGGTCTCGGGGTCAGGGCGTCTGATGAGGTAGAGGACCTGACCGGCAGGCACGTCCAGGCTGAGTTGTCCCTTGACGCTGACTTCCGGACTACTGCCTGGGCTGACGACTGTGTAGACGCTAGGCCTCAGACGGTTGGCGAAGAGCGATACGTTGAAGCGCGAGGCAGGCGGCTGGTTCCAGGAGTCGCCCAGACGGTTGAGATCGCACGGATCATCGCCTGTCGGGTCCACACTGCTTGTCGTCGGACGCGGCGGGTTCGAGCCTTCGTCATGGATGAGCACGACCGGGATGACGGCTGCTGCCACGGCCGCTATGCCCGCGATGATGGCAACTTTGATCGGGACCTTCCCGCCCGTGATTCCTCCGCTGTCGCCTTGTCCATCAGGCATCGCAGTGTCGTCGGGCGACCCCGTGTTGGTGTTGGTCACTTACATCCCCCTAGGTCAGAAGTCCGTATTAGCGGATGACTGCTATTACGGAAAGCGGCGTATAGGTGCAGTGGGGGGTGAGGTGCACATCTCACGCGCTCCCTGTTGGGGCTGCTGAGAACGTGTCATCTCAGTGAGGTAGAACGGGAGCGAAAGGCCATCATGTGCACGCAAGCAGTGAGGGCAGGCCGGGCGCCGCAGTCCTCGGTTTCTGCGCCGTGCGGAGAAGGAACTGAAAAGGGCACAGCAGTTGCTCATGCCGGCTCCGCCGGGGCCGGGACGGATGCGGGACCGGCGAGAAGGAACTTGGCCGATTTGGCCGCCAGATGCGGTCGAGATATTCCGCGGCGTCGTCGGGGCGCATGCGGGCCAGAGCGACCAGGGCTGTGATGGCGACATCCGCGACTTCCGCATGAGCGTCCTCCCAGGGTGTCGTCGCTTTGCGGGGGTTGGTGCCGCGGGCGCCGATGACTGCCTGGGAGGCTTCCCCGGTCTCCTCGGCGATCTTGAGGACTTGCAGGCTCCACTGCTCGTCTTGGTCCAGGCCGAGCGCGGTGTCGTGTGCGTTGAAGCGGCGGGCGAGTCGGTGGATGGTGTCCCAGACAGTGCTGCGCACGGTGTGTATGTCTCCTTGAGGGAGGACGGGTCGGGCGACGATTCGGCGAGGACGGCGGTGAGGGGCTGTGGGCGGGAGTGGTGCGTCTTTGCTGCTGATGACGTGATCGTTGGCGTGGAGGCAGTGCGTGACCGAACGGGGGTGGTCCGCACGATCACCGGAGGTCTGCGGCGTCCTTGAGGTCGTCTGCTGTTGTGTTGGCCGGGGTGCTGCTGTCCAGGGCGGGCCAGTGGAAGACCAGCCGAGAATCCGTCTTGTCCAGCACATGGCCCGCGGGCAGGTCCTGGTCCGCCGTGCCGGCCGGGTGCAGGGTCAGGTGGGGGTAGCCCGCGGCGCGGACGGTGCTGTCCCAGTCGCGGACCCGGGCGGCCATCTGCTGGGCGAGGCCTTCGCTGGCGGGTCCGAAGGCGTGGACGATGAACTCGCTGCGCCGTTCGGCAGGTGTGTCACTGTCCTGGACCAGGACGTGGGTCAGGTAGGCCAGAGACCTTTCACGCACCAGGGCGGCCGCGTCCGCGCCGCGCGGCACGGATGCCAGGCCGCCGTCGCGCTCGCGGTCCACCGCAAGGCGGCAGAACCCGTCCAGCGTGGTGGCCAGGAGCAGTTGCAGGGTCTCGAACGACTCGCCGCCGGCCACCTGCACGCCCGTGCCGAGTTCGTGGCGAGGCCCTCGCACCGCCTGGTCCAGGCCGGCAGTGTCGGCGGGGATCCCGTCCTCGAAGCGGAGTTGGAGTCCATCGGGCAGATCGACAGTGGGGGTGGTGCGGGCGGCGGACCCCCGGTCGCGGATGAACCCACAGAACGTCCAGTCGCCGGGGCCCGCCTCCAGTACGCTCCCGCGCTTGTGCAGGGTGATCGCGCGGGTATAGCCGTGCATTTCCAGCGGCACGACGAGGTAGCCGCCCTCGGCGAGCTGCTCGCGCCACGCCGGTGCGAGGTCCCACACGTTGTAGGTGATCACCATGCCGTCGAAGCCGCTCGCGGGGACATGGTCGGGTGCGCCCAGGGCCCCGTCGCCGAGGATCGCGGTGACGCGGCCGCTGCCGGCCTCGGCCGTCAACTGCCGCGTGCGGTGCACCACGTAGGGGTCGACGTCGACCGTGACCACGTGCCCGCGCCGGCCGATGACGTGGGCCAGGAGCTCGGCGTTGAAGCCGCCCGAGCCGACCTCCAGCAGGGTCATCCCGGGCTGCGGGCGAAGGCCGTCGATCATGATGCCCTGCAACCACGCGGCGGAGACGCTGCTGACCGCCCGCCCCTCCTCGTTCCTGACGGTGACGACCGCGAGATCGTCGTCGTACGCCGTCTCCAGAGAAGCTTCGGGCGTGTACCGGTGGCGGGGCACGCTGCGCAGCGCTTCGAGGACCGGTGGCGACAGGCGGTACCCGCGCTGGAAGATCTGTTCGGTCATCTCGTGCCGCAGCCGTGCCGCCTGCGGCGGTTCGCCAGACACCGGCGGACGCCGGCCGGCCACCGGGTAGGTGTGCACGGGCGGCGGGCCCGGCAGCACGCCCGGCCACACGAGATTCAAAGCTTGGGCGGTCGGTGAGAAGATCGGGCCGAGCGCAGCCAGTGCGTGCAGATCGTGCCACTCCCACCGTGCGAACCGGTGGCGCTCTGGGGCGGGGACGGCCGGTGCACCGGACCAGGCGACGGCGCGCACCACGCCGGAAAGCCGCCGCAAAACGCCCCGGTCGTCGTGGAGGATGGCCACCAGATGGGCGTCTTCGATACGGCAGCTGAGGCCGGCCTCCTCGGCCAGTTCGCGCACGGCCGCCGTGGGGAAGTCCTCGCCCGGCTCCACGCGCCCTCCGGGCAGCTCCCACACACCGTCGCTGGAGCGCCCCAGCAGTACCCGCCCGCAGGCGTCGGTGACCACCATGCACGCGCCGGCAACGGCCTGCGCCGACGGCGCCCCGTCCCTTTCGATCGCGGTGAACTCCCGCCGGGCACCGCGCAGGACGAGCATCGCCAGGCCGTCGGCGTCGAACCGCTCCACGCTCTGCCACCTCTCGGTCAGCACCCGGACCTCGTCCTCGTCCAGCGCGATGTCGCGCCGGTCGGCGGGAGTGCCGGCAGCCAGGGGAGTGATCACCACGATCGCGCCGCCCGGACGCAGCCGCCCGGCGAGCGCGTGCAGGACCCGCTGCCGATCGCCGAGAAACGGATACACCAGGCGCAGGGTGATCAGGTCGTATCCGTCCTCGCTCAGCTCGACCGGGTCGTCGTGGGCAACGTCCAGGCACAGCCACCGAACGCCCACCGCGCCCGCCCGCTCGGCTCGAGCGCGCTCCAGCGCACTGCCGGCGAAGTCGACGGCATCGACGCGGTAGCCCAGTTCGCCCAGATAGGCCGCCAGTTCCCCGGTGCCACAACCCACTTCCAGCGCCCGGCCGTTGACCGGCGCGGGAACATGCTCGGCCAGCAGAACCTTCTCGGCCTGGCCGACCCGGCGAAAGCCCCGGTCCTGCGCGTAGTGCTGGTCCCACTGATCCCGGCGGACATAAGCCACGGAGCTGCTCCTGATCGTGTGGTGATCGGCTGTCGCTGTGGTGCTCGGGTTCGGGTGCCGGTCAGCTCCCGCACGCGGTTGTGTCAGTTGGGGTGACCCCGAGCTGGAGCTTGCTGATGGAAGAGGGCGGTTGGTGTCCGGTACGCCGGAACCAGAGAGGGGTCCGGCCCGCCCCGCCTGCTGTTCTGCGCCGGGGCCAACGGTTCCTCCCCGTTCCTGTCGCGTGATTGTTCGAGTGTGTCTGGCTCAACGAGGCGGAAGGGTTTTCGAACGCACGTTTTTCAGACGCGCTCACTTCCGCCAAAGGGCGGGCGCGGTGAGGCGTGCAGGATGCAACGACCCGTGTCCGGACCGGCCCGAGATGAGAGCGATCTTGGCCGAAACACCGAGTGCCCGGATGCCGTCGGGCTGGAGGGCGGGCATCCGGTCGGCATCGTGAGTTGGCTGCCATGCCGGGCACTGCGTCCGAGGTCCGGTCGGCGCGCTCGGCAAAGAGTTCGCCTTACGGGCCGTCCGTTCCTGGCTCACCCCCGCCGTCACCCTCGACCGGTGGTGTCAAGCCTGGACGGACAAGGACCCGCCCTCCGAGCTCCAGGCCCCGATCGACGCGGTTGCCGCCGGACACGGCCTTGATCGCTACTACCGTATTTAACGAACTACCGGTAATGCTGGATTCCTCAAAGGACGTACACATAGCGGTGGCGTAAGTGCCTGGTGGGTGGTGCGGGTCTGCCCCAGATCCAGGGCCGAGCACGGGAGTT
>NZ_JBSFUY010000058.1:0-21956 GCF_053592055.1 Streptomyces sp. NPDC002817
AGGAAGGCCCGAGAAGCAAAGGCCGCTGGGGCGAAAGCCCAGGGGAAAGGGCGGACGACGGCACCTCAGCCGCCGCCTATAACCCGGCGGATACCGGCCAATTGGCTGGGCGCGAAAGCGAGCTGACGCGGGCCTGGTGGACCTTTGAGGATGCCAACGCAATGAGACCGAAAGTCAGGAGACCGGAGTGGACGCGGAGGTGGTGGACGTGACCGTTTCGACGGAAACTGAGACAGCCGACGTGACGATGGCCCTGAGCGACGCCGAGCAGTGGCGCAGGACCAACTGGGCCAAGGCGGAGGCGGACGTGCGGCGACTGAGGCAGCGGATCTTCAAGGCGGCACGTGAAGAAGACCCGAAGAGGGTCAGAAATCTGCAGAAGCTGATGCTGAGGTCACGAAGCAACACGATCGTTTCGATCCGCAGAGTGACCCAACTCAGCGCAGGACGCCGCACTCCCGGTGTCGACGGGGCGGTCGTGGTCGACGAACGGCAACGAGGTCAACTCCTGCGAGAGTTGACCGAGGAGCCGCGGTTTAGGCCACTACCGGTGCGGCGAGTGCACATCCCAAAGGCGAACGGCAAGAAGCGACCACTAGGCATCCCGACGGTGGTTTCATACTGCGCCTCCGGTGGTGATGGTTTGGGTTTGTGGAGTGTGGGCCCTTGTCTGAATGGCAAGTTGGCGGCAGACGGTCTCGTTGTCGCTGGTCCAGGGGATGCTGAGGCGGCCGCCCTTGCCTCGGTGGGTGTCCAGGCGACCGCGGGCGATGCTGTAGTAGAGGGCTCCGGGGCGGATGCTGAGCCGTGTGGCGATCTGCTGGATACTCAACTCGCCTCGCTCCAGGGTCGTGTCGGGCAGCGGGTGACTTCCGAGGCCGGTGGGGCCGGGATGCTTGGGCCGCTGCAGCCGGGTACGGATGTCGGATTCCACCTGATCGTTCCAGGGGATGATGACCCGGCCGGTGGGGCCGTGGCGGGCCTGTAGGTGACCAGCGCGGATCTGGTAGGCGACGGCCGCGGGCAGCACCCCGAGTCGGACAGCGGCCTGCTGGATGCTGAGTTCGCCCTCGTCGCGGGTGGCAGCCGGCAGCGGACGGCTGCCCGTGCCGGTGCGGAGGAACTGCTTGGGGTGGGCGAGCCAGTCGCGGCAGCCGGCCTCGACGGTGTCGTTCCAGGGGATGGCGACACGGCCGGTGTCGGTGCGGCGGGTGGGCAGGCGTTTGGTGCGGATCCAGTAGTAGACGTCGTAGTCGTGAACGCCCAGGCGGCCAGCCGCGTCCTGGACGGAGATCTCGCTGTGCCGGGCGGCGTCGGGGATGGTTCGGGCGCCGGGGCCTGCGGGGTTGAGGTGTCCGGAGCGGGCGATCCGTCGGCGGCAGTCAGCCTCGGTCTCCGTCGTCCAGGGCACGCACCAGCGTCCGGTGCGGTCCTGACGGGCCGGCAGCCGCTGGTGGGTGATCCAGTAGTAGGCCGCGCCGTAGCTGACGGCCAGGATGCGGGCCACGTCCTCGATGCCGATCTCGCCGTCGTGGAACGGGACCGTGCGCGGTGCCGGGATCTTGTAAGCATGCCGGGCCCAGCGCACCGCCTTGACGTCGAAGGGGCGGCGGTGGCCGGTCAGCAGGCGGGCGGCGGCCAGCTCGGTGGCGAGTTCCTCGTCGGTCAGTACCGGGCCGAGCCGGGTGATCAGCTCGACGGCGGCGGCCGGGGTGCGGGGTGCCTGGCTGCGTGTGGTGGTGATCAGGTCGGTGGCGCCGGTATGCCAGCGCACCCCGATGCGGGCCTGGCCCGACTCATCGTCGGGCAGCACGGTGATGTCGCTGATCAGGGTGCGCATCAGGCGTTTGCGGTCCTTGGCGCTGGTGGCCGGATCGTCCCAGAGCCGGGGCAGGTCGGCGGCGAGCGTTTCCAGTTCGGCCCGGCCGGGCAGCGGCGGGCGCGCGTCACGGGTGGCGACCAGGGCGGCCTCTGCCTCGATGAGCGCGGCCAGTTTCGTCTCCCAGCGGCTCTCCAGGGTCCGTGCGACCAGGCGGTTTTCCGGTTCGACCTGCCCGAAGGCCCGCTCGGCGCGGTCGGATTCGTAGCGGGCGCGCTCGGCGGCGAGTTCGGCGACGTGATGGGCACGGGTGTGGCGCTGGGTGACCTGTTCGGCGGCGTCCAGGGCGAGGGTGATCTGCTCGGTGGTCAGCGTGGCCAGCAGCAGGCCGGCGACCGCCGTGTCCACGATGCTGGCCGCGATCGAGCGGCAGGAGGTGGTGCGGGCGGCGTCCCGGTGCCCCATGCAGTCGTAGTAAGCCCGGTGGTGGGAGCCCTGGTAGCGGGTGCCGATCCGGCAGCCGCAGGACCCGCAGCTGATCACGCCCTGACACAGCGGCTCACCCTCGCGTGGTGGCCGGGCACCACTGTGGGTGCAGTTCGCGGTGAGCTTCGCCTCGATGTCCAGGAACTGCTGCCAGGTGATGTACCCCTGGTGGTGACCGGGCAGCACGATCCGCCAGTCGGCGCGCGGAACACGCGGGTTGGTCGTACTGACGGTGCCGTCCGGACGAACCGTGCGCTGGGTGCGGTGCCGGCCATAGACGTAAGTGCCAGCGTAGGCAGGGTTGGTGAGCACGCCGAGTACGCGGCCGTGGGTGAGCTTGCCCCACCGGAGCTTGCCGTCCCACACACCTCCGTAGGCGCGCAGCGGGAAGGTGCGGCCGACGAACGCGGCGACCGTGCCGTAGGCGGAACCGGTGCGGGCGAACTCGGCGAACACGTCGCCGACCGCGGCGCGGACCTCCTCGTCAGCGTCGAGGACGACGTGGCCGTCCTCGTCGTACTCCAGCCCGACCGGCAGCGGAACCCGCAGGTCACCACGGGCCGCGGCAGTCAGCTTGGCGCCCTGGAGGCGGCCGTTGAGCAGGTGGGTCTCGGCCTCCGACATGCTGCCCTTGAGACCGAGCAGCAAGCGGTCGTTGAAGTCCGCAAGATCGTAGACGGCGTCGCTGTCGACGACGAGAGTGTCGGTCAGCCGGGCGAGTTCCAGCAGCCGGGCGATGTCCGCCGAGGACCGGGCCAGGCGCGAGACCTCCAGGCCGAACACGGCCCCCGCCTCGGCCAGGCACACCTTCGCCACGACGTCGCGGAAGCCTCCGCGTTCGGTGCCGAACCGGCCCGAGACGCCCAGGTCCCTGTCGATGACCAGGATGTTCTCCGGCGTCCAGCCCAGTGCGGCAGCCAGGTCCACCAGCGCGTACTGCCTGGTGGTCGACTCCGTGTGGTCGCGGACCTGCAGCATCGTCGACTGCCTCAGGTAGATGATGGCCAGCCGGGAGCGGTGCGAGGCGGTTACCTTCCCCTCGCCGTTCACGTCGGCCACCTCCTGCCCGCAGTGACGCCTCGATCATGTTCGCGACCGTCATCACGGCGTCCGCGCGGCGCCAGCCCTCGATACTCATCGGGCCTCGCTCCCGGCCGCCGGCGGTCGCCCACATCACGTTGGCGTCCCATCAGGACTCTCCGCCTTCTGCCTGGTCAGCGCAATGCGTGCCCAACGCGTCCAGAAGTGCGCGCAGCTCGACGAGCGCCTCTTGCGAGACCCGCGCATCCAGGGCCGCCGGTCCACGGTCGGTCCACTCGACCGGCAGCGTCATCCTCGCCCCGGCCCCGGTGTCGACCACGAACATCCGCCGGCCACCCCGCTTCATCGAGTACAGAACCTCGACCCGACGCCCAGCCAGAGGATGGAAGGGGTGCGTCACCTCCAACAAACCCGAATGCGGCCTGGGAGAAGTGGCTGTATGCCGCCTCCGTCCCCACGATCCGGGACCGAGTGGAGCAGGCCAGGGTGAAAAACGCCCTGGAGCCGGAATGGGAGGCACGCTTCGAAGGGCGAAGCTACGGTTTCCGACCCGGACGAGGGTGCCATGACGCGATCGGCGCGATCTTCCAGACACTGGCCCGCAAGGGCGCCAAGAAGCTCTGGATCCTGGATGCTGACCTGTCCAGCGCGTTCGACCGCATCGACCATGACCGCTTACTGGAGGCCATCGGCGACTTCCCGGCCTGCCGGGAAGTCAGAGGATGGCTGAAGGCCGGGGTGATGGAGAACGGCAGGTTCGCTCCCACCGAGGAGGGGGCGCCGCAAGGCGGGGTAATCAGCCCTCTGCTGCTCAACATCGCACTCCATGGCATGGAAATCGCTGCCGGATACGACCCGAGCCTCACGCAACTGCAGAGGTCGCGGAGAAATATCCCGACGCTGGTCCGCTACGCCGATGATTTCGTCGTCATGTGCGCGACGGAGGCGGAAGCGTGGCAGATCAAGGAGAAGCTCACCGCCTGGCTGGAGCCGAGAGGGCTGACCTTCAACGACGAAAAGACCCAAGTGGTCCACACGTCGGAGGGCTTCGACTTCCTCGGTTTCAACGTCAGGAGGTACGGCGAGCAGCTCCTGATCAAGCCCAGTAAGGCAGCGGTGCAGAAGGTCAAGAGGGAGATCACTGACCGGTGTCAGCGCATGGCAGCGGTCAAAACAACGGATCTGATCCGCAATGTGAACCCTCTGATCAAGGGATGGGCTACCTACTACCGAAGCGCCGTATCCAGTGAGACGTTCAACAAGCTGGATTGGTGGCTCTATAAGCGGGAGTACAGGTGGGCGAAGAGACGGCATGCACAGAAGTCGCGCAGCTGGGTCAAGAGCGCGTACTTCGGCCGCTTCAATCCAACCCGGCAGGACAACTGGGTCTTCGGCGACACGGAGACCGGTGCCTTTATGGGCAAGTTCGGATGGACGAGCATCCAACGCCACGTGATGGTCAAGGGTGCTGCGTCCAAGGACGACCCGGAACTGGCGGAGTACTGGCGGGAGCGAACGCGCAAGCGGAAACACCCGCAGGCGGACGGCAAGTTCGCCGTCAATCTCGCAGCCAGGCAGAAGGGACTCTGTCCGCTCTGCGGACTTGACCTGATCGACGGAGCGACATACGAACCGGACTCAGTCCGCGACTGGGCCAACTGGTTTCATGCCAGCTACCGAACGATTCACAAGCATCATCTGATCTACCGCTCACGCGGCGGATCGGATCAAGCGTCCAACCAAGCCCTGGTCCACTCCGACTGTCACCGGAGGCACCACGCGTCCCATGACTACGGTCAAATGCAGAATCACGAGCTGCCCAAGGGGTCTGCTTGAGCCGTGTGCCGCGACGAGTGGCACGCACGGTTCTGAGGGGGGCCTCGTCCCGAGAGGGACGGGGCCTACCCGACAGATGCGCCGCCACGACCACACCAGCACCACACCCGGCGAACGCGGCCTTCTGTGGGCGTACTGGCTGCTGTCCGGCTACGGACTACGCGCCTCCCGCGCCCTGGCCTGGCTGCTCACCGCGATGGCCACCACTGTGCTGACACTGATGCTGTGGGGCCTGCCCACCCATGACCCCGAGCCGGCCACCACCGGCACCCTCACCCACGGCAAGATCACCCTGAACACCGCCAGCCCCGCCCCGCACCTGTCCGGCCCCTGGCGCCAGCGCCTGACCGCCAACCGGGCAGAAAAGGCCACCCGCGTCGTGGTCAACTCCGTGGTCTTCCGCTCCTCCGGACAGAACCTCACCGCTGCTGGCACCTACATCGAGATGGCCTCCCGCCTCCTGGAACCCGCCCTGCTCGCCCTCGCTGCCCTCGCCGTCCGCAGCCGCATCAAACGCTGACACCCATCACCTGCCCGAGACCGGGCGGCACCACGAAGCGTTCAGCACACTGAACGCTCTACAGGTAATCCATGCACTGATATCTCCGGGGTGTGAGCGGTCGCGCAATTCCCCATCAACAGCACCTTCAGCACCGCGAAATTCCCCACCTCGGCCGAGGCCGGTGACGGGCCGCCCGACTGCTGAGTGTGGGGCTGGTCCGGCCGGTCAAGGGCGCCTTCGGCGGCGCTCCGCGCTGGCCTGCGGCCACCCTGGACAGTCCTGACCAGCCCTAACGACCGGCGGGTTATCGGGCGGCCCGGGAACCCTGGCGCCGTGGGGACGACGACGCGCCCCCGTCCTCCCCATGGCCACGACGACGCCGACTCCGCCGTCCCCATGGCCAATTACGAGGAGTTCCACATGGGGAAATACGAGACCGTCGACACGGGGCGGCTCCCCACTCCGTTGAGCAGCGGATCAAGTGGGGCGACGAGTAGCCCTGGCCGAATTCACAGATCCTCATCAACTGGCCAGGTCTGCTTCCACGAGCCCCGCCGAGGCGGGGTTTCGTCACGTGCAGGCGCCTTCGTTCGACGCGCTCACCTGTACGGGGCAGCCATGCTGGACATGGCGGGGTCGAGCATCAACGCCCTTCACACCAGCGGATATCTGCCAGGCGCCTGTCGGTCGCAGCCGCATCGGCTGGACGGGACAGGCCCTGACTTATGCGGCCCAGCCGACGGAACTGCCGCCGTTGGACCACTCGAAATTCACGCCGTCGCCCCTGTGGCGGCTGGGCTGCGGATGCGACGACTGCAACGTGTGGCACAACGAGTCGACGCGTGAACTGCGTCGACGCCGCACTGGAGGCCTTCCCTGAGCAGCAGCAGGTCCGAGTACCGGGGGTTGGTCCGGCAGGGTGCTCTGGTATCGGAGGCTGCGGCCGAAGTGGGGGTGTGCGGTGGGTGGTTGGGGAATGATGGGCGCCTCGCACCTTTCATGTCTGGAAGGCGCTGCGGGCCCCTTCGTGCTGAGGTTCTACCGGAAGGGACCCGTTCTTCTCCCGCCCGGCGTTGGAAGCCGGGCGGGAGCCCAGCCGATGGTGCCTCCGGCCTCCACTTCCTCGTGCTCGGTGGTGAGGAGCGCGCGGCCCTGGGTGAGATTGGGTTCGACGTCGGCGATGCGGGCCAGACCGGAGCTTCGGTGTCGACGTCCTCGGTTCATCAGCGGCTCGCAACTTCAACACGTCGCGCTCCGGCTCCGTGCGACCGGAGCCGATGAGGTCCGCAGACTCGTCCTCGCCTGGGTTCCCTGGAACGGATTAGCTGTGTCAGAACCTTGTAATCAAAGGCTCGAATTTCTGGACCTTGACCACTGGCTGTCTGCCAGGAGCGTGGTTCTGTCCGTGACGACGCCGACGGCGGGGCCACGCTCGCGGACGACCCTCAGCAGGTCGCGCAAGGTGGTGTTGTCGGCGTGCTCGTCGTCCAGGCCGTCGTGCATGTAGAACCCGTACGGTCCGGCCTGGAGACGATCCGGGTCGCTCTCGCGGCGTTCGATCTCCTCGGAGAGCAGCCGCAGCCTCCTGACGAAGTAGGCCGCTTGGTCCTCCCTGATCTGGTGGTTCACGCGGTACAGGGCGGCGAACAGGTCCACAGGATGGTCGGGGCGGGTTGTCACCCGGCTGCGCATCAGACGCATTCGCGAGCGTAGCCAGGGCCACGGCTGCTGTTTGGGCAACAGGCCGAGCGCGGCTTTGCGCTCTTGGGCGGGCAACGTCTGGGGGTCAGGGAAGTCGTAGAAGACACCGTCGAGGAGGCGGTCTCGTCCCCAGTTCACCCGACGGCCGTGCTCGCGGAATGTACGGAACTCCAGCTCGGTGGCCGCGTGCCAGAGCTCCCGCTCAGGAACCGTCTCCTCAGTGGCGTGACGTTGAGGAAGCCACCGGTAAGCGACTACGACGTCATCGCGGCTGCAGTCCAGTTCCTGACCGCCGTGGGCACTCATGGGACCAATCCTCTCAGGGCTCGGCGGTCGCGTAGGGCGGCTTCCTTGCTTTCGATGGCAGCTGCGTCGCCCCGACTTACGTCACGAGGTTCTGACGCAGCTAATCCGGCGAGGGGTGGCCCACGCAGGACTGGCCGGCCGTACAAGCCGCGGTGCTCGGCCAGGCCGGCCCAGGAGGAGAGCAGCGTCGGCCCCCTGCCAGCGGGAGCGGGAGCGCGTCGGCAGGCCGCAGGCGGTGGCCTCCCTGGGGCGGAGGCGGCACCAAGTAGCGGCGGTGGGCGCACGCAGCCCCGGATCAACGGGCGCGGTCGGCTACGGAGTTGAATCGGGTGCAACAGCGTGAGCTGGGCGGATCAGCCTGCTCAGGGGTGTGGTGGAGCTTCTCCCCTTCCTGGGGACCTGTCGGGTTCAGCGAGTCTCGGAACGTCCCGGGGGTTCATCTCCTCGCGCAGGCGAAGGAATCGGACGGGGTGTCGGTACCGGCCGTCATCTACAGCAGTGTCCGCGAGGAATTCGGCAACCAACTCGGGCCGCACCGGCTGGAATTGGAGCTCGCCTCTCGTTCCCCAGCCGGCGCTGAAGCGGCGGCCGTGCCAGGGATGACCCGCGTCGTCGGGGTGCAACCGCGATCCGAGGTCGCGTCGTACGACGGTGGTCAGCGGGGTGCTGCGGGCGATGAGGCGGAGGTCCCCGGCCTCGTCGTAGCGAGCCAGGAGCAGGGTGAGCGGCCCGGCCGCGGTCCCGGTGACACCGCCGATGACGGCCTCGGACGTGATGTGCGAGCGGACCTTGATCCAGCCGCGAGAGCCTGGCTGATAGGCCTGGTCAAGCCCCTTGACCAGGCAGCCTTCCACGCCGACCGCGCTCCACGAGGGGTCCATCCACTCCAGTGCCGTGGCCCGCTCCTTGGTGGCGGGAATCAAGGTGAAGGGGGCGAGGAGGATGTCACGGGCGACGAGGTCCTCCAGGTGTGCGCGGCGCTCGCGGTAGGGGCGGGCGAGGAGTTCGGTGCCCGCGTGCTCAAGGAGGTCGAACACTCCGAGGTAGGCGGGGAGTTCGGTGGCGGCGTCCAGGGCGCTGCGGCCGCGGCGGCGTGCCCGGCTCTGCAGGGCGCCGAAGTGCAACCGGCCCTGGTGGAGTACGACCAGTTCACCATCCAGGACCATGGGCTCTTCGAGGGCGGCGGCCGCGGTGGCGATCTCCGGGAACGCGCTGGTCAGGTCTGCTCCGTTCCTCGACTGGATCATGACGTGGCCGGGACGGGCGAAGACGATCGCGCGGTACCCGTCCCACTTCTGTTCCATGATCATTTCTCCGGGGAAGGCTCCGTCCGGGGGTAGTTCCCGGCGGGCTTCGGCGAGCATCGGCACGAATGGAGGAGTTAGGACCACGCTTCACATCTACGCCGTCCGTGGCGCCTGTGCGCGCTGAGCTGCACCGAACGGCGTTCGTGCCGACCGGCGAGGACGCTGCGGTGCGCGTCGTCGATGGGGTGATGGCGGTCTCGGACCGTATTGCCGGACCTGTTTCGTGCTACCCGTCAGGGCGCCGGTACAGCGGTCTGGCATCGCCGTCGGTGCCGAACTGACGCGCACGCCCACCACTGCCCCGATGTACAGCCGGGTACTGCCGCTGCCGGCGGAGCCCCGCGCGCTCGTGCGTGCCGCTGCCCGCTGGGGTGCTGCCTCGGTGCCTCGTCGTGCTGCTCGCAGCCCCGGCCGAGGACCGGTGTGCGGTGTGGCGCTGGGGCGACGTAGCCTCCGGGGTCCGGTCGGTCCCCGGAGGCTTGTCCCTTGCTCCGCGGTCCTGTTCAACGACCGTAGCGGGTTGGTGTCACGCGGTGGTGGTCTGCCGGACGAGTGCCGCGAGGGGGGAGCGCCGGCCTTTGGGGACGGTGCGCAGCTGTTCCCAGTCGATGTCGGTGCGTGCGGCCAGGGCAGCGACGGACTGGGTGGTGTAGAGAGGGACGTCGACGGCTCCGGCCCGGGAGGTGCCGAAACGGACCTCGATCGTTTCGGCGGGTTTGATCCAGCCCAGGCGCAGCATCCAGTCGAACTCGGCCCTGCGGACCTGGAGCCGTGCGGCTGCCTGGTCGGGGCCCAGAGGGGTGTCGGCAGCGACGAGGTCGGCCAGGTCCTCGCGGCGGCAGACCTGTGCGACCTGGTCGGGGTGGAGCAGCGAGCCGTCTGGGTTCGCGCTCAGCTCGGTGAGCAGTCCTCGCCCGATGAACCGGCGGACGACGAACGACGGCACGATCGCCTTCTCGCCGGGCGTGTTCGGGGTGCCGAGGGTGTCGGCGATCCGGTCCGCCGCCACGCCGCCCGGGATGGGCGGGGAGGGCAGGGCGGCGCGGATCGCGTCGGCGTCCAGCGCCTCCACGGCGGCCCGTGACCACTGCCAGTTCGATGCGTCCGGGGCGGGGACGAGTCCGGTGTGCCGCGCCCACCGGAAGGCGGCTGCGGGTACTCGCAGGCGCTTGGTGGCCTGGGTCTCGTCGTACTCGGCCAGTCGTACTCGTGCCATGGAGACACCTCTCGCTCGTTCGTCCCGATATACCGAAACAGAAGATGGCGGATAGTTGAATATCTGTCAATACCTATATGAAACGGTATGATTGGGATTATTCGGTTAGATCGGCGCGCGCGTATGCGAGACGGAGAGTCACTCGAGCGGGCGTCGGCGCCGAGGGCCGTGCAGGCCTCCCCGGTGCGCGCACCGCGCTACACCTCCAGCGCCGGCCCGGGTTCGCCGACTGTCGGGGGGGCCTTGCTCGGTCTGACAGGAGGGTGAACCCTGCGGCTGTCGCGCCGTCACCCGCTTCTGCCGCTCAAGGCTCGCGGCCTCACCTCTCTTGATGTATAGTCATAAGAGTCAATGAGGTTCGGTTGGCCCTCTGGCGCCGGAAAGCGTGGGGCGGCCGATCCGCGCTCTCCGGCAGCTTCGTAGCTCAGCTGGTAGAGCGTCCCCCACGCCGGGGGAAGGCCAGGGGTTCAAGTCCCCTCGGACCGCGAAGTGTTGGTGCGCGCCCCTCCAGAGGCACAGTCCCCGTTGAGAGGGCGTGTACCAGCACGCTGAATGGGCCTGGCCAGTTGATCCCTGGCCAGGTTGAAGAGGAGGGGACGCTCTCCCGTCCGTCCACGACGTGCCAGCGGCAAGGTGATAGGGAGCGCTCGCCTGATGGTCTGCAGGCCCTGACCCGCCGCCGGGTCGGCGGCCGAACTTGGATTGCCGTCCGTCTTGCGAACTACCGGGGAAAGGCCCGCACATGAGCTTGCCGGTGGAAACCGTCGCCCACCGCCAGATCGAACTCGCAGCCCTTCAATGCCTCATCCGCAGGCACTACGGCTTGGAGTACGGCGTGATTCAGGCGCTCGGCGTGTCCAATGGCTCATACCACCTCGTCGAGGCATGGGACGAGTGGGAGGAAAACGTCCCCCAGAATCCGCATGAAGCCGAAGAGATTGCCGCGTGGCGCGCGGGCGGGCCCGAGCCCCACCTGGCTTCGGTCATGAACGACCTCGCGTGTAGCGGTGTCATCGCCTGTGGCGAGTACCTCGTCCACGTCTGGTGGTAGCCGCCCCCGCCTGCCCTGACTGGCGTGAGCGTGGTCCCCGCCCACTGTTCGAGCCTGAGCCGTGGCGAACGCCCGCTGTGTGCCTGATCCGATCGAGGAGAACCTCTTGTACGTCAACCTGTCCGCCGCTGGTGTTGCTTCCTCTCCGATGTCCGATGGCGCCGTCCCTGCTGCCACGTTGGTGGAGTGGACGGCCGCTGTGCGGGTCCAGCGCGAAGCCGCCCGCGGATTCGCCCGTGCCGTCGCCGATGCCCTCACGGCACGCGTCCTGGGCGCCGCCTACCTTGTGTTCGAGACCGACGACGATCTCGACGGTGACCTCGACGACAATCTCTTCCTCCACAGCATTAGGGACGCCGACGGGCGGTTCCTCGTTGACTTCGGCAACCCGGAGTCGGAAGCGGTCCTGGCTGGCATGACCGACATCGTGGGCGGAACGGTCGGCGATGAGGCGCGGGCGCTGTGGAGCGCGATGCGCCGGCTGCGGGCGGCTGGCGCAGTGTTCGACATGCTGCCCGATGACCTGACGGATCCTGACAGGGACGCGGAATGGGGCGCCTACTGTCTCATCCTGGCGCCGTCCGGATCCCCTCGGTACTGGGACTGGGACTCCGACGACTCCAAGAAGGGTTTCGGCGCGCGACTGCTGCGCCCTTACTGTGCCGCGCGTCCGTCGTTGTCCGCATAGACCCCGCAGGCTGAGTTGCCGCAGGCCCGAAGCGCGGACCTGTCAGCGAGGCGCATTCGGTGCGCGTAGACGGATCGTGCCTGGCGCAACTCCGTGGCCCGGTCGGACAGTTCACTTCGACGTGCCGAGCCGTCACCGGAGTCCGCCCGGGTTCCACTTCGACGGCTGTGCGCCCGTGATCGGCGGGGACGTTGTCATCGGGGATGCCCACGTTGTGAGTGGCGGAGTGGCGGAGTGGCGGAGTGGCGCAAGGGGACGTCTGTATCGGGGGACCTGTCCGGTCGGTGTCCCGGCCTCAGCGCACGTCGGCCAGGCGGCACCGCCAGGACCTCGGCATTCCGCCAGACGGAGAGGACTCATCCGAAATGAAGCGTGCCGGCAGTGCCCGGTACGACCCGGTGCCGCGCCTGACCCCGAAGCGCCTCGCTTTCCTCCGGGCCGCAGCGGAGCACCCTAGGGGAAGCATCCTGCCCCGCGTCGAACTGCCCTCGGGCGGGACGGCGTGGCTGACGCCCGTGGACGAGGTTGCTCTCGAGGAACTCAGTCTCGCTGACTCGCTCGACGACTGCGGCCACAGTCACGGGACCGCTGACCCGGGCGGTGAGCACCGAGGACATCCCCACCTCTTCCGCATCACCGCCGAGGGCCGAGCAGCCATCGCGCGCGTTGCTGGTGACATCCCGGTGCCCATGGCCAGGAACACCGCGAACAGGTGATCGCTCAGGTGGTCCGAGCTGTGCAGGACAGCCTGCCAGGCGAACGGTACGGCCAGGAGCAGTCCTCGCCACGGTCAGAAGACGGGGGAGGCGCGTTCCGTCCAGGCGTTGTTCCGCCTGCTGGCGGACGTGGCTGATCGCGGCGAGGACCTCAATGGTCAAGGGCAGCCACAGTGGCATCACCGCGTCGAAGCTGACGAGCGGCATGCTTCATCCCATCTCGAAACGATGAACCGTCCGGGTCAGTGTTGTCCGCCGTGAGCGCTGCACGTGGCCGGCTGCCGAGCCGGGGGAGGAGTGGGTCTCGGTACGTCGTGGAACGGGTCCGGCCTGCTGCCCGTCACCCGCCCCGCGCCGCGGTGAGGCCGTAAGGCGGTGCACCGGGCCCGCGCCGGCTCAGCCCAGGGCTGCTGCTTCGCGCCCCGCAGGCCGGGCAGGATCAGGTGTCGGATCCGCGCGGGCCCGGGCCACCAGTGACCCGGCCACAGCCGGCTGTGTCGTACGGCGTGCCCCCCGGCGCTCGCCGTAGCTTCCCCTGCCAATCATTCGCCTCTTAAGACTTGCCTACATCTTTCATGATGTATAGTCTTAAGAGTCGTTCGAGGTGTCCTGGGTCGGGCACCCCGTTGCCCCGGCCAGTCGGACGCGTACTTCCCCGACTCTCAGCCTCTCCCCCTTCTTGGAAGCGGAAGTGATCATGTCAGTCGTTACTACCAGCCACGATGCGCTCCAGGCGCCCGTTGTTGAGCACCAGCTGAGCGATGCCCAGGCAGTATCCGGCCCGGACGGGGCTGAGGTACTGGCGGGCATGCCGCGTAACGCCGGGCTGATCGCGCAGGAAGCGGTGGAGCGTGGTTGGGACGTGCGCGCGGAGCGCCGTTGGACCGGTCGCACCTGGGCACGTGTCGTCGTGATTACCGGACTTGAGATGGTGCGCGCGGGAGTGGAGGAGCGAGAGCACCTGTGCGCGTGGTCGGAAGACAAGGGCTCATACCTGGGCTCCGCCTCCAGCGACGGATTCAAGGCCGTACGGGAGGCCGTCAAGGGCACGCGCCCGGTGAACCGTGAGCACGAGAACACCGGGCGGACGGTCTGGGGCCGCGACGCAGCGGAATGGGTGCGCCAGATGGACGGCGCCGTGTCTAAGGTCTCGGTCGCCTTCGCGGACGCGCGGGACGCGTTCAACACCCTGGACGGCTCCACCCCCGAGGGCGAGCGCGCCGTCGCACTCGCGTCCGCTGCGTACTCGGAAGCGCGAGACTCTGAGCGGTCGGCGGTCGACGCCGTCACGGCCGCCCGGGCATGGCTGGCGGAGACGGACGGCGCCGACGCTCGCGGGTGCGCTTCGTGGCGCCGAGTGGTCGTGCTTGCTGCGCAGCACGTCAAGGAGGCCGCCGAGCGCATCGCCGACGCGGCCGCCCGCGCGGAGCGGGAAGCGCTCGCCGCGCCGATCATCACTGAGGCCCAGGAACGGCTGAACGCGCAGGAGGCGGCGTGGCGTGCCCGGCTGGCCGAGTCCGGCCGTGGGCCGACGGCGCGTGGATACGCGGGCCTGATCGTCATGTTCGAGGATGCGGCCCGCGACTGGTGTGGATATTTCGACGGTTACACCGACTACCAGGGTCAGGCGCACGCGGCCAACGGCGACGCCGAGCTGTCGTTCGTGGCGCAGTACGACGCATGGAAGGCGAGCCGGAACACGCATGACCGGGTGTCGTTCCCGTCCAGGTTCACGAAGGCGGCACTCATGGCCGGGGATCGCGTCGACACCGCGGCCGTAGCGTTCACGCTGGCCGTGGCCGCGCACATCGAGGGGCGCGGCGCTGAACGTCTGCGTGAGGCGGCGGCGGCCGTGCAGAAGAACCCCCAGGGGTTCGACACGGGCAACGACCGCAAGGCGCTGGCGGACTGGTCGAAGTATCCGCACATCTCCTACGGAGAGCCGAACCAGCTGGCCGAGCACGCCCCGGCCGAATGGGAGGCACTCCAGACGGCGCAGGCCGCGTACCAGGGCGTGAAGGACTTCGAGGCCGCCCTGCACTGGGATGCCCGGCACGCCGGGGAGCGCGCCGAAACGCGCAGCGAGGCGGACGAGACGGGGCGCCAGGGCGCCCAGACGGCGCGCGCCGAGCGCGAGGCGTCCGGCATCGCGGCCAAGGAATGGGCGGCGGCTGCCCGCCGGTTCGAGGATGCGCACGCCCGAACCGTGGGCGCCGTCCGCCTGGCGGGCAAGTCGGTGGAGGTTGCCGAGGCAGCGTGCCGCAAGGCCGGAGAGGGACACGAGGGCTGGCAGTTCCTCACGTGGTGTCAGGAGGCGTACGGCGAGGCCGCGCGTGCTGGACGGTCCGCCGCGCACGTTGCCGACGCGGCGCAGACCTACCGCGAGGCCGGGCACCTGGCGGACTACATCAGCGAGTGCGCGCGTATGGAAGACCTCGCGAAGGTGGCGGAGGCGGCGGCCGAGGAGTGCCGCCAGTGGGATGGGCAGGCCATCGAGGAGGCGCACGATGTCACCGTGCGCCGGCAGGCCGAGTGCGCCACCCTGGACGCCGGGGAGCGTCCGATCCCCGCTACGGCTGAGGTGATCGCGTTTCACCAGATGCCCGGCGTGGTCATGCGACTGGTGTGCGCCTGTGGTGCGGTGCATGGCGGGTACGTGCCGGTCCGGGTGCGCGGGCTCCGTGGCGAGCAGGCCCCCGACCTGGCGAACGTGACCGACTGGGACATTGCGGCGGCCCTCGACGGGGCGGGACTTGCCCCGGAGGACGGCCCGACCGTCTGGCGGCGGGGTGTGCTGGTCACCTCCCACGACGACGGGTTTCCCGTGACAGGGTTCGCCACGGTGGTGGACGTGGTCGTGGCCGGCACCGGTGCGGTCGTAACGGAGGAGCCGCACCCCGATGACCCCCCGGCCGAGGCGGAGGCGTACGCGGCTGTCATGGCGGAGTGCCAGGTACAGCGGGATGCGGTGACGCGGGTGTGGTCGGTGGATCGCATGGAGCGCGGGAATGTTCCGCACGGCAACCCGTATGCGCGGGAGGCTGCCGAGTCGGCGACGGCGGATGTGCAGCCGCTCATGTCGCGGGCGGCTGAGGCCGAAGGCATCGCAGGCGCTGCGGCGATGGTGCGCGCCGAGATCCTTCCTGCTCTGGTGATTGCCCGTGAGGCGGTGGAGGCGTACGACGACCACCGTTCGGAAGAGGCACGGGTGCACGCGATGCCTGCAGCGACCGACCAGATCGAGCGGGATGAGCGGCAGCGGCCGCAGACGCTCGCGATCCTGCGGGCCGACGACGAAAACGAGGAGGCCGAAGGCGGAGAGCTTCCTCCGCAGGCACCTGGTGACGATGCCCTGGCACCGGTCGACGCCGCACCGTTGCGTGTGTACATGTTCAACGCGGGCGCGGCGGCTTTGTGGGTCCATGTCAGCGGGCCGCGTGATGAGCATGTGAGCGCGGCGGAGCATGTTGCGACGACGGCCAGCGTGGCGGCACTCAGGGTGGGGTCGCTCACCGACACTGACGCCGATACGGCGCTGGTGGCCGCCGGGTGGGAGCGGTTCGGAGAGTGGGACGAGGACAGGTCTGCGCCTGTTCGGCGTGCTGCGACGGGAGCCGAGACTGAGCCGGTGCGGCTCGCGCTTCCTGCCGCCCCCATGCGGCTGGCGATCGAGGCCGCGCCCGTGAACGTGCCTGGCGGCGTGGTTGCCGACCTTGAGGCGCGCGAGGCGGCGCGTGTGGTGGACGGTCTCGGATGGTCGCGCGAGTTCGCGGACGTGGTCCGTAAAGCGGCAGCCAGTCACCTGGTCCCCGAGAGCGGAGGGAAGTTCCGTGCGCTGGGGGCGGCGGGACGCAGGGGCAAGCTGGTCAAGGCCGAGCGTGTGCGCCTCCTGTGGGGAGCTGGGTTCCTTGCCCGGGATGCGTCTGGGCTGATCGTGGCGACCGCCGACGGCATGGAAGCCCTACGCATGGTCGATCTCGCCCCCGAGGCGCTCCGGTCTGAGAAGGACGTCATGGCTGCCGTGCGCAAAGCACGCCGCGCCCGGCAGTGGGACAGCAGGGACGGCCAGGACGCGAACGCGCTTCCCGTGCTGCCGCGCGGAGGGGAAGAGGCCCGTCGCCGGGCCGCTGCGCGCAGGGCTCTGGAACGGTGGGAGGAGCGGGCGGAAGAGTCCCGCAAGGAGGCTGCGCGGGTCCGTGCGCGCGCTCGGATCCGGGATCGGCGTGAACGTCGGGCTGAGGAGCAGCGCCGGGCGGAGGGGGCGGTGGCGTGCCGGGGCTGCCGGGGTGTGTACCCGGTTGAGGCGCGGTGCGGGCGGTGCCGCGAGCGCGCCGCGGAGGGTCTGCCGCTGGTTGACTTTCTGGCTCTCCCTGCGGCCGCTGCGGGGTAGTTGACGTCGTGTCCACCCTCCGGTCCCCGGGGCCGCCCCGTTGAGTGTCTCTTATGGCTTGCGTTGTGTGCCCCCGAGGCGCCCACCGACGCTGGCTCACGGCTGGTCGTCCAGGGGCCTACGGATTGCCGCTCCGCCCGTCTGCCGAGCCTGAGGGGGACATACTGGGTCGGCGCCTGGAAGGACGAGACGTACCAAGTCGCCATGCGAGTACGTGATTTCGGGGGAGTGGCGCAACGCGGTGCTGGAGGACTACCTTCCTGCCCGCGTGATGCAGCACGGCTCCCGCACGCTGCAAGAGGCCGTGGTTGGTATGGACCTCAGCGCGAAGGCGCTGGCGGAGCTCAGTGGTGTGAATCGGCAGTGGATCACCAGCGTTCGGCGCGGCTGGGTGTGGCCGGACCTGCTCACCGTGGCCAACCTCGAAGAGGTGTTGGAGACGATGGTCTGGCCACTCGACGACGTTGGATAGTTGACGAGTTCGGCGCGAGTCCTCGTCGTGGATTCCGATACGCGGCCTGCTAAAGGGCATCTACTCAGGCACAGAGGGTAGGGCAGACGGCTGCTCAATGACCAGCCACTCCTGTAGTTCTCGGTGGCGGAATTGATAGGCAGGGCCAGCCAGACGCATCATGCCTGCTTCGCATGCCCAGTCCAGGAAGGGTCCCAGTCGTCGCGGCAGCTTCGTGCTTGAGCACAGTATGAAGATCAGGTACCTGCGTCCTGAGGACCCTCCGCCCGTAAACCTGAGTCCGCGCTTGGCTGCGATGATGACCGTGGCAGCGAGTACAAGCCCGAGCCCAAGGCCCACCAGGATCGCCGTCCCGGTCTCGAAAGCAGGGGCAAGCCTGCTCACGCCCGCTCCGACACCGATACCGATACCGATCGCGAGCCCGGCTCCGAGGCCGGACCCGAGCCCGACCGCGACCCCGGCCGTGGCGCCTATCACGAGCCCCAGTGCGAGTCCGAAGGTGAGTCCGAACGCGAACCCGTACACAAGGCCGGACGCCAGGTCGCTGCGGATCAGGCTGCGCGGATTGGCGGTTGTTGTCGGCTCGCCCACGAGCCCGGCCACCAGCCCGAAGACGAGGCCGGCTGCAAGCCCGAAAACGCCTCCGACGAGTGCGGCGAAGGGCAGAATATCGAGGGCCAGGCCTTCGAACGCGGCTAGCGACGCAATCGCAAGCGCGGGGATGACCGTCAGGCCAAATATGAGTCCGAAGGCAAGGCCGGACATGAGCCGACGGCGTCCGGCCGGGGTGCGCAGGTGGCGCCAGTCGACGCGTTTCGGCGGATCCACCTGCGCCCGTGCTGCACCCATGCCCGCCGCGGCCGCGATGCCTGCCACGGCCAGTCCAACCCCGGTGGGTATGGAAGTAGGCCAGGCCAGAGCGAGAGGCGTCAGGACGATGAGCGCGGTGAGAAAGGCGTCGGCGGCGCGTACCAGACGTGGGCCGGCCAGCGGCCAGAGTTGGTGTAGGACGAGATCGGTACGCGTGCCAGGCACAGCTGGCAACCCCGGTGCGGGGACGGTCAGGTGGCGGGCGAGAAGAGCAAGCCAGCGATGCACGTCAGCCGCGGCATAACGGTTCGGGTGGAGCGCAGTGGCAGCCGGTACGAAACGAGCCAGCAGATGGGAGTGGAGATCGCCGGGGGTAGCGAAGTCGAGTAGTTCGGCGGGATCACCGTCGCGGCCGTAGACGGTGGCGGCCAGACACAGCCGCCAGGGTGTGGCCAGTGTGGCGGCCAGCGTGCCGTGCGGGTCGCTGCGCAGCGCGGCGAAGAGAGGCTGCCAGCGCGCGGGTTCGGTAGCGCGCCGATGCAAGTAGGCGTGGGCGTCAGATGCGGAGACGGGGGCGATGTCGATGCGTACGGCGTCCAGCAATCGCACCGGCCCCGCGAGGGCTTCGTAGTGGGCCGCTCTGCAGGTCAGTACCAGGGGTGCGGCGCTACGGCCATGCTGATGGGCGTTTAGAGCTTCCAGAGCAGCCCGCGCGCGGGGTGCGTCGGGCATGGGGGTTCCGTCGGAGCATGTGGGGTCCATCTCGTCCAGCCCGTCCAGGACCGGCAGGACACGATGCTGCCGGACGAGCTCAGTGGCCATGTTGGCAGGCCAGTCATACGCCTCCACCAAATGCCGAATCACCCAATCCCGCAGTGAGACCTGTGTATTCCACTCAGCTGGCGATAACCGCACCGGCACCGGGTCGTCCTCACCACGTACGTCGATGAGGGCCAGCATTAACTCCACGGCTAGAACGGTTTTGCCGGCGCCGGCAGCACCCGTGATCACCATCCGTTGCGGATGCGTTCTGAGGTAATACGCCGCCACGTCCGGGACGCCGTCTGCTTCGCCGAGCAGAGTTCCACGGTCGGCTGGTGTCACCGCGCTGCGGCCTACAGCGGAGCGACGAGCGAACGCCAGATTTATTGGCTCGGTGTCGTCGCCCAGCAGCTGCCGCCGCTGTGCTGTCGCTTCCTCATGCACCTGCTTCGCGAGTGTCGCGGCCCAGCCTCGAGCCAGATCTGCCAACGCCCCCTCGGGGGGCTTCCGCAGCGCGACGACGGACACCACGAGGGCCAGCAAGCCAACGGGCAAACCGAGCAGGCCCGCCGTGCCGGAAGGATCCAAGGCGCCGCGGCGAAGTTGAGCACCGACGTACGCCAGGCTCACCGTCAATAGGAGCAGGGCGAACGAGCACAGCCCAATCCATCGGCGTCGGTTCCTGCGTCCCCCGATTCCCGCCATCTTCACAGCATGGCGTAGCTCCGGCTTGGGTGTCGCTACGCCGATCGAGTCGAGGGAATCGGTCGTGCCTGAGACGCGATGCCTCGCCTGGGTGGCTACGGAGGCTCCATTGGGGCCACCGAGACGTCTTGAGTTGGCCCTGTTTTGTGAAGATCGCCGCCGCGAAGGCCGCCTCACGCTGCTGTGCCAGTCGTGGGCGAGGTTGCTCCTGAGGCCGAACTGAGACAGCAGGCAGGCGGTACGACCCGTGGCTTCCGCGAAGATGCTGTCAGGGCTCTCCGGGCAGGGGCATGATGCCTGTTTATGGGGATGCGGGTCCGGTGGGGAGTCCGGGCGGCGATCGCGGTGTGCGTGGCGGCCGGGGTGTGGCTGGTGGTGACGGCGCTGAGCGACGGCTGGGGTGAGGCCGACCCGGTGGCCAGCGTATTCGGCTCCGCTGCGGGGCTGGCCGCACTGGTGGTTACGCTGAGGACCAGCCCCTCGGGGCCTGCGCATTCAGTTCGGCGGCCAGCGCCGCCTCCGGTGCCGCAGCGGTGGGTCGACCGGGACGAAGCCGACGACGTGATTAAAGCGGTGCGCCAGCGGTCGCGGACAGGGTGGTCCGGCGCTCCGGTGGCGATCACGACTGGGCTGCACGGTGCTGGCGGGTTCGGGAAGACCACCCTGGCGAAGTACGTGGCCGCGCAACGATCGGTGCAGCGACGGTTTCCCGGCGGTGTGCACCTGATCACCATCGGCCGTGACGTGCGCGGTCGGGCCGCCGTCGCCGCGAAAGTCGCGGAAGAGACCCGTGTGATCACCGGTGACACGACCGAGACGGGCTCGGACCCTGAGCGCGCCGGCGCCCACCTCGGCGCCCTGCTCGCGCAGCGGCGGCGCACCTTACTGATCATCGATGACGTGTGGGAGCCCGAGCAGCTCACGCCGTTCCTTCAGGGCGCAGAGCAGGTCTGCGTGCGGTTGGTGACCACCCGCCGTCCGAACACGCTGCCCGCGGCCGCAGTCCGGATCGAAGTGGACCGTATGACGGCGGAGCAGGCCCGTCGGCTACTCACCCATGGCCTTGCCACCCTGCCTGAACGGGGGGTGGTGGAGCGGCTCGTCAAGGCGGCCGGGCGGTGGCCGCTGCTGCTGAGCATCGCCAACACGTTCATCGCCGACCAGGCCAGCACCGGGGCGGATGCGACCGCCGCAGCCGGGACTCTGCTGGAACGCCTCAGTACCGCCGGGCCGGCATTCCAGGACACGGACCACACCGCACTCGACCTTGGCGACCCTGTCCAGCGAAATACTGCGGTCCGGGCGAGCATCCGCGCCGCCACCACCCTTCTGCAACGCGAACATGCCGAGCAGCGATTCAGTGAACTGGGCATTTTCGCCGAAGATGAGAGCATCCCGATTGCACTGGTGGCCATGCTCTGGGAAGCCGCTGGCGGCCTCGACGAGACGGCTGCCCGCTCGCTGTGCAAACAGATGGCCGATCTGTCGTTGCTTGGCCTCGACACTACCGTGACCGGCGGCGCTATCACCCTGCACGATGTCGTCCGCGACTACCTACGGAACGAACTGGGCGAAGACGGCTGCCGAACCGCCAACCGCGCACTGCTCGACGCCCTCGCCGACGACCTGCACACGACCGAGAACGGCCGACTGCCCTGGTGGCAGGTTCAGCACGGCTACCTGCTGGATCACCTCATTGAGCACCTCCTGGACGCCGACCGCGCACCCCAGGCCCACCACCTCGCGGAGGACTTCTGCTGGGTGAGGGCCCGACTACACCAGCGCGGCCCCACCGCACCTTGGCGCGACCTCGATCGCATCGGCCCTCCCACCCGCGGCCTGGCCCGCCAACTCGCCCAGGCCGCCCACCTTTTAACCCCCACCGAACCAGCCCACGCACTCGACGCGATCCTGCGCAGCCGCATCACCAACGTCCCGCACTGGCCCACCAACCCGCTTCCCCCCGACACACCTGCCCTCATCAACCACTGGCCGCCTCCCGACCTGCCCGACCCCGCTCTGCTCCGCATCCTCACCGGCCACACCGGCATCGTGTCTGCGGTGGCGTTCAGCCCGGATGGGACGCGTCTGGCCACCGGCAGCGACGGCGGGGCCGTGCGGATCTGGGACCCGGTCACCGGCCAGACC
>NZ_JBSFUY010000058.1:22054-22539 GCF_053592055.1 Streptomyces sp. NPDC002817
CAGCCCGGATGGGACGCGTCTGGCCACCGGCAGCGACGGCGGGGCCGTGCGGATCTGGGACCCGGTCACCGGCCAGACCCTCCAGACACTCGGCCAGGGCGGCGACTGGGTGAATGCGGTGGCGTTCAGCCCGGATGGGACGCGTCTGGCCACCGGCAGCGACGGCGGGGCCGTGCGGATCTGGGACCCGGCCACCGGCCAGACCCTCCAGACACTCGGCCAAGGCGGCGACGTGTCTGCGGTGGCGTTCAGCCCGGACGCAACACGTCTGGTCATCGGCGGCAGCGACGGGGCCGTGTGGATCTGGGACCCGGTCACCGGCCAGAGCCTCCAGACGCTCACCGGTACCACCGGCCAGGTGAATGAGCTGACATTCAGTCTGGGCGGGACGCGTCTGGCCACAGGTGGCACCGATGGGACCGTGCGGATCTGGGACCCGGTCACCGGCCAGAGCCTCCAGACGCTCACCGGTACCACCGGCCACA
>NZ_JBSFUY010000058.1:22636-33143 GCF_053592055.1 Streptomyces sp. NPDC002817
ACACCGGCAGGGTGTCTGCGGTGGCGTTCAGCCCGGATGGGACGCGTCTGGCCACCGGCGGCGAGGCCGTGCGGATCTGGGACCCGGTCACCGGCCAGAGCCTCCAGACGCTCACCGGTACCACCGGCCACACCGGCAGGGTGTCTGCGGTGGCGTTCAGCCCGGATGGGACGCGTCTGGCCACCGGCGGCGAGGCCGTGCGGATCTGGGACCCGGTCACCGGCGAGAGCCTCCATACGCTCACCGGCCACACCGGCATGGTGTCTGGGGTGGCGTTCGGCCCGGATGGGACGCGTCTGGCCACCGGCGGCGAGGCCGTGCGGATCTGGGACCCGGTCACCGGCCAGACCCTCCAGACACTCGGCGACACCGGCAGGGTGTCTGCGGTGGCGTTCGGCCCGGATGGGACGCGTCTGGCCACCGGCAGCGGCGGGGCCGTGCGGATCTGGGACCTGGTCACCGGCCAGACCCTTCAGAGGCTCACCGGCGACACCGACTGGGTGTCTGCGGTGGCGTTCAGCCCGGATGGGACGCGTCTGGCCACCGGCAGCGGCGGGGCCGTGCGGATCTGGGACCCGGTCACCGGCCAGACCCTCCAGACACTCGGCGACACCGGCATGGTGTCTGCGGTGGCGTTCAGCCCGGGTGGGACGCGTCTGGCCACCGGCGGCGGCTGGGCCGTGCGGATCTGGGACCCGGTCACCGGCGAGGCAGCGACCATGATGCGGACGGACAGCAACGTGTTGTCCTGCGCCTACAGCCCTGATGGACACCTGATCATCGCAGGCACGACTGCAGGACTCTGTGCCTACACGCTACAGCCGTACACACGCTGATGTGCCAAGGAGTAGGTCGTCACGCGTGTATCCGGCCGGCCGGATACACGCGGTCTGTAGGTCCCGCTCCGTACGTGGCTACGACGACTGAAACCGGTTCCACCGAGGCGTCTCCAAGTGGCCCCGATTGGTGAAGATCGGATCGAGGCGAGCCGCGATGGTGCCGCCTGTGACCGGACGGTTCGATGGGTGGGGCCACTTCAAGCCGCCCCTCGATCTTCACGAAGTGGTCCCCAGCCGAGTCGCCTCGGTGGGGCCGATTACGGTCGCCGTAGCCACCGTACGCTCGCCGCGTCCGTCGAGGAGTCCGCTGTGACTGTCTGCGCCTTGTTGTCGGCCGCTGTCGGCGCGTGCGGGCGCTTTCGGGCCTGCCTGGTGGAGCCACGATGACCGAGCGCGTCACGATCTTACGACTGGTGCGATTTCCTGCGCGCCCGGATCGCCGAGGAGCAGCGGGCGGTCGAGGGCGCCGGGTTCGCTCCCGACGGGACCCACACGCATCCGTGGGAGCTCACAGAGGCGGGCGCGCCCAAAACCGGAGGTGCCGGACCGGGATGTGCGGTCATGCTGCACCGTCTGGTGCTGGCACGGCGCGCAGACCGGGGCCCCGGATGGGGGCAGGACGAGGACCGGTCGGTGGCGGGGTGGGGGCGTCGACGGGCTCGTAGGGTTGCCACAGATCGGGGGTGTGGTGACCGCGGTCCCACTGGGGGGCGCCTGTGAGGGCGACGATCCGGTGCCAGGGGATGTGCAGGGTGCGGTGTCGCCCGCCTGGGCTGAAGCCGAGGCTGGCCGTGGTGACGGACTCCAGGGTGCCGAACACGCTGGCCCACTGGCCGGCCGCGCCGGTCGGGCCGCACAGCACGTCGACGCGCAGCGTGCTCCAGTGCAGCCACGACACGAGGTTCTCCAGCGCTTCCAACTCCTCTGGTCCGCTCGGCACCCAACAGATGTACCCGCCGCTCAGGGAGTCCGCGAGCCGGTAGAGCCGCTCCTCCTCGCCAGCCAGGCGCTGCCCGCGTTCCGCGTGGCGGGCGCGTCGCTGCTCGGCGACGGCCGCAGCCGGGACGGGAGGCTCGCCGTCGCCGTCGCCGGGCAGCAGCGGGAACGCCGCACGCAGCAGCTCCACGGCCGCGTCCAGGTCGGCCGCGCGGCCGGTGACCGGCCCGCCGGCGGTGAACCGGGGCGGGTGGTGCGTGGGCTGGGCGGCCTGCTCCTTCTCCAGCTTGGCGACCAGGTGGGCCGGGGCGGCCACGATCGCGCTGTAGGAGGGCCCGGCGGTGTCCCCGCCGTTCCAGGACACGTAGTCGCCCACCTCGCGGTACCCGTGGGGGACGACCGGGCCCAGCACCGGGGAGGCCGCCAGGTAGGCGACCGGCGCGTCCCGGGTGCCGGTCAGCGGCCAGTCCCGAACCAGGAGCAGGCGCGACGTGGCGTCGGCCGACTCGGCCTCGAAGTCCTCCTCCAGGCGGGCGCACATGTGCGCGACCGCGTCCGGCCACCACAGCGCCAGTTCCGCGTCCGCCCAGGCCGACGGGCTCTCGTGCGCGCTCCCCGCAGTGCGCGGCGGCAAGGGCAGACGGGTGACGTCGACGACTCGTGCACCGGCCAGCTCCGCACCGGCCGCATCCCGGGCTACGGCGGCGGCACTGCGGGCAGAGTGGCCGCGGGAGCGCGCCGCCAGCCATACCCCGCAGACCAGCGCCCCGGCGTCCAGCTCCGGCGGCGGCCCGTACCTCCGCTCCCGCGTGCGGGAGACCTTGCCGACCGCTGCGCTCACCTGGTCCAGCGCCTGGCGCTGCGGGGATCCGACGGAACGGCGCACCGCGTCCCGGGCGCCGTTGTACGCCTCGACCTCGGGACAGTCGGCGGCGTAGGCGTCCAGGAAGTCCTGGTGATCGGCGGCGAGTTGGCGCCAAGCGCCGGCGAGCGTGTCGGCGTCTCCGGCGAGCGCGGTATCGGTGCGGGCCTGTTCCAGCCACTGCTCGACCTGCTCGTCGTCTGCGGGGTCGTGGCGGGCGGCGTTGCGGGCGTAGCCGAGCCAGGTCCGCGGTTCGCGATCCGTCAGCGCCCGGTCCAGGGTGTCGCGGCTGCCTGCGGCGAACGCGGCCGCCCGCCACAGGGCGTCCGGTGCGGGCGGCAGGACGATGGCGCACTTCTTGCAGACCCGGTCGAACAGCTCCAGCAGTGGATGGGTGGCGGCCTGGTCGGCGGGTTTGGAGTACTGGCAGGTCCCGTGGTGGTAGCGGCGCAGGCCAGGGTCCGGGGGCGGCACGTGGAACTTGGCGGTGCCGCGGCCGCCGGTCAGGGCGATCCGGATCGCGGCGAGGGCGGGCAGCGTGATGCCCAGGCCCGTGAAGCCGCGCGGGGAGATCTCAGGGAGAGAGCGTTCCACCGTTCAGCTCCCTGCGGCGTGGACCTGGACCGGACGGGCGCCCAGCGCGCCGCAGGCGCACGGCGGGGAGACGGTGTCCAGACGGGCGGGAAAGATCTGTGACCAGGCCAGCAGCGACGCCGTCCACTGCCCGGTGAGGAGGCCGTGCACCTCTTCCTCACCTGCCCGGCGCTTCGGCCCGGCCAGGACGGCGTGGGCGAGTCCGTGGCAGGCGATGTTCACCAGTTCCTCCCGCTCACGGCACGACTGCCCGAGCGGGTTGTCGGCCGCCATGGTCAGGCACCGGTACGCCTCCGCGATCAACTCGCGCTTCACCGGATCACCGCTGGCGCCCATGAGCGCAAGGAGGTCGGCGGCCACCTCGTTCAGGAACGCCGCGGCGTGCACCCCAGCCTCGGCGCCCGCGTGCAGCGCCCTCGCGTTGTAGGCGAGCAGCGTCCGCTGCAGAAGACCGTCGGGGGCCAGGGCATCTGTCACCCCCGAAGCGTAGCGGCGCTCTGCGGGCTGCCCGGGCGGTTCCCGAGCAGCCCGCAGACCGTCATCCGAGCACGGTCTCGGCGATCCGCTCGAACGCCGCACTGGCGGCCTGCTGCTCCCGGACGTCCTCCTCGTCAACGATGTAGGGGACGGCCGGGGCCGGCACGGGGAGCACGGTGTGCAGTCCGTCGAGGTAGTCCTGCGCGCGGGCGCCGGGCTGCTTCCGTGCGCCGAGCACTACGATCCCCGCGCATCCTGTTGCCGGGAACGGCGCGAACATGCCCTCGAAGTCGCCCGGGGCCAGCCGCCAGCGCACCTTCCACCGGTTCGCGCGCATGACCGCCAGCCACCTCTGGTCCCAACCGGCGGGAAGGCGTTGGCCGTTCGCGCCGGTGATCTCGTCGGCCAGCAGCTGCCACGGGTCGGGGCGGTGCCACACGCTCGCGACGCCGATCCAGTGGTCGGCGGCCTCGGCGATGATTCTCTGCTCGTGGGGGGCGGAGTCGAGGAGGACGACGTCGTACAGCGGGTCACGGGCCAGCTGGCGCAGCCGTACGGGGTCCGGCACTCCGTCTGTCACCGCGCTCTCCACCCGGACTCCGTCCGGAAGGCCGCCGGTGAACGCCCACCGCACAGAGCCCACAGGGTCAGCGTCGACCACCAGGACCCGAAGTCCCGTGGCGGCGAGCGCCCGTGCGAGCCCCACGGCCGTGCTGGTACGCCCCACTCCGCCGCGCCCTCGCCCGTTCGCGGCGTGGCCCCCGACCACGGCCAGCACCAGCGCCCGGTCCGCCGGCCGTTTCAGGGACCGCACCGGCCCGGTGCGGGGGGCTGTCGTCCGCACCACGGCGCCGCTGGCGGCGAGGAAATGCCGGAAGTCGTCCAGGGTCGGCACCTCGCCGTCCGCGCCGATGAGGGAGACCGCCGGCAGATCGCGGAAGGCGAGCAGGCGGCGCAGCACCCGGCTGCGCGCCGTCACGTCCCCCAGCCCTGCCTCGTAGGCTGGCAGCTGCTCGCGTTCGGCGGACGTCCACGTCGTCGAGGTGCGCATCGGGTTGCCGTCCTGGCCCAGCTCGGTGACCCACTGCTGCGCCTCCTTGGCGTCGTCGGCGGGCAGCTGCAGCAGGATGCTGGCGGCACTGTCCGGTCGGTACAGGACGACCCGGCCCTTGGGCAGGCTGCGGCACCGCAACCCCGGGATCCCCGCGACGGACAGACCCTCGACGTCGAAGTCGGGCTCGGGAAGCAGCAGATCGAGGACCCTTTCCCACAGACCGTCGGCCAGGTGCAGAACCAGGGAGGCTTGCGATGGCCGGACCCGGGTCATGCCGTAGACGGCACTGTCGAGAGGGTGGTGGCCGCGGTCGTATGCGTCATGGAGTTCGGAGAGGATCGCCGCCTCGAGCGCGGCCTGCTCCGGATGCCCGGCATCCGGGACGCCGTCGGGACCAGCAAGGTCGAGCCTGGCCTGGGCGTGGGTTTCACCGGTCAACAGAGAGCGCATCCGGGCACGCCGGGTTCCGAGGGGAGCCGCCATCAGGGCACCTTTCGTACACTGCCCGGCCAGCGTCGAAGGGTGAAGACATGCGGAAATCCCCATCACACGGACCGGTGCCCGCTTTGGCGATTCCCCCCGCCGTGCCGGGTGGCGGAGGATCGTCCGGGACCCTTGTCCGGCCCGGCTGCCACGCTACCAGCGCGCCGGACCGGACAGAGCCGGGATACCGAGACGGGCGCGGTCCAAGCGGTGCCGGGGTGCGGGTCCGTCCCAACTCGGCGGCAGTGCGGCCGGGTGCCCGGTCCGGCGGGCATGGTGGAGCTCACCGCCGCGTACACGGCTGTCCAGGCCGACCGGGGCGCGCTCGCACGGGACTTCGCGGACAGGGCCGAGGACACGGTCCGCCGTCTTGCCCGCCACCGGCACACCGATACCCGGCCGCTGGAGCGGTTGGCAGTGCATTGCGGGCTGTACCGGATCGAGATCCATCGCCGCCTCGGTGACCTCGACGCCGCCCTCGCCCACCCGCGGCGCCTGGACCTGAGGGCCCTGGGCTCGACGCCGGTGACACCGCCGAGGCCTTCACTCAGCTGCGCCTGGTCGAGCTCGCCGCACCCGGCGAGGCGAGCCGACCCTCGGTCCGCGCGGTGACCGCCCGCCTCGTCGAGGACCGGCCCGGACTACCGGGGCTGGCCACCTAGGCCTGCCGCACCGCGCCTGGAGCGAACGCACTGTCCTGATACAGCGGTTGCGCACACCCGGCCCCAGGGACGGGGTGCATTGTCTTCTTGTCTCCGGGCGCGAGAGGAGATCGTGCCTGCGTCAATGGGCTGAGGCCGCGCTGGCCGGAGTATGGGCGGGTGGCTTCGCGTCGTGCGACGTCTCCAGCCGACAGTGTGCCCACCGCCGGTTGTACTCACATTCCTCATCCGCCCGGTGCCCACCCGGGCCGGGGGTCGTCGGGCTGTCGCAGGATGACCGCAAGGCGGTCGGCCGTGGTGTACGGGATGCGGGGGTCGGCGAGGAACGCGGCCGGCTCGACGGTGCGGGTGACCATCAACGGCAGGACGCGCCAGGGGTGTTCGCCGTCGACACCGCAGGCCGCAGCTGCGTGGGCCGCGTACTGGGCGACGGTGGCGGCCTTGGGGAGCAGTTTGTCCCGGTAGCGAGTGGTGAACCTCTTCACGTGCTGTTGCAGGGCGTGGACCGCGACGGCACGGGTGGGGTTCTTCGCCTCGATCACCCACAGTCGGTGAGTGTCGGCGTCGGCGACCAGGAGGTCGATCTCTCCGATCAGGCCGGGGACGCCGAGCGTGGCGGCCGTCTTCTCCAGAAGGCGGAAGCGGTGTGGCAGTCCGGCATGGCGGACGGCGTCCCGCACGTCGTTTTCCAGGCGCTGGTTGAGTTGCTGGCGGTGGCGGAAGAGGGCTTCGCCGACGGGGTCGGGGAGCTCGGGGTGCGGGAGGCGGCCGTCCTCGAGGTTGGCCGCGTACATCTCCAGGGAGACGTGGGCGAGCCAGGGCAAGATGAACAGCTGCTCATCCTGCGTGATGAGAGGGTGGGTCAGCGGCCGGATACGGCGCTCGACCTCCGTGTAGGAGTGCTCGCCAGGGCCGGCGGCGTTGCCGGGGTGCAGGCGGAGGCGGTCGACGGCCGCATGGAGGCGGTCGGCAGGAAGCCCGGACCATGCGGCGCTCTCAGCGACCAGTTCCTCAAGCGTAGTTGTGGTGGTGCCGCTCTCGCCGGTGGGCCAGTCGATGGCGGTGGCGAGGACCGCGGCGATCGCGTCCAGGCTGCATCCCCAGTGCTGGATGAGGAGCTGGTCGGCCTTGGCGAGTTCGCTGCCGGCGGGAAGAGCCGCCCCCCTGAAGGCGACGGGCGTGCGCTCGTGTGTGCGGGCGAGCACGCCTTCCGCGTCGACCGCATCGAGCTCGGTGTCTGCGGCGGCCGCGATCATCTGCTCGTGGCGGGCGTAGTGGTAGGCGCTGGCGTCGAAGCCGAGATGAACTCCCGGAGGTGCGGTCCCGGCCTGGCTGGTGGGTGTGTCGGTGTCGACGGTGAACAGCCCGCTGGGGGCGATGGTCAGGACAAGGTCGTGCAGACGGCGCGCGGCTGCGACTGCTGTGTTACCGGTGTTGTAGACGACTTCGGCGAGTGCGGCGAGCTCGGCGACGGCAAGGACATCGACGGGTCTGTCGCCTACGGGCGGGGCGACGAGCGCCTGCTGCAGGAGCAGGTTCAAGGCGGTGGTGGCGGTCATGGCGTCCTGCTGCTGGCGCCGGGACTCGTCCGCGAGCGCCTACCAGCCGATCCTGTTCGATGAGCTTGCCCGGCATGAGCAGCTGTACGACATGGCGGTCCAGCACTGTCTGAGGCGCCACTCGGAGGGTTGGTGCTGTCGGGCCCTTCCCCGTCAAGTCCATGTGTTCAGCCGGAAGGGTTATAGCACCGGCGCACTCCCTGGCGCCACCGCAGTGGTTGCAGACGACTTCGCGGTTATTGAACGCCCTGCGGCCTGGACATGTCACCGGGAGCTGGAGTGTTGGCGCGCAGCAGTGCGGCTCCAAGGGGGGTGAGGGTGTGCAGCACGGATGCGGCGTGGCGATGGCTGACGATCAGTCCTGCGTCCCGCAGAGCGGTGGCGTGCTGGCTGGCGGAGGACGCGGAGACTCCGGCGGCGCGGGCGAGTTCGCCGGTGGTGGCGCCTGGGGCGACGGCGCGCAGGACAACAGCGCGGGAGCGGCCGAGCAGGGTTGCCAAGGGTGCGCCGGAGCTGAGGTCCCCTGGGAGCGCGGTGTGGTGGGGCTCGTGGCAGAGTGAGTAGATCAGGACAGGATCCAACGTGGTGTCGCTGAAGGCCACCGGGTTCCCCCAGCAGAAGTACGACGGGACCAGAAGGAGCCCGCGGCCGTTCAGGTACAGGTCTCGGTCCTCGGGATAGAGGGTGTGCAGGACGGGGCGCCGCCAGCGTAGACCAGGACCCAGGTTCTGGAGGATCCCCTCGATCCCGCCGTCGAGCACGGCGCGGGCGAGGGTGGACCGTTCGGCTTCGATGCGGGCCTGGACGCGGTCGCCGTGCGGGGCGATGACCGTGTCGTAGTAGGCCCGCATCGCCTGTACCAGATCCTTGCGCATGCCCGGCTCGGCCAGGCGCGGTGCCCAGGCAGGGGCTCCGCAGGTGCGGGTGAGGATGCCCACCTCGTCCACAACCCGGCGCCGTGGGGTGGCCAGGATTGCCTTCAGCCCGGCATCGAATCCTTCGGTGGCCTCGGGAGGGGTGAGGAAGTCAGGGAAATAGACGGCGCGCGGGACCAGTGGAAGTAACAGCGTGCGCAGGGTGCGCGTGAGACCTGCGTCGTCCAGCCGGGTGCGGGCGGTGCGATACCAGTCCGCGTAGGCCCAGCGGCCCCGGCGGGACTGAAAGCGGTGCAGGCTCGCACATAATTCCCACAGTGGGTCCGGTGAGGCCGCAACATTGGTCCGGGTCAAGTCGGCATCGGTGAAGTGGATACGGAGCACTCGATTCCTCCTCGTGGCCTGGGCTTTTCAGTCAGAGTGAAAAACCCTGGCTGGCCATGCTCGCGTCAGAGATGCTCATTGAGCAAACAGGCGCGAGGACGGCGCCACAACTCGGGGGAGTGCGTGCCACCATGAGGCGAGCGTTCGCTTCCGCGTGCACAGCCGCGGTGATCGTCATGTTCACTGTGGCTGGTTGCACCACAAGCACGAGTGACCAGTCAGACCCTTCTCAGCCGCAGAAGGGCACCGCGGCCAAGAGCTACACGACCCAGGGGCGGGAGCTGACCGACGCCGAGCAGATTCTCGTTCAGCGTGCGGAACAGATTCTCGTCAAGAAGTGCATGGAGGGGCAGGGCTTCAAATACTGGGTGTGGCTGCTGCCGACCGTCGACGACCTCAAGGGCAGTGGTTACGTGCTGACCGATGTCGACTGGGCGAAGGAACATGGCTACGGCAGCAAGCTCCGGGAAAAGGCACTGAAGGCTCAGCAAAACGACCCGAATCACGCGTACGCGAACGGGCTCTTGGAGAAGGAACGTGTCCGCTACAGCAAGGCCCTTGAGGGCGCACTGTCAAGCGGGCTACTGACGGCCGAGCTGCCCGGTGGCGGCGCCGTCCAGACTCCCCGTGAAAGCTGCAGGGCTGATGCCAAGGACCAGCTCTACGGCAACTTCGAGACCTGGTTCCGGGCCGAAAAGACCGCCACAAACCTGACCTCCCTGTACGTGCCGGATCTCGTTAAGGACGAGAGCTTCGTTAACGCGGTCAAAAGGTGGGCGGCGTGCATGCACAAGGCGGGCCACGACTACACCGACCCGCCGGAGATCCGCGAGAAGCTTTCGAAGCTCGCCCAGGGGCTGAGCGATGAGAAGGCGTACGCGACTGAGGCGGAACTGGCAGCCGCCGAAGCCGCCTGCGCCAACGAGACGTCGCTGGCCAACACGGCACGCACGCTGCAAACCGAGTACCGCGACAAGAAGCTCCAGCGGTACAGCGAGGACATCGCCACGTATCAGCGCATGAGCCTCGACGCGCTTGCCCGGGCCGAGGACATCACCGGCTCCACGGCCTGACGCCGCATGTCCCGCTGACATCACATGTCTCGTCCGGATTCCCCAGACGCCCCAGACTTCCGCGCCACCACCGCCGCGGAATTCCCTGCACCGCACCGACAGAACAAGGAGTGATCCACCATGCGCAAAATTCTGGCCACAGCCGCCACTCTCGGCCTCGCGGGCCTCGGAGTGATCGTCCCCGCCAACGGCGCACAGGCTGCGTCAGCCCACTGCGACGAGCTGTACAACCTCTTTCCTTACCAGTACTTCTATGCCTTCGCCGACACGGACTGCTACGACTCCCTCGGGTCCGCCGAAGGCGACGACTCGAACTGGGGTAACGCCTTCGGTCCATTCAAGTGGGGCGACACCAACGAAGCGGAGTCGATCATCCACAAGGGCACCTCTGGCAGGGCTGTCAAGGTCTTCAACGGGGCTGGCACTGACTGGGGCGGCGGGTACAACTGCATCAAGATGACCGAGTACTACGTCAGCGACCTCCGCAGGAACGACTTCACTTCTGGCTATGCCGTGGAGGACGCCATCAGCTCCCACAAGTGGGTGTGGGAAGCCGAGTGCAACGGCAACTTCATGCAGTGATCGTCCACTGACGTACGCGGCTCTCTGCCTGTGGGCCGGCGGCGAGGTGGTCGAGGCGTTCGGTGGCCGAGGTGCCGGGGGCGAGGCCGAGGAGTTCCATGGCGCGGTGGCGCTGGACGCCGGCTGC
>NZ_JBSFUY010000059.1:0-31165 GCF_053592055.1 Streptomyces sp. NPDC002817
CGGGAATCCTCCCGGACGGGGCAGTCGTCGCTGAAGCAGGAACCCCAGCGGGCGACCGCCGGAATCCCCCGCCTTTAGGCGGGGGAGGAAGTCAAGTCAGTCCTTCCTATGACGTCGGCCCAACAGGGCAGTCCGACTGTCGAATTGACGAAGTGTCAGAGATCCAGGACGAGGCGTCGGCCCCGCGCGCGGGAGACGCAGATGAGCATCGTGTCGTTCGCTGCCCGCTCGTCGTCGGTGAGAAGTGAGTCGCGGTGGTCGACCTCGCCCTCCAGGACGGAGGTCTCGCACGAGCCGCAGACGCCTTCCTCGCAGGACGACAGGACAGGGACGCCCGCCTGCTCCACGGCCTTGAGGACCGACAGCCCGGGCGGCACGGTCAGTGTCGTCCCGGACGCCCGCAGTTCCACCTCGAACGGCTGCTCGGTCTCATCGTCCGGCGGCTGTCGCACGGCCGCCGCGAACCGCTCGACGTTCAGCGCCCCGACCGGCCAGCCGGCGCAGTGGGTCTCGACCGCGTCGATGAGCCCCGCGGGGCCGCAGCAGTACACCAGGGCGGACGGGTCGGGATCGCCGAGGTGACCGGTGAGGTCGAGCGGACCGTACTGGTCCTGCGGACGTACGGTCACGCGCTCGCCGTAGCCCTCCAGTTCGGGCAGGAATGCCATGGTCGCGCGTGTGCGGCCCCCGTAGAGCAGGGACCACTCGGCGCCCGTCGCCTCGGCCTCGGCGATCATCGGGAGCAGGGGGGTGATGCCGATGCCGCCGCCGACGAACAGGTACCGGGCCGCCGGCCGCAACGGGAAGTTGTTGCGCGGGCCGCGCAGCCGGAGTTCGCCGCCCTCCACGAGGTGGTCGTGGATCCACTGCGATCCGCCGCGTCCGTCGGGCTCCCGGAGCACCGCCACGCGCCAGCGGGCCGTGTCTGTCAACGGGCCGCAGAGCGAGTACTGCCGGGTGTCGCCCGTGGGCAGGACGACGTCGATGTGTGCTCCCGGCTGCCAGGGCGGCAGCGGTTCGCCGGAGCCGGTGGCGAGCTCCAGCGCCATGACACCGTCCGCCACCGTCCGGCGGGTCACTACGGTGGCGGTGCCTTCGAACTCGGGGCCGCGCCGGGCGGCGGACGGCGTTCCGGCCTCGGCGAAACCGAGGGTGTGCGTGTCCGGGGCGGCGGTTGGAGGGCTCGTCACGTTCGTCATCTCCTCGGTACGGTCGGCAGGGATCGCTCCGGCCGCGGTCGGCGGCGCCACGATCGACGCTAGCCACCGGAGAACGCCCAGGTCATCGCTCGAATGACCGGACCGGGGCGGCGCATGGTCGTGGCCCCGGCTACGTCATCCGTCGCGCGGGCCGGGTGTCCCGGCATCCCCGTCGGGCCGCGGAGCCTGGTCGAGATGGATTCGCACCTGGCGGTCGTCCTCGTTCCAGAGGGCTTCCACGACGGCGTGCAGCCGTCGGACGTCGGTGCGCCACATCGGTACGCCGTAGCGGTCGTCGCGTGTCAGCGCGTCTTCGGCGACGGCATCGGTCAGCAGGCTCCGGCGGTCGTACGTCGGGGCTGTTCCGTTCGCTCCGTCGGGTTCGTCGGCGAACTGCACGTAAAGGGACGTGTCCCGGAAGGGAACCCAGATGTGCGTAGCCCCACGGACACTCGTCCCGCTCTGTGCCGTCACGCCAGAACACCCGTCGTCTGCGGGTAGAGCCGCACGTACGCCTCTCCCATGGTTCCGTGCGAGAGGCCGAGGTTGGGGCCGGCGTTGCGCTTCAGCTGGACGCCGCGCCGCTTGGCGAGGTCGGTGTAGTAGTCCCACATGTGCTGCTGGGCGGCCAGGCACTCCATGGCCTTGCGCTTCTTGTCGAAGACCGGGGTGATGTCCAGCAGGACGTTCGGCTTGAAGTCGCACTGCTCCGGCTGGTGTGGCTCGAAGAAGAACACCGGGGGAGCGCCGAGCGGTTCGCCGGGCGCGTCGTAGCCGACCGCCTGGGCCAGCACGCGTGCCTGGAGCGCCATGCGGGCGGCGGCCGGGTGGTCGCCGTTGTAGGGATCGGCGAGGGTGTGGGTGAGGACGACCGCGGGGTCCACCTCCCGGTACACGCGCACGATGCGGTCCACCAACTCCGGTGTCTCCAGCAGGGGATAGTCCCCGGCGTCCAGGAACTCGATCTCCGCGCCCAGTGCGGCCGCGGCGTTCGTGGCTTCGGCGCGGCGCAGCGCCTTGATCTCGTCCAGGGCGAGACCGTCCCGCCAGGCCCGGGCGGACTCGCCGCGCTCGCCGAAGCTCAGGCACAGCACCTTCGCGCGCTGGCCGCGTTCGGCGGCGAGGGCTATGGCGCCGCCGGCCCGCCAGACGAAGTCGCCTGCGTGCGCGCTGATCACCAGCAGCGCTCCTTCGGACGGAGCGGAGGTGTGGGAGGTCATCAGGACTCCTTGGGATCGAGTGGGGTGGGCGGCGTGGTGCGAAGTGCCGTGCCCCTGTGGAGGGGGCGGGCCCCTGCGAACGGTTCGGCGCCGGCCGAGCCGACGTCAGGTCGGCACTTCGGCTGGTGCCGGGGCGGGCCGTGTGTCGCTGTCCCAGCGCCGACGGATCATCGAGGCGATCATCGCCAAGGACCGGACGGCGGCCGAAGCAGCCCTGCAGGACCCGTGTCGCCTCTGCGGTGGAGGCCCTGCGAATGCTCGAAGCAGGTCGCCACCGCGCGAGCTGAGGCAGGCGGCACGGTCACATTCCGTCGTGCGAGCCGGCTTCTTGGGCCGCCTTCCTGGTCCAGGCGGTCTCGAGCTTGCCGGTCGGGGTCCGCGGCAGTCTGTCCGTCAGGACGAGGGAACGCGGCACCTTGTATCCGGCGAGACTCTGCCGGACCAGGTCGCGCAGTTCGTCACCGGTGACGCTGCTGCCCGGCCGGACCGCCACGACGGCCGCCACACGCTCGCCCCAGGTCTCGTCGGGGACGCCGACGACGGCACAGTCCGTCACCTCGGGATGCCCCAGCAGTACGTTCTCCACCTCCTGCGGGTGCACCTTCTCCCCGCCGGTGTTGATCACGCCCGAACCGCGTCCGAGGAACCGGATCGCGCCATCGGCCTCAAGTCGGGCCAGGTCGCCGGGGATCGCGTACCGGATCCCCTCGATGGTGCGGTACGCCTTCGCGCTCTTCTCGGTGTCCTTGTAGTAGCCGAGCGGCATGGGCCCGCAATAGGCGAGGACGCCCGTCTCGTCGCTGCCTGGTTCGAGAAAGCGGTCATCGAAGCCGATCACCCGCGTCGCCGGAACGGGGCGGAAACGCGAGGGCAGATCCTCTGCCGAGGAGGTGATCGCGAAGGCGAAAGGGCCCCCTTCGCTCGATGCGATGGCTTCGGTGATGGTGACGTCGGCACGTTCGTGCAGTGCCCTCTTGAGCGGATCGCTGAGCGCGGTGCCGGAGCTGATCATCCTGCGCAACGAGCGCAGGTCGTGCGGCGTCCCGGCTTTCTCGGCCCGCAGGAGTTCGTCGACGAGCGGACGGCACACGGCGTTGCCCGCGATGACGGCCGTATCGACCCGCTGCTCGGCGATCATGCGCCAGACATGTTCCGGATCGAGGCCGCCCGCTCGTGCGGTGACCGCCCGGCCTCCTGTCATCAGAGCGCCCATGGTGTTGAACAGCCCGGTGGCGTGCATCAGGGGGACGACGGGCATCGTGGTCGGCGCGCGGCCTTCTTGGCGTGCCTTGACGGCGACGGCCACGGCCTCGTCGAGGCTTGCGGGGAGTTCGGTGACTCCGAGCGGGTGGTAGAACGGGACCACATGGGCGTGCAGCAGGTCGCTCAGCTGCCAGATGACACCCTTCGGCTTGCCCGTGGTCCCGCCGGTGTACATGAACAGCTGGTCCGTTCCGGGGCGTCGCTGAGGCTCGCGCGGCGCGTGCGCCCTCAGCAGCTCCTCCAGTTCGGGTACCGCGGGCCAGCCTGGACGGTCGGCGGGCGGCTCGCCCACCCCAACCATCAGCTTCAGTGTGCGCACATGCTTCGCGGCATGCGTGACGCGGTCGGCCAAGGCGCCGCTGAAGACGAGCGCGGCGGCGTCGGCGTCGGTGAGCAGTTCGGAGAGTTCCTCGCCGGTGTAGCGGTAGTTGGCGTTCACCGGTACGGCACCGAGCTTGAAGGCGGCGAAGACCGTCTCCAGGTAGGCGGCGCCGTTGTAGAGATAGCAGGCCACGGTGTCGCCCTCGCCCACCCCGGCGGCTTCCAGTGCGGCGGCCAGCTGTGACGCGCGCTCGTCGAAGTCGCGGTACGTGGTCTCACGGCCGGGTTCGGTGATGGCGACGGCGTCGGGCAGCGCGCGGCAAACCGCCTCCCAGACCGTGCCGATGGACACGTTCACGTCTCGGACCTCCTCGTCCTCGATGGCCTACGCGGAGCGCGCGGCCGAGCAGGCCGCTGGTAGGGCCCCGCGGATCCATTTGGGGGAGTAACGATCCGCGGGGCGTTGTCTCAACCTAGGCAGCGCGCTGCCCGGGGGGAACGCGAGCAATGACTGAAGCGGCTCGGCGTTTCGACCTGCCGACGAACAGGTCGAATGACGTAGGACCACCTCGAATACGCCGGGCTACGATGCTGTGGCCGGGCGCAAGTCGCCTTCGTCCGCAAACCGGCCGGCGCGTACGACGCGGGCCCGCGGTTTCCGGACGCGTCCCTGTCGCACAGCAGGTCTGCGGGCGGGTTCTTCGTCGATGTTGAGGGAGATCGGTCATGTCCGCGTCGCCGCTCGTGGGGTGGGACGACATCGCCGCCGTCGCGCCGGACGGCCTCGCCGTTCTGGACTGCGTGGGCCGGTTCGTACGGCTGAACCCGGCGGCGGCCGCGCTGCTTCGGGCGGAAGCAGAGGGCGACCTCGTCGGTGCGCCGTCCCCGTTCACCCTGGTGGAGGGAGCCGCCGAGTGTCGCGCGGGGCTGCTGGAGGTCGGGTCGGACGAGCAGGTGGCCCACTGGGAGCCCGCCCGCGGACCTCGACGTGAGTTCGCCTACCGCGCCCGCAGTCTGCCGGCCGACCCGAAGTTCACGGTGGTGTCGTTCCGCGACGTCACCGACGAATGGCACCGGCAGCGCAGGATCGCGGCGATCGCCCGGACGTCGATCGCACTGGCCTCAAAGGGCTCGCTCGGCTCCACACTGGACGCTGTGGCCCAGCAGATCGTGCAGGCGGACGGCCTGGCCGGCGTGCAGATCCTCACCCTCGACAGCACCGGCCGGGAACTGCGGTTGATGGGCTCCGCGGGACTGCGGCACTGGGACGCGTTCCTCGACCGTCTGCTGGAGTGCCGTGACCGGGGCGCCCGGCTGTGCATGCTGGACACCCTGAAGGAGCGCAGGCCGATCGTCGTCCCGCACCGGTGGGCCCAGATCCTCGAGGACCCGGCCTGGGAACCGCTGCACGCCTACCTTGGGGAGCTGAACTGGGACTCCTTCGTCAGTGTGCCGTTGATGGCGCGCGGTCGTCCCGAAGGGGTGCTGAACGCCTACTTCGCCCCCGGGCAGGAGATCGGGAGCCGGACCCTGGAGTTCCTCGCCGCCATGGCGGAACAGGCCGCTCTCGCCGTCGACTACGCCACGCTGCTTCAGCGTGAGCGCGAGGGCGCCCGCCGCAACGAGCGTCAGCGCCTCGCCCGCGACCTGCACGACTCGATCGTGCAGCAGGTGTTCTCCATCGGCATGCAGGCCAACGCCGTCGGAGTGCTGGGCGCGCGGGACAAAGCGGTGCCGGCGGAAGCGGTCCGGGCCTTCGCGGACGAGGTCGGGTCCCTCTCGCGAACCGTCCTCGCCGACCTGAGGGCCATGGTGCACGAACTGCGTCCCGCCTCCTCCCTCCGGCTTGGTCTTGAGGACGCGGTGACCACGCTCGTCAAAAGCACCGAGAATCGGACGGGCCTCAGCATCCGGCTGGAGTGCGGACACCAAGTGGACACGGTCGCACCGGAATTGGCCGAGGACATGTACCGGATCGTGGGGGAGGCCATCCACAACGTGGTCAAGCACGCGGAGGCCACCACCGTCACCATCCGCCTCGCCGTACACGACCACACCCTTACCGCCGTCATCCGCGACGACGGCCGAGGGATCACGGAATCCGGCGGGCGAAGAGCGGCACAGGAGCACGAGGGCGGCGAGGCGGCCACGGCCACCGGACACCACGGCTACGGACTGAGGACCATGCGGGAAAGGACAGAGCGATGGGGCGGCACCATGAGGATCAGATCCGGCGCGAGGAGCGGCACGACCGTACGGGTCGTCATACCCCTTCCCGTACGAGTGCCGGAGTCGCCCCCGGGCTCGGGGGGATCAGGGAGCATCCCAGCGGCGGTTCCGCTGCGGGAAACGGAGAACCCCGCCCGGTCCGGGTCCTGATCGTCGACGATCACGCCGTCGTACGCCGCGGAATCCGCGCCTATCTCGAAGTCCTGGACGACATGGAAGTGGCCGCGGAGGCCGCCGACGGCCAGGAGGCACTCACCAGGCTCGACGCGATGGCCGTTCACCGGGAACTGCCGGACGTGGTCCTGATCGACCTGCTGATGCCCAAGATGGACGGGGCGACGGCGATCGGAGCGATCAAACAGCGTCACCCTGGTCTCCGGGTTGTGGTGCTCACCAGCTTCGGCGAGATGGAACGCGTTCATGCGGCGCTCGCGCAGGGCGCAGCCGGCTACCTGCTCAAGGACGCCGACGCGAGTGAGGTGGTCGCCGCGATCCGCGCGGCCGCCCGGGGCGAGGTCTTCCTCGATCCCGCGGTGGCCAGAGGACTCACCCAGGAGATCGTGTCGCCACCGACCGGGCTCGCCTCGCTCACCGGCCGGGAACGCGACGTCCTCGTCCTGGTCGCCGAGGGCCGGTCGAACCAGCAGATCGCCGACGAGTTGGTGATCAGCGAGCGCACCGCCCGCACCCACGTGAGCAACGTTCTGCGCAAACTCCGGCTCACCTCCCGCACCCAGGCCGCGTTGCTCGCGGTGCGGCAAGGACTGGTGCCCCCGAAGGGCTGACCGCCCTGCCGACCGCGACGGATGTCCCGGACCGGCCGGGACACAGGTCGGCCGCAGGTGCCGTCATCAGCGGGATCCTCACGGGCCCGGGCGTTCCTACGCTCAGGGGAGTCGCCCTATCGCCCCCAGTTCAGGAGGACAGCATGCTCGACGGCAAAGTCGCCATCGTCACAGGTTCGGGCCGAGGCCTGGGACGTGCCTATGCTCGCGCGATGGCCGCGGCGGGTGCCGCCGTCGTCGTGAACGACCTGGACGCCGACGTGGCCACGGAGACGGCCGACCTGATCACGGATGCGGGCGGAACAGCCGTCGCTCATGTCGGTGCGGTCGGAGGTTCCGAGTTCGCCGATGCGCTGGTGCGGCGCGCGGTCGACGAGTTCGGCCGACTGGACGTGATGGTCACCAACGCCGGTGCGCTGCGTGACCGGACCCTGCGCAATACCACCGACGACGACTTCGACCTCGTCGTCGACAGCCATCTGCGCGGTACGTTCACCTGTGGTCGTGCGGCGGCTGCCCGCTTCCGCGAACAGGGCGAGGGTGGTCGGCTCATCCTGGTGGGATCACCGGCTGGGCAGCGCGCCAGCTTCGGCCAGACCGCGTACTCGGCGTCCAAGGGCGCGATCGTCGCGATGACGCGCACCTGGGCGCTCGAGCTCGCGAAGATCGATGTCACCGTCAACGCCATCGTGCCGACCGCGCTGACCCGCATGGTGGCGACCATGCCCCGGGTCGGTGACCTTGTGGCGCAGGTGGACGCGGGGGAGCCCGTTCCCGACGCCATCCGGCGCCAGGGGCTGGGATCGCCGCAGGACGTGGCACCGGTGATCGTGTACCTCGCGTCCAAGGAGTCGGCCCACGTCACCGGACAGGCCATCGCGGCGGGAGGCGACCGGATCGCCCTGTGGACCCACCCCGGTGAGGTCGAGGAGCGGTTCGGGCAGGGCGGCTGGACCGCTGGATCGGTCGCGGAACTCTTCTCAGGCACCTATGCGGACCGCCTCCAGGACTTCAGGCCCACACCCCTCGATCTGGAAGCCCTTGAGGAGGCGTGAGGCGCACGCGGCCCTTCCGAGGGCCCTCAGTCCGTGCCAGGTGCAGTGGCTGCTCAGGTCTGCGGGACGGCGGCGACGCGGGCGAAATCCGCGCTGATGTCTCCCGCGGTCTGCAGCAGCAGCGGCAGATGCTCCTCGACAAGCCGCTCGACCGATGTCTCGGCCGCGTGGCAGTTGACGTTGAGTGCCGCGATGACCTGGCCGGAGCCGTCACGCAACGGGGCCGCGACCGACCGAATGCCGGGCGCCAGCTGTTGGTCCGTCAGCGCCCACCCACGAGCCCGCACCTCGCGCAGGACCGCGTCGCGTTCGTCGGGGCCGGGCTGCCAGGACGGCGTCAGCCCCGAGCGTGAGGGTTCGTCGAGCACCTTTTCCAGCTCATCGGCCGGCAGTGCCGCCAGCAGAACTTTTCCCAGGGAGGTCTGGAGTGCCGGAAACCGCGTTCCGATCTGCACCGACAGGGTCACCAGCTTCGGGACGGCCACCCGGGCCACATAGATGATGTCCGATCCGTCCAGCTGGGCCACGGAGCACGACTCGTCGGTCCGCTCCACCAGCCGCTCCATGTGGGGCCGCGCGATGTCCCACAAGCCCATGGAGCGTACGTAGGCGACCCCGAGTTCGAGTACCCGGGGGGTCAGTGCGAACCCTGTCTCGCCCGAGCGCACATAGCCGAGTTCCTCCAGAGTCAGCAGAATCCTGCGGGCGGTCGGCCTGGCGAGTCCGGTGGCGCCGGCGACCTGAGCCAGTGACATCCGCGGGTGTCCCGGCCGGAACGCGGCGATGACTTCCAGCCCTCGGGCCAGTGCCTCGATGAAATCCGGTCCTGTTCCGTGGCGTGGCACGTGACTCCTCGGCTGCGGTCGGAGTGGTCTATGACCGGCCAGCCTAACGTGTGTCCGCGATGCGGACAGCGGTGCCTGCGAGGCTTCCGCATCCGAGGGGTTGACACGGTCAATTCTCCACAGGGAACCTGAGCCGCCATGTCCGCCATGCGGATGATTGTCCGCCACGCGTCGCACGTCCTTCTTTCCCGCGCTTCTTGATCCTTCCAGGAGAGTCGCATGTCCGAAAGAATCCCCACAGCACCGCAGGTGACCGGGGCTGCGCCCGTCCGGACCGGACTGCTCATCGACGGCAAGACCGTCGAGACCGAGGCGTGGACGGCCGTCCGCAACCCCGCCGCCCCCGACCTGGTCGTCGGCCACGCAGCCGCGGCGACCCTCGAGCAAGCCCGCGCGGCGGTCGCGGCCGCGGATGCCGCGTTCCCCGCCTGGGCCGCGATGCCCGTCCGCCGGCGAGCCGAGATCATCAGCGAGGCGCTCACCCTGCTCGACGTGAGTGAGGCCGAGCGAGCGGCCTTGATGACCCGCGAGAACGGCAAGATCTCCTTCGAGAGCCAGATCGAGATGGGGGTCTTCGTGGCCCGCACCAGGGCGGCGATCGACCTGGTCGACTCCCTGGACCAGGTGCGGCGTCTCGACGGCCCGCCGCTGACCTCGTACATCCACCGCCTCCCCATGGGCGTTGTCACCGTCATCGTGCCGTTCAACTGGCCGATCGCGATCCTCGGAGCGAGCCTGCCGTACGCGCTGCTCGCCGGGAACACGGCCGTGGTCAAGCCCCCGCCCACCGTGCCGCTGGCCATGGTGCGCACGCTGGAGCTGTTCGCCGCAGGCCTCCCGGCCGGAGTGCTGAACGTCGTGACGGGCAGCAACGAAGCCGTCGCCCCGCTGCTCACCGACCCTCGCGTACGGAAGATCGTCTTCACCGGCAGCACGGCCGCCGGCAAGCACATCATGGCCGCCGCCGCACACAACCTCGCCTCGGTGACGCTCGAACTCGGCGGCAACGACCCCGCGATCGTCCTCGACGACGCCGTACTGGACCATGAGCACATCGGACGGCTCGTCCAGGGTGCCTTCCTGACGAGCGGCCAGGTCTGCATGGCCGTCAAGCGGGTGTACGTCCACCGCTCCCGCTACGACGAACTCGTCGACGCGCTCTCCTCCGCCCTCGACACCCAGCGCGTGGGGCCCGGAGACGATCCCGCCTCGACCATGGGCCCCCTCAACAGCGCCGCCCAGCGTGACAAGGTGGCGGCCATGCTCGACCAGGCCGCCGGAGCCGGAGCCGAGGTGCGCGAACTGGGCACCCTGGCCCCCGGCGCGGCCGTCTCCCAGGGCCACTACCTGCGCCCCGCCCTCGTCCTCGATCCGGACACCGGCCTGCGGATCGTCACCGAGGAACAGTTCGGCCCCGCCCTGCCGATCCTGCCCTTCGACGACGTCGACTCCGTACTGCACCAGGTCAACAACGACTGGTCGGGACTGTGCTCCTCGGTCTGGAGCGCCGATGCCGCCCGCGCGGCGGGCCTTGCGGAACGGCTGCGTACCGGCACCACGTGGATCAACCACGCCAACGCTGTCGCGTGCGACGACCGGGCTCCGTTCGGCGGCTTCCGGCAGAGCGGTATCGGACGTGAGATGGGCCCCGACGGCCTGCTCTCCTTCACCGAAGCGCACACCATCACCAGGCACGGATAGAAACCGCGAGCACGGCTGGACCCCGCCCGCTTCGAGCGGACGGGGTCCAGCCGTGCTCCGGCCGTACGTCACACCAACGGCACGGACACCGCGTTGTAAGGGGTGTTCTCGTCCCGGCCCGGGGTGGTGAAGCGGGAGTTGGGGAGGTACAGCCGACCCTGGTAGGCGGCGGCCGTGGTGGGCAGGTCGAAGCGGTCGTCCCTGATCACCCCGACCGCGGTGCCCCGCGTACCCGACCGGTTGAGCCGGATCACGTCCACCTGGTTGGGGTTGGGCTGGACCACGTAGAGAGTGCGGCCGACGAGCACCAGCCCGTCGCCGCTGGGCAGCGTCGTGTCACCCAGGTCTACCTTGCGGGCCACGCCGGTGCGGGGGTTGACGCGCATCAGCGAACCGCCGTCCGCGGCCGCGTTGGTGACGAGCAGGGCGCTGCCGTCGGGGGTGAGCGAGATGCCGTTGGACGTGAACCCGGACTGCACCCAGTCACCGCTCAGCGTGAGGCTCTCCGGGGCGCCGATGCGGCCCTGCCTGCCCAGCGGCAGCTTGAAGAGCTGTGCGCTGAACGACTCGGTGAACCAGGCGGCGTCGCGGGTGAGCAGGACGTCGTTGACGAAACTGTTCTCTCCGGCGACGACGTGGTTGGCGAGCAGCGCACCACTGTGGGCGTCGACGACCCGCAGTTCGCCACTGCTGCCGCCCGCCAGGAACAGCCGCCCCCAGGAGTCGGTCTTCAGTCCGACCGTCATGCGTCCCAGGCCGCGGTGGACGACCATGCCCTTGCCGCTCGCGAGGTCCACCCGGTACACGCCGCCGGTGGCGATCGATCCGAAGTAGGCGTACGGCGCGGAGCCGATCGCGACTCCCTCCGGCCCCCAGCCGTTGGGCAGCGAGAACTCCTTGGGCCACGACCGGGCGGTGCCCGGGGCGGCCTGTGCCGTACCGCCGATCAGGGCCGTCGCTCCCAGGGCGATGCCCGTGCCGAGAAGCTGCCTGCGTGCGAGAGAACCTGTCATCGATCGTCCTTCCACGGAAAACAAGACGCGGGCCGTGCCGGTCCGGCTGGGCTCCTGAACTAATTCTTGAGAGTTCAAGTATCTGTGCACAGCGACGAATGTCCTGACTCTCGTCGGTCCATCGGACGGAAGCCGCCGTGCCCGGTGGGAGCACGGACGGCGGAGGCGCGCCACTCGGCAGCAGGCCGACCTGACAAGGCTGAACGTCGCGCCCGGGATACGTCATTCGTCCATACTTCCGGCGCGTGCCTCCCGGTTCTCTGTCCAGGCGGGCACCGCTGGGCCATCATCCGAAAACCTGCCGGCCGCAGTGGCGCGACCGGCGTGAGCACGGTGTCGGCCGCGCGCCGCACCGGAAGGGCGAGCGGGCCATGAGCGTGCAGCGACCGCGCATCGAACCGGGCAGGCTGTTCATCGGCGGAGAGTGGCGGGACGCGGAGTCCAAGGAGCGGCGCGACGTCATCGACCCGTCCACCGGCAGAGTCGTCACCACGGTCGCGGAGGCCGACGGGGCGGATGTCGCCGCCGCGGTGGCCGCCGCCCGCGAGGCCTTCGACGCGGGGCCCTGGCCCCGGACACCGGCCCGCGAGCGCGCCCGCGTGCTGCACCGGGTGGCCGATCTGGTGCGCGAACGGGCGGACGAGATCGCCGCTGTCGAGAGCCTCGACGTCGGCAAGCCCGTCTCGCTCAGCCGAGCGGTCGACGTGGAGACCGTGGCCGAGACGTACGAGTACTACTCGGCGCTGGCGCAGAGCCTCGACGGAGCCACGCGGCAGGTCGCCATACCCGCCCACGCCTACACCCGCAGGGAGCCCGTCGGCGTGGTGGGAGCGATCACCCCGTTCAACTTCCCGTTGATCCTGAGCACGTCGAAGTTCGCCCCCGCCCTGGCGGCCGGCAACACCATCGTCCACAAACCGGCCGACGAGACCCCCCTCAGCGCGCTGCTGATGGCGGAGATCCTCGCCGACGCCGGCCTTCCCGCGGGTGTGGTGAACGTCGTCACCGGCAGCGGCCCCGTCCTGGGTGAGGCGCTGGTGCGTCATCCGGGTGTCGACAAGATCGCCTTTACCGGGTCGACGCGGGTCGGCCACCTGGTGGCGAGCGCGGCCGGCGAACAACTCAAGCCGGTCACCATGGAGTTGGGCGGCAACGCGCCGCACATCGTCTTCGAGGACGCCGACGTCGGGAAGGCGATCGGCGCGATCATCAAGGCATTCGTCTTCAACACCGGACAGTTCTGCATGGGCGGACCCCGGCTGCTCGTCCACCGGTCCCTGTACGACACCACGCTGGGCATCCTCTCCGACGCGGTTCCGGCGGTCCCCGTCGGCGACCCCTTCGACCCGGCCACCGTCGTCGGGCCGATGGCCGGCGAGCGGCACCTGGAGAACGTCGAGCGCTTCGTGAAGGCGGCCGTCGAGGACGGCGGCCGCATCGTCGTCGGCGGGCATGATCCACCGCTTGCGGCCCTTGCCCGTCGGGTCCACGCTCATCAGGGCCATGTAGATGCACTTGAGGGCGGCGGCCTCGTTGGGGAAGTGCCCGCGGGCGCGGACGGACCTGCGGATGCGGGCGTTGACGCTCTCGATCGCGTTCGTGCTGCAGATGACCTTGCGGATCTCGACGTCGAAGGCGAAGAAGGGCACGAACTCGGCCCAGGCACCCGACCACAGCTTCACGATCACCGGCTACTTGCGGCCCCAGGATTCCTGGAACTCCAGGAACCGCTGCGTCGCGGCGTCCTCGCTGGGTGCGGTGTAGACGGGTTTGAGAGCCCCTGCGACCTTGTCCCGGTCCTGGCGGGCGGCGTATCGGAACGAATTGCGCAGCAGGTGAACGACGCACGTCTGGACTATTGTGCTAGGCCAGACGGTCTCCACGGCCTCGGGGAGTCCTTTGAGCCCGTCGCAGCCCAGCATGAGCACGTCGTCCAGGCCGCGGTTCTTCAGCTCGGTGAACACGTGCAGCCAGTACTTGGCTCCCTCGCCGCCGTCGCCGGCCCAGATGCCGAGGATGTCGCGGGTGCCGTCCACCGTCACCACGTAGATGGGACGGTTCGCGAGCTTCCCGGCGTCGCTGTCGCTTCTTGACGATCTGCGGCTTGAAGCTGCCGACAGTGTCGCGGGGCACCTTCACTTCCACTGCCTGGGTGCTTACGACGACCAGGTCAACCCCGCGTCGGTGGTGACGGTCTGGTCGGCCGGTCCGGGGAAGCCGGGACTCGTCGAGCCGATGGGCGTTCACACGGACCACCGCGCCCGCGGCTACGGGAGGGCGATCACCGTCGCCGGGGCGGCCGCACTGCGGGAGATGGGCTCGTCAAGCGTGCGCGTGTGCACGCCGAGCTCCAACGTCGGCGGTGTCGCCACGTACAAGGCGGCCGGGTTCGCCGCGAGGCCGGAGATCGCCGACCGGATCCGGAAGGTCTGACGTCGGGATCTGCGGACCTTCTCACCATGCCGCAGCGACTCCTGCGGCAGCCGTGTGCACAAAGTGCCCCGTGCGGCAGCAGTACGAGGCTCAGCTCGGACAGAGTTCATGCGCACGACGACACTCGGCACTGACACCCCGCGGGGCAGTGGCTGTGCGATGCCCCCGACCAGGCAGCAGGTCAAGACCTCGACGGTCGCTTCGGTGACGCCCAGCGGCCGTCACTCGTTCGCCCGGGCCGTCGCCTCATCATCGACAGGGATGCCCAGATGGCCGGCCACGGTGGTGAGGGCTGCTCCCAGCGGGAGCGCGACCCGGGTGAGGGCGTGCTGGTCGCCCCGGGTCTGGTCCCGATTGACGATCAGCACCGGCTTCCCGGCCTGGGCTGCCTGGCGGACGAACCGGAGCCCGGACATCACCGTCAGCGAGGAACCCAGGACGAGCAGTGAGGCAGCCTGGTGGACCAGTTCGCGGCAGTGTTCGACCCGCGGTGGCGGGACGCTTTCGCCGAAGAACACCACGTCCGGTTTGAGGATGCCGCCGCAGATCGTGCAGGGCAGCACGCGGAAGTCCCCGACCTGTTCGTCGGTGAGGTCGGCGTCGCCGTCCGGGTTGATTCCGGCGGCCACCGGCTCGAAGCCCTGGTTGGCCTCCTCCAGCCGCTGGGCGAGTTCGCTGCGTGGGCTGTGCGCGCCGCAGGAAAGGCAGACGACCTGAGTCAGGCTGCCGTGGAGTTCCACGACGCCTTCGGTGCCGGCGGCCTGGTGCAGGCCGTCGACGTTCTGGGTGATCACGCCCGAGAGTAGGCCGTGCCGCGCGAACGCGGCCACGGCCCGGTGTCCGGCGTTGGGGCGGGCGCGGCCGAAGGTGCGCCAGCCGAGGTGGCTGCGCGCCCAGTACCGGCGCCGGGCCTGGCCGCTGGCAGTGAAGTCCTGGTAGGTCATCGGAGTGTGCCGGCTCAGACTCCCGCCCTCGCTCCGGTAGTCGGGGATGCCCGACTCCGTGGAGATGCCCGCCCCGGTGAGAACCAGCACATCGCCAGTGCTCAGCACCCCGGCGACCGGCTCCAGATCTGTGGTGCCCGGCGGCAGGTTCGGGGTCGGGGTCCAGCTCACAGTGGGGCGCATGCGCATGCCGCCAGGGTACGGAACAGGCTGCCGCTCCCCTTCCGCTGTCGGTGGCGCGCCGGTTGCTCGGATGCTGCCGTGCACGCGGCGCGTCGAGGGCTGTGTTCTGCGGACCGGGCTGAGGTGCCTTGTGTGGTGTGTCAGCAGTGCAGGTAAGGGGAGGTGGTGCGTCGTTGCGGGCGGCGTGGGATACCGGGCCCCGGCCCGGCTACGGCAATGACGCGGACGTGCCTCCGGCTGGGGTCGGGCGGAGCCTCGTGTGCGTGGACGGAAGGGCTAATAGCCGGTATCGCGTGCTGCATGCCAGGTGGGCGGACTTTGTCCACGAGAACGGGCTCTGGTCCCAAGAAGTGGACCAGAGCCCGAGAACGGACGGCAGTTGTTTACCACTTCGAGGGGCACCACTGACCGCCTCTGGTCGATTGCGGCAGTTTCGAAGAGTGAGCACCGGCGCCCCCTGCCAGTCGGCTAGAAGAGGCCGGCGCGCATGTGGTGCGTGAGGTTTTCCAGGATCTCGTGCAGCCACGGGTTACGGACGGCCGGCAGCCGGATCAACGTGTGCTGGAAGGTTCCCGGGTCGGCCCGGAACAGGCGGTGGGGAGGCGGCGCGGGCGGGTCGTCGCGGAGAACGCCGTCGGGCATGGTTCCTGACACGGGGAGGTGGAGGTGTGGCTTGGGGAAGGCCATCCACATCCACACCCCGAACGGCAGCGGCACCGGGTATGCCGATGCGGTCGGGCCGGCCGGGCTCCAGGCTTCCCCCGTCTGTGGGTGGGTCGGCACGATGACGATGTCGGTGTCCGTATCGGGGGCGGGCAGTCCGGGTCCGGCCAGGACGGCGCGCCGCGCCGGCTGGACCGCGGGAAGCAGGGCGTCGAGGGCGCGTTGGAACACTTCCGCGATCAGGCCGTGCGGGACAGCTACGGGCCGGCCATCCGAGGCGACCAGCAAGTGGGCCAGCGCCCGGCCGGCTGCCGCTTCCCATTGCGGGTTCCAGGACCACCAGTGGTCCAGCCCGAGCAGCGAGCCCCATCTCGTGAGCGGCACGCTCGGGGGCGTGACCTTCCCCTCCACCAATAGTTCCGCCCAGGAGAGGATCGCGATGTGGGCGTCGTCGACGGGCAGGCGGTGCACGGCGTCCGGCGCGAGCCAGACCGCCTGCCAGAGCGAGCAGTCGTCGATGCGGTTCGCCACGAGCAGGCCGCACGCCTCGCAAGCCATGTTGGGGCCGTCACCCCAGCCGAGGCCGCAGCAGTAGCCGCCGGCTTGCTCCGGAACGAGCACGGTACCGCGGGTATCCCCGGGTGCGATGACGATGGTGCCGGGTGGGCCGCCGGACACGGCGTACACCAGAGCGTGGATGCCGCGGGCTGCCGCCTCGTCTGGATCGATCTGCCGCCACGGATGCCCCCACGGCTCCGGTTCCACGGCAAACGTGCCCGACTCCATGAGAACCGGGAGCTGAATCGCGTTCCCGTACTTCTGATAGGCGTGGGCTGGCAGCTCTACCTGGGACAGCGGGTTGGTCAGCCTGGCGCCACACCCAGCACACACGAAAACGAACAAATGCCCTCCGCTGCTAAACGGGGGAATCGTCGCAGCTCCGCGGCGGACCGGCCAACGCGTTTTTCATCCGCGGAGAGGGACCGCGCACCGCCACGGTGGGAAGCGTCCGTTCGAATCGTCGATGTGCCGAATGACTCCCGAAGTGGTGAACGTCTATTGCCCGTGCTCATGGACAAAGCCAGGCGACGCCGCTCAACCGCGAGGCGGTCGTTGTCGGAGCGGTCGTCAGGAGGGTGGACGCTGTCCGCGCGCAACCATCCGCCCTCGTGGTGGTGGGCCAGCGGCCTGCGCCACAGAGCCCTGCGGATCACTCGTCCGCGAACGGTGGATCTGACGCATGGCCAGCATTGTGCTGTCTCTGCTGATGGAGACGACTCCATCCCACTTGCGGTCACAGTACGTCTCGCGGGGCGTACTGGCCCGGGGGGCGGATGGTGGGTGGTTCAGCAGGCCGTCGTGCGCACGGGCGCCAGCGCGGCGGCGGCCACGCAGCTACCTGCCGAGGTCTTCGAATGGCTGGCGCAGGATGGTCTTCAGCTTCTCGGAGGCAGTCTTGCGGGGATCGCTGAGGTAGATCTCGTGATGCAGCCCTGATGGACGCAGGCCGTTGGCGTCGAGATAGGAGTGGTGGAGTTCGTGCAGCACGGGAGCCTCGTCGTCGTAGGAGCCGATGTGCAGCACTTGGGCGCTGCGGCCTTCGTGGAGGGTGAGGTGCCGGAGCCGGGAGATCGTGGGGATCTTCTTCTTGGTCAGCGCAGTCTGCTTGGCGTCCTCGATCATCTCCTTGGTGATACAGGAGGGCATGTTGATGAGCATGGTCCAGTGCCAGGAGTCCTTGGCTCCGCTGGTGAACGCTTCGGGCCGGTCCGCCCACCACAACCCTTCCAGCGGAGCGACGACGAAATCACCGCCCCCCGTGCGCTTGTTGGCGAACTTGAGGGTGTAGGCGACCGAGTAGAGGGCCTCGACCGCTTGGGCGTAGGCAGGAGCAGTATTGGGGTTCCCCGTACCGTCGATGGCGAGGAACTGCTGCTCGGGAACATCCACGATGGCCCACACCGTGTTCTTGGGCGCGTAGAGCTCCTTCTGCTCTCGCTTGACGTCATACGGTGCCATCGGTGCCTCACTCCCTGGATAGTTGCGCATCGCCCGGCGATGCCCGCGCACGGCCTTGGGGTAGTCAGTGGCGGACGGCACGATCGGATGCTGTGAACGTCTTGAATCGTGTTGCCCCGTCCCATCCTGCCTTCACCGGTGTGTCCCGTGGACATGTCGGCGAGTTGCTCGTGGAGCACGTGCCACGGTGGGAGGCGGCACGGGAGTCTCAGCTGGCTGGGCGGCGGGGTGGGGTCTGCAAGAGGGCGGCGGGGGCCGGGCGTAAGGCCGGCCCCGGCGCAGGCTGGACAGGCGTATCGCTTAGAGGTCGTCTTTTGGTGTGCGTGAGGGCTGGCTGCTGGTGAGTGGTGGGCGTGGCCGTGGCTGGTGTCACTGCGTGTGTGGGAAGGCTGTTCCAGCCAGAGTCTTTGCGGCGAGACGTACAGCGTTCTCCCAGGCCCGGACCTCTTCGGGGGACATGAAGTCGAGGTGGTACTCCAGGCCCACGGCCGCCACGAACTCCCGCTCAGGATCTGTCAACGCCTCGATCCCCTGCCAGACTCGATCTGCGGCCATCTTCGGTGACAAGGCACCGGCGGTCAGCTCTGTCGCCATGTGATGCAGGAGGCAGCGTTCAGCGGTCTCGTAGTCCGGGATCTGGATCCCGAGCTCCTCCATGGTGTGCCCGAAGAGCTGGCGGATCTCTGCTGGGTGCTCGCGCCGGGAACGGCCGGCCAGGTCGCGCAGTGAAGGAGAGTCGTGGCCGGCAGCCAGTAGGTGGGCCGCCAACATGGGCAGGTCTTCCTCGCAGATGAGGTTCGCCGCGTACTTCCAGGCGGTGGTGGCTGGCTCGTCCATGAGCGAATCCTGACCGAGGGGAACACCTCTGACCAGTGAGTTATCGGATCCGTGTGAGGCGCCGATTGCCGATGAGGAGGGCAGCGATGCCCACGAAGGCCAGGAAGTGCTCGGGCTTGCGCTCGTAGCGGCGGTGGAGACGGCGGCAGCCTGCCAGCCAGGACACCGTTCGCTCGACCACCCATCGGTGGCGGCCGAGTCGTTGTGAGGATTCGATGCCTTTGCGGGCGATGCGGTGGCGTATGCCGCGGCTGCGGAGCCATCGGCGCAGCTGGTCGTAGTCGTATCCCTTGTCGCCATAAAGTTTCCCAGGTCGCCTGCGACGCGGGCCCCGGCGGGACCGGATCGGCGGTATGCCTCGTACGAGCGGCACCAGGCCCTGACTGTCGTGCAGGTTGGCTGCGGAGATGCCCAGGGACAGGGGCAGTCCTTTTCGGTCGGTGATCAGGTGGATCTTCGATCCCGGCTTGCCGCGATCGGTCGGATTCGGTCCCGTCAGTAGCCCCCTTTTGCGGCCCTGACGCTTACCGAGTCGATTGCACATCGGGACCAGTCCAGCTCACCGAGCGCGCCGAGTTCGTCGAGGATGACGCGGTGCAGTCTGGCCCAGACGCGGGCACGGCTCCACTGCGCGAAGCGCCGGTAGACCGTGGGCCACGCCGGGCCGAAGACCGGCGGGAGTTGCCGCCAGGTGCAGCCCGACGTGGCCACGAAGATGATCGCCGCCAACGTCTCGCGGTCGCCCGCCCGTCGTCGGCCCCGCCCTGGGGACGTATGACCTCCGTAGGAGGTACCACCCGGCGAAGCAGCTCCCACAACTCGTCCGGTACCAGCCGCTGGACCAGGTCTGCCATGCACTGACCGACGACCACCCCAGGCCAAAAGAAGCGGTGTCTTAGTACCGGCAGTCCTGTTGTCGCAGAGGGTACGGATTCTCCTACCGTCACGGGCCGAGCGTGGACGCATGACAACAACATTCATCACGGTGAGGGCACCACGAAAGAGGGCTCTCCGATGAGCCATGGCATCGTTTCCAGCGGTTGGGACGTCCTGGACGCCTCCCACGAAGCACTGTGCACGGCGGTCCGCGCCGTCCCCGCCGACGGCTGGCACCTGCCGACGCCCTGCGGCGGGGTGGACCGTCGCCCAGGTCTTCCAGCACGCCGTCGGCGACCAGGGCGGCTACGCCGCCGCGCTGACCGGCGAACCCGGCCTCGATTTCAACCCGTTCGACCCGTCGGGCGATATGGAGGGCGTGGACCCGGTGGCGTTCCTGGAGGACGCCCTGGCACGCGCGGCGAAGGCGTGGGCGGGGATCGACCGGGACGTCGCTGAGGTGCCCACGCCGGTGCCGCCGCACGAGTTGTCCCCGTGGTCCGGCTCGGCGGCGCGCGGGCTGGATACAGCGGTCCACGCCTGGGACATCGCCATGGCGACGGGCCGGCCGCCGCCGCTCACACCCGAGCTGGCCCGCTCCCTCCTCAAGATCGCCAGGGAGATCGTCGAGCCGCTGCGCCCTCGCGGCGCGTACGTCGCAGCCCTCGTCCCCAAGCAGGGGGACGACGACGTGGCGGTCCTCCTGCGTTACCTCGGGCGCGACCCCCGCCGGAGTACCTCGCTGGAGCTGTCCGGTCGATCACGTTGCCGCGACTGTGCCTGCGGCGGAGGGACCTGATGCGTGCAGGAAAGGTGCCTGCACTCATCAGAGGGTGAGACCACCGCAGGCGTCTTGCCGCTACCGGGCCAGCCACGCCGCTCAACCACGTCGGTCGTGTCGGCGCGCGTCCATGATGAGAGCCGTGAGCGGGCGAGGGGTCCAATATGCCGCCGCCTTCGTTCCAGGCCGCCAGGCGGCGCCAGCATGTCATGCCCGAGCCGAAGCCGAGTTCCTGCGGAGGTACTCCCATTGGATGCCGGTGTGCAGGACGAACAGGATCCCGCACAAGGCCTGCCGGTCGAGCACTCGAGGTCTGCCCTCGTCCTGCCGCGGGGGCGGCTCGGGCAGCAACGGCCCGATGAGCGACCACAGTTCGTCCGACACGATCCTCGGCCGCGGCTGACGCTTCCCCATGCCCTCATCAACGTGCGATAGGCCGTCGTCGTGGAAGTGGATGGCGCGGCGCGTACCGCCAGGTCCGCTCGACCGTCGTCCGGTCGACCGAGATGCTCCCCGAGCCGACCGTCAGCGTCAGCCGGCCGTGCCGGAGGGCGAGTTCCGTCGGCGCGTTGTCCCCGTTCCAGGCGATCAGAGGGTACGCGTCACCCGCTCCACGAAGAAGGCCCAGGTCAGTGGCTGGGCCTTCTTGCTGCACGTGGTGATCACTTGTTACTGACCTTTCCGTTCAGTTGTCGGGGTGAGTGAGAGGCCTGTTTCCGCGAGGCAGCCCTCGATGAGGTCGGTGCGTCGTTGGATCCGGCGCAGGCCTCTGCGGACGGCTCGGACGAGGTGGTCGCGGTCGTGGAAGACGACGTTGGCGGTGGTGTCGCGCCGGAGCAACGACCAGATGCCCTCGACAGGATTGAGGTCGGGTGCATAGCTGGGCAACTGGACGATGGTGAGCCAGTCATGGTCTGCCGCGTACTCACGTAATCGACTGCAGCGATGAACATTCAAGTTGTCCCAGATCACCACAACGGGACCGCCGAGCTGTAGGTGCGCCCGCACGAGAAGATCACGGTAGTCCTGCCAGGTGAAGCCGCGATGGGCACCTCGGTGATGGCCCTGGACGCGAGGCCGGTAGATCAGGCGGCTGCGTTCGCCGGACTTGAAGCACACCAACGCAGCCATCGAAATGCGGCCGCGGGAGGCGCCGTTGAACCGGACCACAGGAGTGCTTCCTCTCGGTGCCCAGGTGCGGGAGCGGTGCGACGTCATCGAGACGGCGGCTTCGTCCTCGAAGACCAGCCATGCCCCGAGCGCCGCTGCGGTGGCTTTGCCTGCGGCCAGGTCTCCTTCACCCAGCCGGCCACCGCCGCTTCGTCCCGCTCGATGGCCCGCCGCGCAGGATGCTGACACGACCAGCCGTGCCGCCGCAGCAACTCCCACACTCCGCGGATCGACAACGACACCCCCAACTGGTCTGCAATCAGCAGCTGCACGCGGGAGAGCGTCCACCGCTCATCCATCCAGCCCTGAGCTGTCGCGCCTTCCAGTAACAGCGGCTCGAGCACAGCGAAGTCACTGTCGCCGATCTTCGGCCGCTTGGCCGGCCCCGAGGGACGCAGGGCCTGCCGCCCTCCCTCGCGCCAGGAACGACGCCACCGCTCCACCGACCGGACGCTGACCCGCAGTTCCTTCGCGATCACCGTGTTCTTCTCACCCCGTGCGAAGCCATCGACTGCCAGCATGCGCACCCGTTCCCGGGCGACCTGACCTCGCGCGGTGAGACCACCGCCTTGCGCGTATCGCATGCCCACGGCGTACCGCAGGGATCAACCAATGTCAGCCCCGACAACTGAACGGAAAGGTCAGTAGGCAAGCTCCGGGTGAACCGGGTGGTCGTCGAACGGCCCGCGCGGTGATGTGCTGTGTGCGCTAGGGGTGTTCAAGTCGGCGACCACCGACCCGATACAGCGGCGGGCCTCGCCGCACCTGACCTTGCGGCTCACTCTGAGATCGCATCTGCGGGGCAGGGCGCGGCGGTTCTTCGACGGAACATCCGCAGGCGAGGCATGGGGTCAGCCGGTGCGCAAGACGTGCAACGCCATCAGGGCCACGTGCAATGCGGTGCGCTGTTCGCCGGATTCGAGGTCGCAGTCGAGCAGGCGCTCGATGGTGCGCAGGCGTTGGTAGAGCGTCTCGCGGGACAGGCCGCCGCGGCGGGCGGCGCTGGTTTTGTTGCCGGCGGCGTCGAGGTAGTGGCGGAGGGTCGTCAGCAGCTCGGTGCCGTGTCGGGCGTCGTGATCGAGGAGGCGGCCGAGTCGTTGTTCGGCGTATTCCTGGATCCGGGTGTCCTCGCGGAGCGCGTACAGCAGGCGGCGCAGGTCCACATCGGAGAGTTCGTGGAAGGAGCGGCCCGGGGGGAGGGGCTGGTCGGGCGGGGTGGCCTCCGCCACGCGGGTTGCCTGGCGGAAGGAACGGGGGGCGTCGGTGAGGTCGTCGACCACGGAGCCGATGCTCACGACGGCCTGCGGGGAAAGGCCGAGCGCGGCGTGGCTCAGCCGTTCGACCGCGGGCTGCCAGGGGTGTGAGGGGCTCAGGGCGAGGAGGACTCCCACGCGACCGGGGGCCAGTTCGCCGATGAGTGCCGGGATGCCCGTCGTGTGCAGGTCCTGGGACAGTCCGGTCTCGGGATTCGCCGCGATGTCATCTGCGGGGAGGTCCACCACGACCGTGAGGAAGCGGCTGTTCTCGGTGGGCAGGCCCAGCGCGGTCAGGCGGGCATGGGCGTCTTCGGGGGAGCGGTGGCGCTGCTCGACGAGGTCGCGCAGGGCGTTGCGGTGCGCGGTGCGTTCCCAGGGGGTGGGGTGGATGAGGCGGGCGACGGTCAGGGCCATCGCCGTTCTTTCCAGGACGGTGATGTGCTCCGGTGCGAAGGCCGGTTCGGTGGTGGGAGCCGGCAGCATGGCCACGCGGCCCCAGCGTTCACCTTGGTATTCGACCGGTGCGGTGAGCCAGCCCTCCGGGCCGTGCTGGCTCGTGCGGTCTCCGGGCGGGGTCGCTCTGGAGCGTTGCTCCCAGTCGGTGAGCGCTTCTTCCAGGGTGGTGCCGGAGGGTTCGCAGATCAGTGCTTGGTGGACCAGGTTTTCCAGGACGACGGTACGGCCGCTCATCTCCGCTGCCGCGCGCATGACGTCCTCCGGTCCGGCTCCGCGCAGCGTCAGCGCGGTGAACGCCTCGTGGACGCGCTGGGTGCGGCGCATCGCCTCGGCCTGATTGCCGAGGATGAGGGCGTGGACGACCTGGGTGACCTCGAGGAAGTTGACGTCCTTGGCGAGAGTGATCAGCGGGAGGCCGCGGGTCTGGCAGGCGTGGACGAGGGCGTCGGGCGGGCGGTGGTAGCGCCGTACGAGTTCGATGACCAGGGCCGCCGCCCCGATGCCGGCGAGTTCGTCGACGTAGCGTCGGATGCCCGCCGGTTCCTCGGGCAGGGGCATGCCGGTGGTCAGGACGAGCTCGCCGCCCTTGAGGAAGGAGGCGGGGTCGGTCAGCTCGGTGATGTGGACCCAGCGGACCGGCCGGTCGAGTTCGGTTACGCCAGTGACGACCTGGGGCCGGCCGGCGGCCAGTACGGGCAGGGTCAGGACGTCGGCGAGGGTGAGGGCGCGGCCGGGCGCGGTGCTGTCCGGGCCGTCCATGTCCGGCGGTCGTGCCGTCGAACGGCTGTCGTTCACGGTGTCTCCATGGGGGTGCCCCGCCCGAGCGAAGCCGAGAGGGGAGTGCCCGGCCACTGTGACAAGCCTTGCTGACCTGCGCAAGGGCGGTTCCGCCTCGGTGAACGAGGCAGGGAGCGCCGCATTTCCGGCCCGTGCTTGACAGAACGTCCGAACAGCGGGCCCGTACCGGACAGATCGCGCTTTGGCTCGTCTCCGGGCGGCGGAGATGCTTGGCAAAGCGCACCAGTCCGACGACCCACGCCGGGAGACGACCATGACCGCACTGTCGCCGCATCTTCGCCAGGCCACTCCCGTGGTGGTGACCCGGGGCGAGGGCGTCCACCTCTACGGTGAGGACGGCCGCCGCTACCTCGACTTCACCGCCGGTATCGGTGTCACCAGCACTGGTCACTGTCACCCGAAGGTTGTGGCGGCGGCGCAGGAGCAGGTCGGCACGCTGATCCACGGCCAGTACACGACGGTCATGCACCAGCCCCTGCGCCGCCTCGTCGACAAGCTCGGCGAGGTGCTGCCGGTCGGTCTGGACAGCCTGTTCTTCACCAACTCCGGAAGCGAGGCCGTCGAGGCCGCGCTGCGCTTGGCCCGCCAGGCCACCGGCCGCCCGAACGTCATCGTCTGTCACGGCGGCTTCCATGGTCGTACGGTCGCCGCCGCCTCCATGACCACCTCCGGCACCCGCTTCCGCTCCGGCTTCTCCCCGCTGATGAGCGGTGTGGTCGTCACCCCCTTCCCGTCGGCCTACCGGTATGGCTGGGACGAGGAGACCGCCACCCGCTTCGCCCTGCAGGAGCTCGACTACACACTCCAGACGATCTCCTCGCCCGCAGACACGGCTGCGATCATTGTCGAGCCGGTGCTCGGCGAGGGCGGGTACGTGCCTGCCAACCGCGTCTTCATGGAGGGGCTGCGGGAGCGCGCGGACCGCCACGGATTCCTTCTCATCCTCGACGAGGTGCAGACCGGCGTCGGCCGCACCGGTTGCTTCTGGGGGCATGACCACTTCGGTGTCGCGCCCGACATCCTCGTCACTGCCAAGGGTCTGGCCAGCGGCTTCCCGCTGTCCGGGATCGCCGCCTCGGAGGAGCTGATGAGCAAGGCGTGGCCCGGTTCGCAGGGCGGTACGTACGGCGCCAACGCCGTCGCCTGCGCCGCGGCCTGCGCCACTCTCGACGTCGTACGCGACGAGAAGCTCGTCGAGAACGCCGAGGCGATGGGAGCGCGGCTGCGGCAGGGCCTGGAGGCGGTAGCCGACCGGACGCCGGGCATCGGTGATGTGCGGGGGCTGGGGTTGATGCTGGCCACCGAGTTCGTCACCGAGGACGGCAGCCCCGACCCCGATACAGCCGCCCGCGTGCAGCGGGCGGCCGTGGACGAGGGCTTGCTTCTGCTGCTGTGCGGGGCCTGGAACCAGGTGGTGCGGATGATCCCGGCGCTGGTGATCGACGGGACGGCGGTGGACGAGGGCCTCCAGGCGTGGGCGACCGCCGTGGAGGCCGGTACCTCAGGAGCGTCGGCACGATGAGCGACAGCGTGGCGCGGCTGGCCGCCCGGCTCGTCGAGACGGCTCCGGGCCTGCGGGTGGAATCCGGCCTGGGCACCCTCGGCCAGTACGCCTACGACGCCTCCAACTACCGAGTCCCCCCGCAGGCTGTGGCCTTCCCCCGCTCCACGGACGATGTGGTCGCGGTGTTGCGGGCCTGCAAGGAGACGGGCGTCGCGGTCACCGCTCGCGGCGGTGGCACGAGCATGGCGGGCAACGCGGTCGGGCCGGGCGTCGTCCTGGACTTCTCCCGTTACATGAACCGGATCCTGGACATCGACCCGGCCGCCGGGACCGCGCGTGTCGAGGCCGGAGTCGTCCTCGACGCGCTGCAGAGCGCGACCGCGCTGCACGGACTCTCCTTCGGCCCCGACCCGTCCTCGCACAGCCGCTGCACCCTCGGCGGCATGATCGGCAACGACGCGTGCGGCAACCGGTCGGTGCGGCACGGGCGGACCAGCTCCCACATCGAGGCGCTGGAGATCGTGACGGCCGACGGTGTTCGGGCCGTCGCCGACCACGTGGGGTTGCACCCGGTGGATTTTGCGGACGCGGAGCGCGTCGCCCGCCTCGAAGCGGACGTACGACGCCTGATCGGTGACAACCTGGCGCCGATCCGGACCGAGCTGGGCCGCATTCCGCGCCAGGTCTCCGGCTATCAGCTGCACCACCTGCTGCCCGAGCGCGGCTTCGACATGGCCCGCGCTCTGGTCGGCACCGAGGGCTCCTGTGCGGTCGTCACTGCCGCGACGGTCCGCCTGGTGGCGACCGCACAGGCTTCGGCGCTGCTCACCCTTGGCTACGACGACGTCGTCGACGCGGCCGAGGACGTCCCCGAGATCCTGCGCTGGAATCCCACCGCTGTGGAGGGCATGGACGAGGCGATCGTCGCCACCATGCGCGCCCGGCGGGGCCCCGACTCCGTCACCGGACTGCCCGAGGGGCGGGCCTGGCTGTACGTCGAGCTGGACGGCGACGATGAGGCCACGGTGAACGCCCGTGCGGCCGAGCTCCTCGAAGTGCTGAAGGCGCAGAGCCGGATGACCGGCGGGCGGGTCGTGGAGAGTGCGGCCGAGCGGCGCTCCCTGTGGCGGGTCCGCGAGGACGGCGCGGGTCTGGCCGCCCGCCTCGTCGACGGCGGGGAATCCTGGCCCGGCTGGGAGGACTCGGCGGTCGCGCCCGAGGACCTGGCCGGCTACCTGAGGGACTTTCGCAAGCTGCTCGCCGACCACGGGCTGACTGGCGTGATGTACGGGCACTTCGGCGCGGGATGCGTCCACGTACGCATCGACTTTGACCTCGCCACGGACACCGGCCGGGCAGCCGCCCGTCGCTTCCTGCACGAGGCGGCCGCGCTGGTCGTCGCGCACGGCGGGACGCTGTCCGGCGAGCACGGTGACGGGCGAGCGCGCGGTGAGCTGCTGGAGGTCATGTACAGCCACCGGATGATCCGGGCGTTCGCCGCCTTCAAGGAGGTCTTCGATCCCGAGGGGCTGCTGAATCCCGGTGTCATCGTCGCCCCGGCTTCGCTCGACGCCGATCTCGCGCTGCACCAGATCCAGCCCCTGGCGACGGAGTTCACCTTCCCGCACGACGAGGACGGCTTCGCGGGCGCGGCTCGCCGCTGTGTCGGCGTCGGTCGATGTCGCAGCGACGCGGGCGGTGTGATGTGCCCGAGCTACCGGGCCACGGGGGAGGAGAACGACTCCACGCGGGGTCGGGCCCGACTCCTCCAGGAGATGGTGCGAGGCGAGACCGTCCAGGACGGCTGGCGCTCGACGGAGGTCCGCGACGCGCTCGATCTGTGCCTTTCCTGCAAGGCGTGCTCCAGCGACTGCCCGGTCGGCGTCGACATGGCCACCTACAAGGCGGAGTTCCTGCACCAGCACTACAAGGGCCGCTTGAGGCCCCGCTCCCACTACTCGCTGGGCTGGTTGCCCCTGACCTCCGCCCTCGCCGGATACGCCGCTCGTCCGCTCAACGCGCTGCTCCGCGGACCGCTCGGCCGGCTCCTCGCCCGCCTCGGAGGCGTGACCACGAAGCGCAGGATTCCCGCCTTCGCCTCCCGGCACGTCCTGCGCAGGGTCCTGCGCGATGCGAGGACCGGCGATTCAGCGAGGGCCGTGCTCTTCGTCGACAGTTTCACCCGCGCCTTTCGTCCCGAGGTGGCCGGAGCCGCGAGCCGGGTGCTCACCGACGCCGGGATCCCCTGCACTGCGGAGGACGGCCTGTGCTGCGGTCTGACCTGGGTCAGCACCGGTCAGCTGTCCGTGGCCCGCAGGATCATGGCCCGTACCGTCGCCCACCTGGACAACGGTGACGAGCGGCCCATCATCGTGGCCGAGCCAAGCTGTGCCGCCGCACTCAAGCGCGACGTGCCCGAACTCCTCGGGACGGACGCCGCCCGCCGGGTCGCGGACCGCGTCCACACCTTCACGGGTGCCCTGACCGACCTGGCCGCGCCTGGCTGGATGCCGCCGGAACTGCCGGAGAAGGTCGCCCTGCAGACCCACTGCCACGAGTACGCGACCTTCAAGGGCAGCCGCCCCGCCGACCTGCTGCGCCGACTGGGCGTGGGCAAGGTCGACGAAGCCGAGGGCTGCTGCGGACTCGCCGGGAACTTCGGTTTCGAGGAGCAGCACTACGACACCTCGATGGCCGTCGCCGACCTGGCCCTGAGGCCACGCCTCGACAGCATCGGCCAGGCCACGTCGACTGTCGTCGTGGCCGACGGTTTCAGCTGCGCCACCCAGATCGACCACCTCGCCGGAGACCGGGGCATCCGCGCTCTGCATCTCGCGGAACTGCTCGACCCCGCCGCCGATCAAGCCGCTCAACCTGGAGAGACGTCATGACCGACACACCCACGCAGTTGTTCATCGGTGGGTCCTGGGTGGACGCCGCGGACGGCGCCACCATGCCCGTCGACGACCCGGCGACCGGCGAGATCATCGCCCACGTCGCCGACGCCGGCGTCAAGGACTCCCGGCTGGCGGAGGACGCGGCCGTGCGGGCGCAGGAGGAGTGGGCCCGTACGGCGCCCCGCGCGCGCAGTGAGATCCTGCGGCGCGCCTACGAGATCATCCTCGACCGCACCGACGAACTCGCCCACCTGATGACGTCCGAGATGGGCAAACCGCTGGCCGAGGCCAGGGGAGAGGTGGCGTACGCGGCCGAGTTCTTCCGCTGGTTCTCCGAGGAGGCCGTCCGCATCGACGGCGGCGGCGGAATCCTGCCCGACGGCCGCAACCGCATGCTGCTCTCCCGCCGCCCGGTAGGCCCCTGTCTCCTGATCACCCCGTGGAACTTCCCGCTCGCCATGGGCACCCGCAAGATCGGCCCCGCCATCGCGGCGGGCTGCACGATGATCCTCAAGCCGGCCCCGCAGACCCCGCTCTCCAGCCTGGCCCTCGCCGCGATCCTCAAGGAGGCCGGGCTGCCGGACGGCGTGCTGAACGTCGTCACCACCTCCCGTGCGGGGGAGGTGTGCGAACCGCTCCTGCGCGGCGGGCGGATTCGCAAGCTCTCCTTCACCGGCTCCACCAACGTCGGGCGCCTGCTGCTCGCTCAGTGTGCCGACGCAGTCGTCCGGACCTCGATGGAGCTCGGCGGCAACGCGCCGTTCATCGTCTTCGAAGACGCCGACCTGGACACGGCAGTGGACGGCGCGATGCTCGCCAAGATGCGCAACATGGGCGAGGCGTGCACGGCCGCGAACCGCTTCTTCGTGCACCGGTCGGTGGCGGAGGAGTTCGGGCGGCGCCTGGCCGAGCGGATGGGCGCGCTCGTCGTGGGGCCTGGCACCCGGGACGGGGTCGATGTGGGCCCGCTGATCGACGCGGCCGGGCGGGCCAAGGTGGCGGAGCTGGTCGGCGACGCGGTGGAGCGCGGCGCCCGGGTGCTCGTCGGCGGCCAGACGCCCGAGGGTCCGGGCTGTTTCTACCCGCCCACCGTCCTCGCCGACGTCGAACCTGGCAGCCGGCTGATGGACACGGAGATCTTCGGCCCCGTCGCGGCGATCTTGACCTTCGATGGCGAGGACGAGGTCGTCGGCCGTGCCAACGACACCCCCTGGGGGCTGGTCGGTTACGTCTTCACCGAGGGCCTCGACCGCGCCCTGCGCGTCAGTGAACGCCTCGAGGTGGGCATGGTCGGCCTCAACACCGGTCTCGTCTCCAACCCGGCCGCCCCCTTTGGAGGGGTGAAGCAGTCCGGGCTCGGCCGTGAAGGCGGCCGGGTGGGGATTGACGAGTTCCTGGAGTACCAGTACCTCGCGGTGCCCGTGCGATGACGGTGGTCATGCCCTGACTACCCCGTATCGCGCACCGCGACGGGCCGCCCCGTGCCCGGTTTCCACGCCACCGGGCACGGGGCGGCGGCTTTTCCTCCACCGGGCGCGGGCGCAGCTCTGTCACTGTGCGCAGGCGGGCTGCGCAGGTGTCGCAAGGCGCAGGGGCCGGCCGCTGGTCTGGTAGGCCGCCGCATGGCCTGGGCGGTGTACGGCGCCCTGGACGGGGGGAGCGCTGGGCTGTCGTTCTGGCCGCCCGCTGGTCTCAGCCCAGGTGGCGGGCGGTGATTTCCGCCGCGGTGTGGGTCACCAGCTGCCCCAGCTCGGGGAGCCGGCCGGGATCGAAGCGTGAGTCGGGCATGGAGACGGCCACGCTGGCCAGCGGTGTGCCGTCCTCATCCAGGACGGGTGCCGCGATGGCGCAGACACCCGGGCGGTACTGGTTGTGGTTGACGGCGTATCCGCGGTCTCTGACGCGGCGGAGCTCGGCACGCAGCTCCGCCGGGTCGGTGATGGTCTCCTGGCCGTAGCCCTCGAGTGCGCCCGCCATGAGTTCGTCGACCTCGGACTTCGGCAGATGGGCGAGGACGGCGTGTCCGGTGGCTGTGGCGTGCAGGGGGGAGATGTCGCCGATGGCGTGGAAGGTTCGTACGGGGTGGTCGCAGTCGACGCGGTCCACCACCACGATGCCGTGCAGGGCGTCCGGCACTGTTAGGTGGATGGTCTCGTTCAGTGTGTCGCGGAGCCGGAACATGGGCTCGCGGGCGGCGGCGAACAGGCTGGATCCCTGTAGGGCGGCGGGGCGTACGGCCAGCACCCGGGTGCCGACCTCCCAGCGCGTGGTGTCTCTGCGATTCGCCCGCAGCCAGCCCGCCTCGTTGAGCGTCACCAGGGTGCGCTGCACGGTCGACTTGGGCAGCCCGAAGATCTTTGTCAGCTCTCCCACGGTCACCGGCTGGTGTTGCGCCACGGCCTCCAGGACGCGCAGCGACCTGGTCAGGCTCTTCATTTCCATCTCGGCGCCTCAGTTCTGCGGATTCGTCGTGCTGCCTCTTGACTCGCTTCCGAACCCACAGGCATGATCATGCCGCAGTCTAGCATGGTGTGCCACAATGCGGCACACTCTTCTCTTGTGATGTCCCGGCGGCCGGATCGACGTCAAGGACTGTGCTGTTCCGATGCTCCGCGGCGTCTGCTCCCCCCGCCTGTGCCACCACCCGTCTGCTCCGGCGGCCCGTGCAGCATCGCGTGGCCTGGCGGCAGACAAAAGGTCCGGCTCCGGCAGCCTGC
>NZ_JBSFUY010000060.1:0-27814 GCF_053592055.1 Streptomyces sp. NPDC002817
GTCGCGGCGATGCGGGAGTTGGGGGCGGGCCGCTTCCTCGAGGTTGGGCCGGGGGGTGTGTTGACCGCGTTGGTGCGTGAGGCCTGCGGTGACGACGTCACGGCCGTACCAACCCTGCGCAAGGACCGGCCTGAACCGGAGACCCTGCTCAGCGCGCTGGCCACACTGTGGGCCGCGGGTACGCCCGTCGACTGGGACGCCATGCTCCCGGCCACCTCCCCCGTGGACCTGCCCACCTACCCCTTCCAGCGCCGGCGCTACTGGCTCGAACCGGAACCGGACGACACCGCCGAGGACGACGCCGGGAGTTGGTGCTATCGCACGACCTGGAAGCCCCGGACGGTCACGCCCCTCGGCAGCCTGCCGGGCATGTGGATCCTGGCCGTCCCCTCCGCCTCGGCGGTCGAGCCCTGGGCGCGGTCCGTGCAGGCCGCCCTGACCGCCGCCGACGAGCTGCTCGTCATGCCGGTCGAGGAGGTGGCCGCCGGACTCGACGCCCGCACCGTCCGAGGAGTGCTGTCCCTCGCGCCCCCGCGCCAGACACTGGACCTGATCCGCACCCTCGCCGAGCACAGTGCGGACACCACCTTGTGGTGCCTCACGCGAGACGCGGTGAACACCGCCGAACCCGACCCTGCGCAAGCTGCCCTCTGGGGGCTCGGCAGGACTGCCGCGGTGGAGCACCCACGTATGTGGGGCGGCCTGCTGGACCTCCCAGAGACCCTGGACGAGCGCGTCTCGGGGTTGGTGCGCGCGATCCTCGCCGAGCCGGGTGGCGAGGACGAACTGTGCGTGCGCCCCTCGGGCGTCCTTGCCCGCCGCCTGGTCCGAGCGGGGCTGCCCGAGAAAGGCGCGTGGGACCCCGCCGGCACCGTCCTGGTCACCGGCAACGGCGACGCCCGCGATGCCCTCGTCTGCCGTTGGCTGACCGACAACGGAGCCGAACAGGTCGTGCTGGCGGGTGACATCGAACCGGACCGCGACGATCTTCGCGAACTCGGTGTCCGGGTGGAGCCCTGTGTCCTGTACGAACGGGACGCGCTCGAGGACCTGGTCCGCCGGATCGGCCCGGTCGACGCGGTGGTGCACACCGCGGGCACGATGGAGCTGACCGCGCTCACCGACCTCACCACGGAGGAACTCACCGCCACGCTCGGCACGAAGGCGGTGGCCGCGGAGTTGCTGGACGAGGTGTTCGCCGACACGGCGCTGGACGCGTTCGTCCTGTTCTCCTCGGTGGCGGGACTGTGGGGCAGCGTCCTGCACGGCGCGTACGCCGCCGCCAACGCCCACCTGGACGCCCTGGCGGTCCGGCGCCGTGCGCGGGGGCTGTGGGCCGCCTCGGTGGCCTGGGGCCCCTGGGACCTCGGCACGGGTGACCAGGAGAGCCTGGCGCGCAGTGGACTTCGGTCCCTGGACCCGGGGCGGGCCCTGTCGGTCCTGCGGCGGGTGGCCGGCCGCGACGAGGCGTACACCGCCGTGGCGTCCGTCGAGTGGGACCGGTTCGTCCCGCTGCTGGCGTCCCTGCGCCCGGGACGCCTGCTGGAGGACCTGCCCGCCGCCCGTGCCGCACTGCGGACAGGAGACGACCGGTCGCTCGACCCGGCCGAGGGCGGCACCGCGGAACGGCTCCGTGGGCGACTGACGGAGATGAACGCCGACGACCGCGACGCGGAGCTGCTGCATCTGGTGCGCTCCCATGTCGCGGCCGTGCTGGGCCACGCCAGTGCCGAAGGCGTGGACCCGGACAGGGCTTTCACCGACAGCGGGTTCGACTCTCTGACCGCGGTCGACCTGCGCAACCGTCTGGTCGCGGCCACCGGACTGGCGCTGGCGGCGACGCTGGTGTTCGACCATCCCACCCCGGCCGCACTCGCGGCGCACCTGCGTGACGAACTGCTCCCCGACGACGGCGACCCGGTCGAGGCCCTGAAGGCGCAACTCGGCCGGCTGGAAGCCACGTTGGAGGCGCTCGCCCTGGAGCCCCCCGAGCGGGCGGGCATCTCGCGGCGGCTGCGGGCCCTGGCCGGGCGGTGGGAACCGGCGGCGGTGGACGGCGGCGATCACTCGGTGGACGAGCGGCTGCGAGAGGCGTCCGACGAAGAGATGTTCGAGTTCATTCATCAGGAACTCGCGGGCCCAGGCCACGACAACCGTCACAACCTCGCGACGGAGGGGGACACGAGCCGTGGCCAGTGAGCAGGAACTGCGGGAGTATCTCAAGTGGGCCACGGCGGACCTGCACAAGACCAGACGGCGGCTGGCCGAGCTGGAGGAGTCGGCCCGTGAGCCGCTGGCCGTCGTGAGCATGGCCTGTCGCTTCCCGGGCGGGGCCGACTCGCCTGAACGCCTGTGGGAACTGGTGGCGGCAGGCCAGGACGCCGTGTCGGGCTTTCCCACGGACCGGGGCTGGGATGTCGACGCCCTCTTCGGTCCGGCGGCCGAGGCGGCCGGGATCTCCACCGTGCAGGGCGGTGGCTTCCTGCCCGACGTGGGCTGCTTCGATGCGGAGTTCTTCGGGATCTCGCCGCGCGAGGCCCTGGCTATGGACCCCCAGCAACGGCTGCTGCTGGAAGTGACCTGGGAGGCCCTGGAACGGGCGGGAATCCTTCCGTCCGCTCTCCGTGGCTCGCGTACCGGTGTCTTCGTCGGGGCCGTCTCCTCGGAGTACGGCGCCGGGGTCGGGCACGTGCCCGAGGACGTGCAGGGCTTCGTAGCCACCGGTGTGTCGGCCAGCGTGACCTCGGGGCGTATCGCCTACGTGTTCGGCCTGGAAGGGCCCGCGGTGACGGTCGACACGGCCTGTTCCTCGTCGTTGGTCGCGCTGCATCTCGCCGGGCACGCCCTGCGGCGAGGCGAGTGCCGCCTGGCGCTCGTGGGCGGTACGACCGTGCTGCCCAGCCCGCTCGCGTTCACCGAGTTCCGCGCCGGTGGTGGCCTGGCTGCCGACGGGCGGTGCAAGGCGTTCGCCGCGACGGCGGACGGCATGGGCATGGCCGAGGGCGTCGGACTGCTGCTGCTGGAGCGGCTGTCGGACGCGGAGCGCAATGGACACCCGGTGCTGGCCGTGGTGCGCGGCTCGGCGATCAACCAGGACGGCGCCTCCAACGGGCTGATGGCCCCCAGCGGGCCGGCCCAGCAGCGGGTCATCCGCGACGCCCTTGACGCCGCCGGGCTGTCCCCGGCCCAGATCGATGCCGTGGAGGCGCACGGCACCGGTACCCGTCTCGGCGACCCCATCGAGGCGCAAGCCCTGTTGGCGACCTATGGCCGTGAGCGTGGTGAGCACGCACCCGTGTGGATCGGCTCGGTGAAGTCCAACATCGGCCACACCCAGGCCGCCGCGGGCATCGCCGGTGTCATCAAGACGGTCATGGCGCTGCGCCACGGGGTCCTGCCCAAGACACTGCACGTCGACGAACCCACCCCGCACGTGGACTGGTCCTCCGGCGCGGTCGAGCCCCTCCGCGAGCAGCGACCGTGGCCCGCCACCGGCCGTCCGCGCCGCGCGGGGGTCTCCTCGTTCGGTATGAGCGGGACCAACGCCCACGTCATCCTGGAGCAGGCGCCCGAACCGGTCGATGCGGACAGCGCGCGGACACCTGACCGGGCTCGCGGTGCGACAGCCCTCGTGGCTCCGCCGGAGCCCGCGCTGCGCAGTGACATCGTCCCGCTGGTGATCTCCGCCCGCTCACCGGAAGCGCTGCGCGGGCAGGCCGACCGGCTGTGCGAGACCGTGGCCGCGGCCGGGGACGGCATGGTGTCGGTCGGGCACGCCCTGGTCACCACCCGCACGCCGTTCGCGCACCGCGCCGTGGTGCTGACGAAGGGCCCTGACGACGCGGTGCGCACCCTGGGCGCCCTGGTCCAGGAGGACGCGGCCGTCGACGCGGTGACCGGCTGCGTCGTGCCCCGCACCGAGAACCCGGTGTTCGTCTTCCCCGGGCTGGGATCGCAGTGGCCTGGCATGGCACGCGAACTCCTGGACACCTCCGGGGTGTTCGCGCAGCGGGTCGCCGAGTGCGCCGACGCGCTGGCGCCGTGGGTGGACTGGTCGCTGGAGGACGTGCTGCAGCAGCGGCCGGGCGCCCCGGGCCTGGACGGCATGGACGTCGTCCAGCCGGTGCTGTGGGCGGTGATGGTGTCTCTGGCTCGGCTGTGGGAGGCGTGCGGAGTGAAACCGGCCGCCGTCGTGGGCCACTCCCAGGGTGAGGTGGCCGCCGCCGTCGTCGCGGGCGGACTGTCCCTGCAGGACGGTGCCCGGGTCATCGCGCTGCGCAGCCGGCTGTTCGCCCAATCGGTAGCGGGTCGCGGAGGCATAGCCGCCGTCGCCCTGTCGGCCGACCAGACCATTGCCCGTCTCGCCCCCTGGAGCACGAGCCTCTCGCTCGCCGGGATCAACGGGCCGCGGTCGACGACCGTCGCCGGCGAGCACGGCGCCCTGGGAGAATTCGTGGCCGTCTGCGAGGCCGACGGAGTCCGTACGCGCACCGTGTCCGGCAGCATCGCGTCGCACTGCCCGATCATCGACCCGTTGCGCGACCGGTTGGTCGAACTGCTGGGGCCCGTCGCGCCCCGCTCGAGTGCGACGCTGTTCTGCTCGACGGTCACCGGCGGCCCCTTGGACACCGCGGAGCTCGACGCGGAGTACTGGTTCGCCAACGTGCGTCGGCCGGTGGAGTTCTACAGCGCCGTCCGCGCCCTCCTGCGGTCGGGTCACCGGTCGTTCATCGAGGTCAGCCCGCACCCCCAGCTCGTCGGCGCGATCGTGGCGGCAGCCGAGGAGGCCGGAACCGAGGCCCAGGTCGTCGGCACCCTGAGCCGCGAGCAGGGTGGCCCTCGCCGCATGCTGATCGCCCTGGCCGAGGCCCACACGGGCGGCCTCCCCGTGGACTGGAGCGCTGTCCTGCCCACCTCGGGCGCGCATGCGGCCGGGCTGCCGACGTATGCCTTCCAACGCGACTGGTACTGGCTCGACTCGGGCGGCGGAGCCGGCGACGTGACCGCGGCTGGACTGAGCCCGGCCGAACACGCGCTGCTCGGTGCGGCCGTCCCCATGGCGCACACCGAGGAGCACGTCCTGACCGGCCGTGTCTCCTTGCGGACCCATCCATGGCTCGCCGACCATGCCGTGCTCGGCTCGCCCCTCCTGCCCGGCACCGCCTTCGCCGACATGGCGCTCTGTGCCGGCGACGAGGTGGGATACGGCCGCGTCGAGGAACTCACCCTCGAAACGCCGCTGCTCCTGCCGGAGAAGGGCTCGGTGAACCTCCAAGTGTGGATCGGCGAACCGGACGGCTCGGGCCGCCGTCCCCTCACCGTGCATGCCCGTCCCCAGGACGCGGCCGACGACGAGGAGTGGACCCGGCACGCCACGGGAGAACTCACCCGCACGGCCGCCGCCGACTTCGACCTGGAGGAATGGCCCCCCAAGGGTGCGGAACCGATCGACCTGAGCGGCTTCTACGCCGCCACCGCCGAGTCTGGCTACGACTACGGGCCCGTGTTCCAGGGCTTGCGGTCCGCCTGGCGCCGTGACGACGAGGTCTTCGCCGAGGTGGCCCTGCCCGGCGAGCGGGACGCCGACGGCTTCGGCCTGCACCCCGCCCTCCTCGACGCCGCCCAGCACGCGCTCGGCCTCATGAACACCCTGAAGAGGGCGCAGCTGTACCTGCCGTTCGGCTGGACGGGGCTGTCGCTGTACGCCACCGGGGCGCGCGCCCTGAGGGTCGCCCTGCAACCCACCGGACCGGCATCCGGACCGGGGTCCGTGCGCATGCGCGTCGCGGATGAGGCCGGGCGGCCCGTGGCCCTGGCCGAGTCCCTGGTCGTACGGCCGGTCGACCCCGACCAGTTGCAGCCCGGCGCGCCAGGCGACGAGACGTCCCTGTTCCGTGTCGACTGGGTTCCCCTGCCCCTGGCGTCCGCCCCGCCTCCCCGGGGCTGGGCGTGCCTGACCGGGCACGGCGATCCGGCGGGCCTGCCGATCGAGTTGCCCACGCATGCCGATCCGGCGGTGGTCACCGACATCCCCGAGGTGATGCTCCTGCCGTGGGTCTCCACCGGCGCCGACGATCAGGCCGCGGCCGCCCGCGACGCCAGTGCCGGCCTGCTGGACCTCGTACAGCGGTGGCTGGCCGACGAACGGTTCGAGAGCTCCCGTCTGGTGCTGGTCACGCGGGGCGCGATCGCGGCCCTGCCCGACGACGATGTCGAAGACCTGGCCAGTGCTCCGCTGTGGGGGTTGATGCGGTCCGCCCAGGCCGAGAACCCCGGTCGGTTCGTGCTGCTGGACCTCGACGGCCACGACACGTCGGCCGCGACGCTCACCGACGCCGTCCACACCGCCGTGGAGACCGGGGAGCCCCAACTCGCGCTGCGCGACGGCACCGCTCTCGCCCCCCGCTTCCTGCGCGTCGCGGACACCGCGCCGGCCGACGACCTGCCGACCGTGGATCCCACGGGCACCGTGCTAATCGTCGGCGGCACCGGCATGCTCGGCGGTCTCTTCGCCCGTCACCTCGTGGCCCGGGGCGCCCGGCGACTCGTACTGACCAGCAGGCGCGGCACAGACACCCCCGGCGCCGCCGCACTCGTCGCGGAACTGTCGGCGGCAGGTGCCGACGTGACCGTGGCGGCCTGTGACGCCGCCGACCGCTCGGCCCTGCGAGCCGTACTGGCGCGGATCCCGGCCGACCGGCCGCTCACCGGCGTCATCCACACCGCCGGTGTGCTCGACGACGGCGTGATCGCCTCGCTCGATGCCGAACGGCTGGAGCGGGTGCTGCGTCCCAAGGTCGACGCGGTGACCCACCTGCACGAGCTGACCCGCGACCAGGACGTGTCGATGTTCGTGATGTCGTCCTCGGTCGCCGGTCTGTTCGGCAATCCCGGACAGGCCAACTACGCGGCCGCCAACGCCTACGTCGACGCCCTCGCCCAGCACCGCCGAGCGCACGGACTGCCCGCGACCTCCCTCGCCTGGGGGCTGTGGGAACAGAACAGTGAGATCCGGGCGCACCTCGATGAGGGCATGCGCCGCCGTATGAACCAGGGCACCACGATCCCGCTGACCGCTGCCGACGGCTTGAAGCTGTTCGACCGAGCCGTCGCGGTCGGCGAACCTGTGCTCGCACCCATCCGGTTCAACTTCCCGGCCCTGCGCGCGCTCGCCCGCACCGGGATCCTGCCGGGCGTGCTGTGGAGCCTGGTGCGTCGCCCGGCGCGGCGCACGGTGGACGCCGACACCGGCTTCACCGCCCTCCTCCAGCGGCTGCGCGAGCTGTCCCCGGCCGACCGGGAGAGCGAACTGATGGAGTTCGTGGCGACCCTTGCCGCCGCGGCCCTGGGACACACCTCCTCGACCGCGATCGGTGCCGAAGTGCCCTTCACCGACCAGGGATTCGACTCCCTCACGTCGTTGGCCCTTCGTAACCGGCTCAAGTCCGTCACCGGGCTGGCGCTGCCCGCCACCCTGCTGTTCGACCAGCCGACGCCGCTCGCCCTCGCCCGCCACCTCGCCGCAGGACTGCTGCCCGACGCCGTGGACGGCAGCGACGGCGACGACAAGGACGACGCCGCCCGCCTGCTGGCGGCCATCTCGCCGCACCGGCTGCGCGCCTCCGGCGCGTTGGACCTGCTGCGTCGACTTGCCCGACCCGAGGACGACACCGCCGCGGACTCCGGTGAGGAGAACGCCGTCGCCACGATGGACGTCGACGATCTCGTGGCGCGGGCGCTGGGGGAGGCGGGCTGAGGACGATGACGGCATCCGAGCGGATCGTCGAGGCGCTGCGCGCGGCGATGACGGAGAACGAACGGCTGCGCCGGGAGAACGCCACACTGCTGGCGGCCGCCAGTGAACCTGTGGCCGTCGTCGCCATGGCCTGCCGCTATCCCGGCGGCGTCGACTCGCCCGAGTCCCTGTGGGAGTTGGTGTCCACCGGCGCCGACGCCATCGGGGACGCCCCTGCGGACCGCGGATGGAAGGGCGGCTTCCCGGGCGGGTTCATCGAGGGCGCGGCCGGCTTCGACGCGGGATTCTTCGGCATCTCGCCCCGCGAGGCCCTCGCCATGGACCCGCAGCAGCGCATCATGCTGGAGCTCTCCTGGGAGGCGTTCGAACGAGCCCGCATTGCGCCGGGCAGCGTCAGAGGAACCCCTGCCGGCGTGTTCACGGGCGTGATGTACCACGACTACGGCACCGGAGTGAGCGAAGTGCCGCCTGGCGTGGACGGCTACCTCAGCACCGGCAACGCTCTGAGCGTGGTGTCGGGACGCGTCGCCTACACCTTCGGCCTGGAAGGTCCGGCCGTCACGGTCGACACCGCGTGCTCCGCGTCGCTCGTCGCGCTGCATCTGGCGGTCCGCTCGCTGCGTTCCCACGAGTGTTCGATGGCGCTCGCGGGTGGCGTCACCGTCATGGCCAACCCCACCGCGCTGGCCGACTTCGCCCGGCAGGGCGCGCTCGCCTCGGACTCTCGCTGCAAGGCGTTCGCCGCTGCTGCCGACGGCACCGGGCTCTCCGAGGGCGCGGGGGTGCTGTTGCTGGAGCGATTGTCGGACGCGGAGCGCAACGGGCATCCGGTGCTGGCGCTGATCGGCGGCTCCGCGGTCAACCAGGACGGTGCTTCGAACGGCCTGACCGCTCCCAACGGTCCCTCGCAGCAGCGGGTTATCCGGGCGGCGCTGCATGACGCCGGACTGCGACCGGAGCAGGTCGACGCCGTCGAGGCGCATGGCACCGGTACCCCGCTCGGCGACCCGATCGAGGCCCAGGCGCTCCTGGCCACGTACGGCGCGGAGCGGGGCACCGCGGGCCCGCTGTGGCTCGGCTCGGTCAAGTCCAACATCGGCCACACCCAGGCGGCCGCTGGCGTCGCCGGAGTGATCAAAACGGTCATGGCGATGCGGCACGAGACCCTTCCACAGACGCTGCATGTCGACGCCCCGTCACCCCAGGTGGACTGGGCGGCCGGAGAAGTCCGTCTGCTCACCCGGGCGCAGCCGTGGCGACGTGCAGACCGGATCCGCCGTGCCGGGGTGTCGTCGTTCGGCATCAGCGGGACCAACGCTCACGTCATCGTCGAGGAACCCCCCACGGTCCGGTCGGACCGGCCGGCATCCGCTGCACTGTCGGACGGCGGGTCGCTCGTGACCTTGCCGATCTCCGGCCGTTCCGCCACCGGACTGCGTGGTCAGGCCGACCGGTTGGCACATTTCCTCGACGCTCGGCGTGACTGCTCCCTGCCCGCAGTCTCCGCGGCCCTGACCCGGAGCCGGTCACCGCTGGAACAGCGAGCCGTGGTGACGGCCACCGGACACGAGGAGGCGATCGCCGCGCTGCGAGCCCTGGCCGACGGTACGCCACAGGCCGGCGTGGTCCAGGGCTCGGTGACCCAACGACCCAAACTGGCGCTGCTCTTCGCCGGACAAGGCGCCCAACGGCTGGGCATGGGGCGCGGGTTGTACGCGTCGCAGCCCGTGTTCGCCGCGGAGTTCGACGCGCTGTGCCAGGTGTGGGACGGCCTGCTCGAATGGCCCTTGCGGGAGGTGGTGTTCGCGGACCCCGGCACGCCGCAGGCCGACTTGCTCGCCCAGACCGCGTACACGCAGTGCGCCCTGTTCACCGTCGAGGTGGCTCTGTACCGGCTGCTGGAGTCCTGGGGCGTGCGCGCGCAGGCGCTGGCCGGACACTCGGTCGGCGAGATCGCCGCCGCTCATGTGGCCGGCGTGCTGACCCGCTCCGACGCGGCCCGGATGGTGGCGGCACGGGGGCAATTGATGCAAACCCTGCCGCCCGGGGGAGCGATGTTCTCCGTTCAGGCCACCGAGACGGAGGCGATGGATCTCGTCGACGGCGTCGACACGGTGGCCGTGGCCGCGGTCAACGACCCGTCCTCGGTGACGCTGGCTGGCGCCGAGGACGCCGTGACCCGGCTGGCCGAGATCCTGCGAGTGCAGGGACGGCGGGTGCGTCGCCTGCGGGTGTCGCACGCCTTCCACTCGCCGTTGATGGAGCCCATGCTGCGAGACTTCTCCGCCGTTCTGGCGACGCTGAGCTTCCGGCCTCCGGACCTCCCGGTCGTGTCAAACGTGACGGGCCAGGTCGCGAACTCTGCTGATTTGTGCACGTCGGAGTACTGGGTCGCCCATGTACGGCGGACCGTCCGTTTCGCCGACGGGGTGCGGGCCTTGCGGGCCCAGGGTGCGACCACGTTCCTCGAGGTGGGTCCCCATCCCGTCCTGGCGCCGTCCGTCGAAGCGACGCTCGCCGCTATGCCGGAGGCAGCAGGCGCCACGGTCGCGGCGACGCTGCGCGACGGCCGCCCCGACGACCGGTCGATCCTCGCTGCCCTGGGCAGCCTGTGGTCCGCCGGCGTCACCGTGGACTGGGAGGCGGTGCGTGGCCAGGTCGAGGCGACTCCTGTGGACCTGCCCACCTACGCCTTCCAGCGCCGTCGATACTGGCTGGACTCGGAGACGGCGCCAGCCGTCGCGAGCGCGCCGCCGACCACGACCGCGGAGCCGGGTGCTCTCGCCGAACGTGTGTCTGCGCTGCCCGAGGGCGACCGGCCGGCCGCGGTGCTGGAAGCGGTGCGCTCCTGCGCGACCGCCGTGCTCGGCCTCCCGGCCGAGGAACCCGTGGAGGTGGCACGGGAGTTCCTGGACCTCGGCTTCGACTCCATGGCCGCGGTGGAACTGATCCGGCTGCTGTCGGCGGCCACGGGCCTGAAGCTGCCTACCACGGTGACGTTCGAGCACCCGACGGTGACGGATCTGGCCGCACACCTGGTCGGGCGCATGGGTGACCATGTTGCCCCGAGAGCGACGCCGGAGCGGGACGGCGGCGGTGAGGAGTCGCTGGGGGCCCTGTTCGAACGGGCCTGCCGGGCTGGGGAGTTCACCGGGATTCAGCGTGCTGTCGCCGGACTGGCTGCGTTCCGGCCCGCGTTCACCGCCGCCGCGGGACTCGCCGTACCGCCCGCGGTGCTGAAGCTGCGCTCGGGTCGCGGCGGTCCACCGGTCATCTGTTTCCCGTCGTTCGTCTGGCGGCCGGAGGCCCATCAGTACACACGGCTCGCTGGCGCCCTGGACGGGCTCGGCGACGTCCATACCGTCACACTGCCGGGGTTCCGCTCCGGTGAGCCGCTGCCCGCGACCGCCCAGGCGCTGACCGACGCGCTCGTGGAGGCGACACGGCACATCGCCGGCGACACACCACCGGTGCTGCTGGGACACTCCTCGGGAGGTTATGTCGCCGCCGCGGTTGCCGCCGCGTGGGAGCGCACCGGCAGGCAGGTGCGGGCGCTGGTCCTGCTCGACACCCCCTGGTCGCTGTCGGACGCGGACTCCAGCGGATCGGCTGCCTTGCACGCGGCGCTGATCGAGCGGTACGGGCGGGGCGTGGACGGGGAGGCGTGGATCACGGCACGTGCTCGCTACTTCGACCTCGATCTGAGACCTGCCGGGCTGATCACCCCCACGCTGCACGTACGCGCCCGTGACGCGTACGACGGCACGCCCCTCGGTGAGGAGTCGTCAGCCGTGTGGGAGCTGCCGCACATGGCGGCGGTGGTGCCGGGCGACCACTTCACCATGATCGCGGGCGACCACGTCGCGGACACGGCCCGGGCCGTGCACGACTGGCTGGGCCTGGCGCCCGGCCCAGGACAGCAGGACAGGAGAGGGGACATGGACATAGTCGAAACCGAGGACACGTTCGTCGAAGCGCCGGTCGCCGACGTCTGGGCGACCATCACCGACCCCGAGCACATCGCCAAGTGGTTCACCGAGGCGGACCACGAGATCGACGACCTGCGCGTCGGCGGTCTGATGACGTATCGCTTCGGACAGGGCAGCACCATGTACGCGCGCATCACGGAACTGGAGCCGCAACGGGTCTTCGCGTACCGGATCTTCCCCGACCTGGCGACGGAGAACGACGACCCCGGCGCCGGGACGGTCCTGCGCTTTCGGCTCAACGAGACCGACGGCGGAACGCTGCTGCGCAGCGAGGAGAGCAGCTCCAGCCTCTACCGGATCAAGCAGCTCGCCGAGTCGCTCTGACCGCCTCTTCCGTCCCCGCCACAGAAAGAGTCCCGGCATGCTGAAGAAGCTGATGATCGCCGCCCCCGTCGATAAGGTCTGGGCGACCTTGACGTGTGACGAGCATATGAAGCGGTGGTTTTCCGGCGCCGACGTGCAGATCGACGACCTGCGCTCCGGCGGGACCATGACACTGCGTTTTGACGGCGGGCGCGACGTACCGGCGCGCATCGTCGAGGTCGAGCCCGAGCGGGCCTTCGCCTACGAGATCGGCGAGGACCCCACCGACCGGCACTTCATGCGTGTTCGCTTCACCCTCACACCCCAGGGCGAGCGGACCCTGCTGAGCCTGGAGGAGAGCAACTCGCACCAGGACAAGATCAAGTCGGTGGCCGAGTCCCTGTCCGCGGCCCTCTGACCGGCGTCGCGCGCTGCTGCAGCGCGGACATCTCCCTCTGACGAAAGGGCCGCACGATGACAGCATTCTTCCGGCGCACCAGAGCCCGCACGGCGACGTCCCTTGCCGCGGTCGTCGCTCTGAGCCTCACCATGGGGGCGGCCGAGACCACGTTCGGCAGCTCCTCGCGGCAGAAGGCCGCCACGAGTTTCGACCTCGACAACGGCAATGTCTTCTTCGAGGTCCTGTACCCCGAGATCAACCCCGCGGTACGCAAGTACGTGTCCCAGACCGGCGTGGACGCCCCCCTCGTCCTGCGCGTCACCACACTGGTGACGAACGGGTGGTTCGATGCCATCGCGCCGTACCATTCGACCGCCGTCGGCGTCTACTCGGACCTGGGCCGCCGCCCGGCGGACGAGGTGAAGAACCGCAACAAGAACATCGCCATCATGTACGCCTCCTACCGGGTGCTCAACAGCGTGCTGCCGCAGAACCGCGTCGGCTGGCGGGACATGATGACGAAGGTGGGTCTCGACCCGGACGACACCAGCGAGGACAGGAACACCCCGGTAGGCCTCGGTAACCTCGCAGGCAAAGCGGTCGTCTCCGCGCGTGCTCACGACGGGCTCAATCAGCTCGGTGACACCGACCGCACCTACAACCGGCAGCCCTACCAGGACTACACGGGGTACAAGCCGGTCAACACCCCTTACGAACTGCGCGATCCCTCGCGCTGGCAGCCCGCCGTACTCACCAAGGGCAACGGCATCTTCACTGTGCAGCAGTTCGTCACTCCGCAGTGGCGCTTCACCAAGCCGTACTCCTACAAGGACCCCAAGCAGTTCACCGTGCCGGCGCCGCGCAACAGCGATCACCACAACCGTGCCGCCTACAGCAAGCAGGTGGACGAGGTCCTGGCGGCGTCGGCGGCGCTGAACGACGAGCGCAAGATGAAGTCCCAGTTCTTCAACGACAAGTTCCTGGGCGTCGGTTACCCCACCATCGCGGAGGCGGTCAACCACGACCTTGGCCTCGACGAGTACGTGCACGCCTCGTTCGCCGGCGATGTCGCGGCCTACGACAGCGGCATCGCCGCATGGCACAACAAGGCACGCTACGACGCGGTCCGCCCGCCGACAGCCGTGCGCTACGTCTACGGAAGGAAGCACGTGACCGCCTGGGGAGGCCCTGGCAAGGGGACGGTCACGGACATCCCCGCCGACGAATGGCAGCCCTTCATGGAGCTGCCTGACCATCCCGAATACCCCTCCGGATCGACCGCGTTGTGCGCCGCGGTCGCCCAGGTGGGACGGCTCACTCATGGCACCGAGCAGGTCGACATCTCCTACCGGTTCGAGAAGGGCAGTTCCTTCATCGAGCCCGGCATCACGCCGGCGAGCGCCCTCGAACTCAAGTGGACGACGTGGTCCGACTACGTACGCGACTGCGGCCTGAGCCGATTGTGGGGAGGCGTGCACTTCAAGTCCGCGATCGAGGCGTCCTGGAAGATGGGCAAACCCATCGGCGACCTTGCCTACGCCTTCGTCCAGAGCCACGTCAAGGGAGAGCGGCCCGGCACGGGACGCTGACAGGGAGAAGGTGTCATGAGCCTGGCACGAGAGAAGGACCCAGTGCCGCTGGCCCTGGCGTTGGGGGCCCCCTCGGCAGCCGTGGAGGTGATGGGAGGCAAGGGCGCTTCGCTGGCCCGCCTGACAGGTGCGGGTCTGCCGGTCCCCGGCGGCTTCTGTCTCACCACCGAGGCGTACCGGCGTGCCGTGGGCGGCCTCGACGCACGGATACGGGCGGTGGTCGAGACCGTGGACCCGGCCGACCCGGCGGCGCTGGAGACCGCGGCGAAGACGGCCATGGCGTTCTTCGCGGAGCTCGACATCCCCGAAGAGGTCCTGAGCGCGCTTCACGATCACCACGCCCACCTCGGAGGGCAGGACGTGGCGGTGGCCGTGCGCTCCTCCGCCACCGCCGAGGATCAACCGGACCTCTCCTTCGCCGGGCAGCACGACACGTTCCTGAACGTGGTGGGCGCCGCCGCGCTCGTCGACGCGGTGCGAGCCTGCTGGGCGTCACTGTGGACCGCGCGCGCCATCGGCTATCGGCAGCTCCACGGCGTCACCGCCGACGAGGTGGCCATCGCGGTGGTCGTCCAGCGGCTGGTGCCCGCCGACGTCGCGGGAATCGCCTTCACCGCCGACCCTGTGACCGGCGCACGGGACCGGGTCGTCATCAACGCGGCCTGGGGTCTGGGCGAGGCGGTGGTCGGCGGGCGCACGAGTGCCGACACGCTGGTGATCGACAAGGTCAGTGGGCTCGTGGTGGGAGGGAAGGTCGCCGACAAGGCCGTGATGACCGTCGCGGTGCCGGACGGGACGCTGGAGCGGCCGGTACCCGCCGACCTGCGGCGCCGACCCGCGCTCAGCCCCGACCAGTCGGCCGAACTGGCCCGCCTCGCGGTGCGGGTCGAGGAGCTGTACGGCTCACCCATGGATCTCGAGTGGGCCCTGCACGAAGGGAGTTTCCAGCTCCTGCAGGCGCGTCCCGTCACCACCCTGCCCGACGCGGACGGGTCTCAGGAGACCTGGAACGACACACTGACCGGCGACTACCTGTGGACCCGCTCCAACTTCGGCGAAGCCGTGCCCAGCGTGATGACCCCGGCGACGTGGTCCCTGTTCCGCACGTACTTCATCGGCCAGGCATGGATGGGCGTCGCCGACATCGAGGGCCATCGCGCCGCCGGGAACATCGCCGGCCGCTGCTATGTCAACCTCAGCACGCTCACCTCCGTCAGCGGGAGCAAGGTCTACCGCTCGTTGATGAACGAGTCCTTCGGCCCCTTCCCCGACGACCTTCCGATTCCGCCGCTGCCCCTCTCGCGGCTCCAGGTACTGCGGTCCGTCATGGCGAAGGGTCCCGCGTTCCGCCGCGCGCTCGGCCCTTACCTCAAGGAGTTCCCCCAGCAGGTCGAGCGGACAAGGGAAACCTGCGAGGCCGTGCGGAGCAGTATCCATGCGGCCGGCTCCGCGGCTGAACTGGCCCGGCTGTGGCGGACGGAAGTGGACCCCCTCCTGCGCTCGGCATGCCTGCTGTTCGCGGCCGGCGGCCGCCAGGGCGGCGTTGCGCTGGCCACGTTCCCGCGCTGGCTGCGGCGGCACGGCGTGAACGCCGCCGACACTCATACGCTGTGCACGACGGCCGAGCCCGACGCCCTGGCCAGCCTCGGGCCCCTTTTGGGCCTGGAGAGGCTGCGCCGAGGCGAACTGACCCACGCCGAGTACGCCGCCCGATGGGGTCACCGTTGTCCCGACGAGTTCGAGCTGGCGGCCGTACGCCCCATCGAGGACGACCAGTGGATCGACCGTCAGGTGGCGGGCCTGGACCAGGCGCCCACGGACGTGACCGCTCTGCTGGCAGCGCAGCGCGCGGCACGTGACGCGGCCGTCGCCCGGTTCGCCGCCCGCCACCCCCGCAAGGCCAAGAGCCTGCGGGCCAGGATCCGCAAGGTGGCCGTGGGGCTCCGGGGCCGCGAAGCGGGTCGCTCGGAGACCAATCGCGCGTTCTGGGTGGCCCGGGTCTTCTGGCTGCGTGCGGGGGAGGTCACCGGCCACGGCGACGAGCTGTTGTTCCTGTCGGCTGACGAGACCCTGAAGGTGCTGAACGGCGACGCCTCGCCGCTGGCGCGGGTCCCCGGCCGGCGGGCCGCCTTCGAGCGCTACCGCGCTCTGCCGGCGCCCCCGATGCTCATCCGCGGCCGGTTCGACTTCGAGGGATGGGCCGCCGACCCGGGTCGGCGCAGGGACCGCTACGACGGCCGGGCAGGGCTCGACGGGCAGGGCCGGCCCACCTCCGACCTGACCGGGTTCCCGGGCTCCGCAGGCTGCGTCGAGGGGACCGCCAGGGTGCTGGACTCCATGGAGCAGGGAGCACAACTGCGCTCGGGGGAGATCTTGGTGACCAGCGTGACCAACGTCGGGTGGACGCCCCTGTTCCCCCGCGCCGCCGCCGTGGTGACCGACATGGGCGCCCCCCTGTCGCACGCTGCCATTGTCGCCCGCGAACTGGGCATCCCCGCGGTCGTCGGCTGCGGGGACGCCACCGTGCGGCTGCGCACCGGAGACCGCATCCGTGTCGACGGTGGTGGAGGCACGGTCACCGTTCTGGGCCCTTCGAACACCACGCAACCATGAACAAGGCCGTCCGAGAGACCAGGAGCTGAACAGTGACCGACGCCGGCCCGCCCTATGACTTCCCGTTCCTCCCTGTGCACGCCCTGGAGGTCGAGCCGATCCTGAGCCGGCTGCGCCAGGAGGAGCCGCTGACCCGTGTCCGGCTTCCCTACGGGGGTGAGGCGTGGCTGGTCACCCGCTACAAGGAGGTACGGGCGGTCCTGGCCGACCCACGCTTCAGCCGGTTGCAGGCCACGGACCGGGACGTACCACGCCGACAGGAACTTCAGCCGCCGCCCGAGGGCATCATGTATATGGACCCTCCGGAGCACACCCGCATCCGCCGCCTCGTCGCCAAGGTGTTCACCGCCCGCCGGGTCGAGGCGCTGCGCCCCAGGGTGCAGGAGCTGACCTCGGGCATGGTGGAGGAGATGGCGGCCCATGGTCCGCCCGCCGACCTGGTGGATTTCGTGTCGTTGCCGTTGCCCACTGCGGTGATCTGCGAACTCCTCGGGGTGCCGTTCGACGACCGGCACGCCTTCCGTGAGCACGTGGACGCGATGATGGCCGCCCACACCTTCTCGCACGTCGAGTATCTCAAGCACATGCGCTGGCTGCGTGACTACTTTGCCGAACTGATCGCGCGCCGCCGTAGGGAGCCCACCGACGATCTGCTCGGCGCGCTGGTGCGGGCCCGCGACGACGAGGACCGTTTGAGCGAGACCGAACTGGTCATGCTGGCTTCGGTGTTGCTCGTCGGAGGGCAGGACACCACGGCCAGTGAGATCACCAACGCCCTGTACACGCTGCTGCGCCACCCCGACCAGCTGAAGCGGCTGTACGCCGACCGGAGCCTGTTGCCGAGCGCGGTCGACGAACTGCTGCGGTTCGTGCCGCTGGCCAGCGGCCATCACATGGCCTTCATCGCCACTGAGGACATCAACCTGTGTGGGACGACGGTGAAGAGGGGCGAGCCGGTCTTCACCCACCCGCAGTCCGCCAACAAGGATCCCGTCCAGTTCCCGGACCCCGAACGGTTGGACCTGGCACGCGATCCCAACCCGCATCTGAGCCTCGGTCATGGCATGCACCACTGTCTGGGGGCACCGCTGGCCCGATTGGAGATGCAGATCGCCATCGGCACGCTGCTGGACCGGTTCCCGCGTCTGGAGCTTGCCATCGAGGAGGAGGACATCCCTTGGCGGGACAGCCTGCTGTTGCGCGGCCCGACGGCGCTGCCGTTGAGCTGGTGAGGAGAGTACCCATGACATCCCCGACACCCCGACTGCCGTTCGACCAGCCGCACCCGCTGACCATGCCGCCACAGCTGCGCGAGCTCCAACGGGACGGCCCGATCCACAAGATCCACACCGAGGTGGGCGACGACGCATGGCTGGTCACCGGTTACCCGCAGGTGCGTGAGCTGCTGGACGACAGCCGCCTTGGCCGTTCTCACCCCGACCCGGCCAACGCGCCCCGGGTCGGACAGTCCGCGCTGCTCGGCGCAGTCATGGGCAATTACGCCACCGAGCATGAGGACCATGCCTATATCCGCAGGGTCGCTCAGCCTCTGTTCTCCGCCAAGCGGATGCGCGCCATGCGTCCACGCGTCGAGGAACTGACTGCGAACCTGCTGGACGACCTGGTCAAGAGCGAACAACCCGCGGATCTGCTTCAGGCACTGGCCCTGCCCCTGCCGATCTTGGTCATCTGCGAGCTGCTGGGTGTGTCCTACGACGATCGCGACCAGTTTCGGGCGTGGGTGCTGGCCGCCGCCGACGCCCAGGACCGGGAACGCTCCCGCAAGGGGCTGACCGACCTGTACGTGTACAGCCAGGAGCTGGTTGCGCGGCGTCGGCGCGACCCCGGCGAGGATGTGGTCTCCAGTCTGTGCGCGGTGGACGGCCTCGCCGACGACAAGATCGCCACCCTCACGATGGCTCTGCTGTTCGGCGGTCACGAGACGACCGTGGTGTCGTTGGGCCTCGGGGCACTATTGCTGCTTGGTCACCCAGAGCAGGGCAAAGCCATGCGCGATGACCCGGCCCTCATCCCCGGAGCCGTCGAGGAGATTCTGCGGATGCCCGTGAAGAACCGCGGCGGACTGGTGCGTTATGCCCGGGAGGAGATCGAGTACGGCGGCGTGACGATCCAGCCTGGGGAGCTGGTCCTGCTCGACAACCGCGGGGCCAACCACGACACCGACGTCTATCCCGAGGCCGACCGGTTCGACGTCACCCGCCGCGACGCACCGCATCTGACGTTCGGTCACGGACCGCGCTACTGCATGGGCGCGCCCCTGGCCCGGGTGGAACTCCAGGTCGCCTTCGAACAACTCGTGCGCCGCTTCCCGACCATGCGACTGGCCCGGCCCTACGAGGAACTGATGGGCCGGGCGAACCTGGTCACGGGAGGCCTGGCGGAGCTCCCCGTCGTGTGGTGACCGAGCATGCGCACACCGACGATGAGCGCCCCGGACGGATCATCCGTCCGGGGCGCTCATCCTCCCGCGGTCCTGGCCGGCGCAGAGGCGACGGTCACTCCGGCTTGCGGCCGTAGGCCAGGATGTACTCCCGGCTGCCCACTCGGCGCTCGGCAACCCACAGGAACAGGCGCATCTTGAATCGCTGACGGGCACTCAGCCGCCTGTTCTCGGGAGCCGCAAACCGGCGGCGGGTGAACTCGACCCGCGGCAAGATCACTTCGGCGGTGATGGACCTGACCTTCACGTCGACGAAGCCCGCCTGGCGCATCCGTTCGGCGTACGTCTCCATGGTGTACCAGTTGTCCGGTGGCACGACCTTGTCGCGTACCCAGTGCTCAAGCCACCGGACGGGCCCCGGCTTGTTGCCGCCTACGTGCACGGGCACCAAGTCTGCCGTGGCGATGGTGCCTCCCGGCCGCAGCACCCGGTGGGCCTCTTCGAAGAAGTGCTGACGGGTGTTGAAGTGCAGAGCCGACTCCAGGGCCACCACGCGGTCCGTCGATGCCGCGCCTACCGGCACGTCTGTCGCTGAGCCGATCCGCAGGTCGATCACGTCGGCCAGCCCTAGATCGGCCACCCGTTTGCGGGCCACCTCGACCTGGGCGTTCGTGACGTTGACGCCTACGATCCGCCGAGGTTCGCGAGTGCGAGCCCAGCGGATGTCCTGTTCGGCGTAGCCGAACCCGCAGTCCAGCACGCAGTCTCCGGTAGTGATTCCCGCTGTGTCGGCCAGCAGGTCCGCCAGCGCTTCGCTTGCTTCGTCCTGATCGGTCGCACCGGTCGCCCAGTAGCCGTAATTGAGGTAAAGCGTCTTGATGTCCAGGAAGTCGCGGTACAGACTGCGGCCGGTGATCTTGCGGTCGTTCAGCTCGTACAGTGACCGAACCCGGCCCTCCAAGTCACCAGTGAAGTAGCGCTTGAGGCGAGTCAGGTGCGTCGCGGCGTTCTGGAGACGGCCACGGTCCTGCTCGATGATCACACTCTCGGACATGAGATGCCTCTCTCGGTTGTGCGATCCTCTACGCGGGTTCGGGAGCGGAGACGCCGCCCCGCGCCGTGCGGAGCATCGCGGTCTCACGCGCCGTTAAGGGCGGTCTGGACAGGGGAGGATGGGCGGCACCTCGGCGCAGTGCCGCGATGACCTCAGGGGCCTCGAGGCTGTTCACCGGAGCTGACAGGGTCGTCACCTTCACGGCTGCCCGGTGCACCACGGGGTCGCGCAGCGAGGCGTCTCCCACCATGTCGGCGAAGGTGCGGCTTTGGGCGTGCGTGCCGCCCATCAGGCGCGGATCTTTCATGTCGGTGCGGCAGTCGGGGTACGACAGGTCCTGAGAGGCGGCCAGCATCCATGGGTCATCGACCGCGGCGCCTACAGCACGCTGAATGGACGCCGCGAGCCCTGGCGCCAGGCCAGTGCCGTCCAACTCCCGGGCGAGGGCGTCGACGCAGTGCGCGGCCGCACTGAGACCGTGCGCGTAGACGGGATTGAATGCGGCAACCGAGTCCCCGATGGCCACCAGTCCCTCGGGCCAGGCGGCGATCCGCTCGTAGTAGCGACGGCGGTTGGCCGTGCTGCGGGATCCGTACACTCCGCTGAGCGGTTCCGCGTGTTGGAGCAGGTCGGCTATGAAAGGTGACCGCAGGCGCCGTGCGAACGGCAGGAACTGCGACTCTTCGGCGGGCGGCTCACCGCCGCGGGTTCCCGACAGGGTGAGGATGAGTCGGTCGCCCTCGATCGGGACCAGTGTGGCGTTCTGTCCCGGCCGGCGTGCCCGGTGGTCGGCGAGCACGTTGACCAGAGGGAAGGTGTTCTCATCGAAGGGAGCGCGGAAGACGCGCGTCGAATAGGCGATGCCGGTGTCGACGAGGTCTTCTTGGACAGATTCGATTTTCAGCGCTGCCAGCCACTGTTTGAGGGGTGAGCCGCGCCCGGTGGCGTCCACCACGAGATCTGCCGCCAACTCGACGGGCTCCTCGGAGCGTCGTCCGCGTACGCACACGCCAGTGACGCGGTGGGCATCCCCGCGCAGGGCCAGCACCTCGGTGCCGTCCATGACGGTGATGTGCCCGCTGCGCAACGCGTGATCGCGCATCGTCCAATCGAGCAGCGTTCGACTGCAAGTGAGAATGAACTCGGCGGCCGGGAAGCGGTGCTGCCACCCGTAGGCAGTGAGCCAGAGGCAATCCGTCGGCACCTCGCGGCGGTGGGCACCCGAGGCGAGCAGTCGTTCTGTGACCCCCGGCATCATCTTCTCGATGATGCGCGCACCACCGGACAACAGCAGATGGGCGTGACGGGCCTGAGGCACACCACGGCGGAAGTCCGCCTCGGCGGGGAAGACGTCCCGGTCCACGATCGTCACGGAGTCCACGTGCCGAGTGAGGGCGACTGCCGCCAAGGTGCCCGCGATGCTGCCGCCGAGGACCACGGCACGGGTCGATCCGGTCATCGGGCAGGGGTCCCTTCGACGTCGATGGCTGCGCCCGGCCCGAGGCCGACGGAGGCGAGATCCTCCGTGATCGCCGCGGCCACGGCCGGCCAGTTGTCGTTGAGATAGAAATGGCCGCCCGCGAAGACCCTGCGCCGGAAGTCCGCCGAGGTGAGGTGACGCCACGTCTCGGCCTGGTCGGCCGACAGTCCTGGGTCGGCGTCGCCCATGAAGACGCTGATCGAGCACTTCAACGGCGGGCCCGGCCGGTGCTGATACGTCTCGATGGCCTTGTAGTCGGCACGCAGCGCCGGGAGCACCATGCGCACGACTTCCTCATCGGCGAGGAGACTTGCGTCGGTACCGCTGAGACGGCGTATCTCTGCGATGAGAACGTCGTCCCCCTGCTGGTGGAGGTTGGCGCGGCTCGCGATGGAAGGCGCACGTCGTCCGGAGGCAAGCAGCGTGACCGGGAACGGAGCCGCAGGATCTTCGGCCAGTTGCCGGCAGACCTCGTAGGCCAGCACCGACCCCAGGCTGTGCCCGAAGAAGGCCAGTGGCCGCTTGTCCAGGGTGATCAGAGCCTGACGGATCATTCCGGCCAACTCGGTCAGGTCGTCCACCAGAGGTTCGGCGCGCCGGTCCTGTCGGCCCGGGTACTGCACCCCCACGACTTCCACGGAAGGGGCCAAAATGGCGGATAGGCGGTAAAAGTATGTCGCCGAGCCACCTGAGTGCGGAAAGCAGAGCAGTCTGGCTCCCTGATCTGCGCTGGCGTGAAAATGGCGGAACCAGAGACCGTCGTCAAGCTTGGTCATCGGGTCGGCACTCCCTTTCCCTGGGCGCGACGATCGCATTGCGATACGGCCTGTGTAGCCCGGGTCAATTCATGGCCACAACCCTTAATGAAGGTCGCGGCTAGGGGGCGGATCGGGGTTGCGTGGAGCGTGTGAGTCACCAACTCTGACGTCATGTAACGGCCTTCGGCGGAGGACGGATGACGGCGACGCGGACCAACGGCGCAGAGGACGAGGGCACCGTCTGGGAGATCTCGGTCGACACCGAGACGTGTGTCGGTTCCGGCGTGTGCACTCACTTGGCGGCCCGGCGGTTTCAGCTGGCGGAAGGGCGGTCGCGCGCGGTGAGCGCGATCGTGCCAGCGGACCAGAGTGTGCTGGACGCGGCCGAATCCTGCCCCATGGAGTCGATCACGGTGGTGGAGCGGTCCAGCGGCCACCTTCTGGCGCCCCGGCCCTGACGCGTTCCTTGCCCGGCGCTGTTTCGTACGGTTTCGAACTCGGCTTCGCATTGCGTGCGTGGCCGGTCTGACACCTGCCCGTTGCATCCAATACGCGCGTATAGTATACAGCTGTATTGTTAATTGAACGCGTGTATTGTCGGAGGCGTTGTGGAGTCTGAACGGGGCCCCGAGGGTGACGAGCGCACCGCTCGCGCCCGCATCAGGGATGCGGCACTGGGCGAGTTCGCTCGCCGGGGGATGGGCGGCGCGACGATCCGTGGCATCGCCGAGGCGGCCGGAGTCTCGCCGGGGCTGGTCCAGCATCACTTCGGCTCCAAGGAGGAGCTGCGCGCGGAGTGCGACCGATATGCATTCGACATGCTGCGCCACACCAAGCAGGACGCGATCAAGGGCGGGATGGACGACCCCAACTTCCTCCCGGTGGTCCTGCGCGCTGCCGCGCCGGTCCAGCGATACGTGGCCCGAGCCCTGGTGGACGGCTCACCGGCGGCGTCCGCCCTGTTCGACGACATCGTGCGAATGAGCGAGACCCTCTTGCAGGAGGGTGGCCCGGGGATGAGTGTCCCGAACACGTCCGACCTGCACGCCTACTCGGCCGCCATGACGGCCATGAACCTGGGGATCCTCGTCCTCCACGAGCACCTGACGCGCGCGCTGGGCACCAATCCGCTGAGCCCCGAAGGCTATCCCAGGCTCGGTTTGGCCTTGCTCGACATCTACGCCGACAATCTGATCGGCCCGGAGATCGCGACGCAAGCACGTGCGGTTCTGGAGGCCATGAGGGACGCAGCTCCCGGACGCCGTGCGGGGCAGGAGGACTGATTGATGGCTGCCGTCACAGGATTCTTAGCCGCAGCCCCGGCTGTCGCGAGTCCCAGCACGCGCGTCTGCCGATGTGCGCGCAGCGCTGTTGTTGCGTCTGCTTCGACAGATTCACGGTGGTGACGATGCGGTCGCGGGAGGCCGGCGATCCCGGCATCATGGCCGGCACTCAACAGGCGCCTGCAGACCGCGGACGGCCTGCCCACCCGACGGGACATACCCACCGGCTGCACTTCTCGGAAGGAAGCGTCCGCGCCGATGCGCCGGGGCGCATGCCATCGGTCGCCCGGAGCCGACGAGCACTCAGAGCACGTTGCCGCTGGACTCCCGCGCTAGGCGCCGCTGGTGGACCCCCCGCTGAATGTCAGCCCCTTGCACAGAACCGACTTGCCGTACTGCGAGTTCCCAGCCGATGTGTGCAGTGGTCGTTGGCCGTCCGTAGTGATCTTTGTGTTCGGCTTCCCACGGCCGAGGCGGCGGCTCGACGGACCGACTCGGATCCGCCGCAGGGTGCCGGTGCTCGTGATGCCCACACAGCAGCACGCCACCGGCCGTGTCCCAGAGCTGCCCTCATGTTCCCCTCGACGAGGAGACCCCCCATGACTACCCCGACGGCGGCCGCGATCTCAGTTCGCGGGTTGACCAAGTCGTTCGGCCCTGCCCGTGCCCTCGACGGCCTTGACCTCACCGTCAACACCGGTGAGGTGCACGGCTTCCTGGGCCCCAACGGGGCCGGCAAGACCACTACCATCCGTGCGCTCCTCGGCCTGTACAAGGCCGACGGCGGAGACCTGCGCCTCTTGGGCGGCGACCCTTGGGCCGACGCCGAAGAACTGCATCGGCGCCTTGCGTATGTCCCCGGCGACGTCACGCTGTGGCCCAACCTGTCCGGCGGCGAGACGATCGACCTGATCGGGCGGATGCGTGGCGGGCTGGACGAGTCCCGCAAGGCCGATCTGATCGACCGGTTCGATCTGGACCCCAAGAAGAAGGCCCGAGCCTATTCCAAGGGCAACCGGCAGAAGGTGGTGCTGATCGCCGCCCTGGCGTCTCAGGTGGAGCTGCTGATCCTGGACGAGCCCACCTCGGGCCTGGACCCGCTGATGGAATCGGCGTTCCAGGCGAGCATCGCGGAGGAGAAGCGAAGCGGCCGCACTGTGCTGCTCTCCAGCCACATCCTCGCGGAGGTGGAGGCTCTCTGCGATCGCGTCACCATCATCCGCGACGGTCGGACCGTGGAGACGGGAACGTTGGCTGAGCTCCGTCACCTGACGCGTACGTCGTTGCACGCCGAAGTGGATTACCCGCCCGCCTCGTTGGGGGGCATGGTGGGAGTGCACGACCTCACCGTCGACGGCCATCAGGTGCGCTGCGAGGTGGACACCGATCGGCTCGGAGCGGTGGTCGCGGAGCTGGCTGCCGCAGGGCTGCGCAGTCTGGTCAGTCAGCCGCCGACGCTGGAAGAACTGTTTATGCGGCACTACCGGACCGACCGGACCGCGGAGGCGGCCCGATGAGCGGATTCACCGGCACCCGCGGCCTTTCCAGGCTGGTTCTGCGCCGAGACAGGTGGATCCTGCCCTTCTGGGTGGTGATCCCCGGGCTGGCGGCGGGGAACTTCGTGGTCGCGTCCGAGGAGCTTTATCCGACGGCGGCCGATCAGAAGGAATACGTGGCCACCACGGCGACCAACCCGGCGTTCCTGGCTCTGTTCGGCCCGATCCACAGCGCCGATATCGGTGGCATCGTTGCCCAGCGACTCGGCTTCGCTCCCGTGATCATTGCTCTGATCAGCGTTCTCACCGTCATGCGGCACACACGAACGGAGGAGGAGCGCGGGCGCCGCGAGCTGCTGGCGGCCACTGCCGTGGGGCGCAAGGCCGGGCTGGCGGCCGCCCTCATGGTGACGCTCGCGGCCAATTTGCTCCTCGCGGTCGTCATCGCCGTCAGCGTCACCGGCCGTGGCCAGGACAGCGCAGGTGCTTGGGCTCTCGGTCTTTCGATCGCCTCCGCGGGAATCGTCTTCGCGGGTGTGGCGGCCCTGGCGGCCCAACTGACCCAGACCGCCGGCGCTGCTCGTGGGCTTTCGCTGAGCGTTCTCGGTGCCGCTTTCGCGGTCCGTCTGGCGGGCGATGTGGGAGGGCAGGGCAACAGCGTCGAGTGGCTTACGTGGCTCTCGCCTCTCGGCTGGACACAACGGGTACGGCCGTTCGCCGACGAACGCTGGTGGGTGCTCCTGCTGCCCCTGGCGGCCATCGTCGTCCTCGCGACGGTCGCGTCACGGATGGTGGGCCGACGGGACATCGGCGAGGGCGTCCTGCCTCCGCGGCCGGGGCCGGCCACAGCCTCCTCCGGGCTGAACGGTCCTCTCGGCCTCGCCTGGAGGCTCCACCGAGGTCCGCTCCTGGGGTGGACTGCCGGATTCCTGGCCATGGGTGCGGTCTTCGGAGGAGTCGCAGAGGGCGCGGGCGAACTGCTGGGTGACAACAAGGATTTGAGTGAGATCTTCTCGCGCATGGGCGGTGCATCCGGCCTGACCGATGCCTACCTGGCCGCGATGATGGGTCTCATCGGGCTGGTCGCGGCGGCATACGGCATTCAGGCTGCGCTGCGGCTGCGAACGGAGGAGACGGAGCAGCGGGCTGAGCCTTTGCTGGCCACCGCGGTCAGGCGACTGCGGTGGGCCTCCGGACATCTGCTGTTCGCCCTGGTCGGTCCGATCGTTGGGCTGACAGCCGCGGGCCTGGCTGCCGGGCTGGTGCACGGCCTGAATGTGAGCGACGTCGGGGGACAGGTCCCCCGTGTCCTCGGTGGCGCGCTGGTCCAGCTGCCCGCGGTCTGGCTCTTGGCCGCGGTCGCCGTGGCCGTGTTCGGGGTGCTGCCCCGGTTCACTGCGGCTGTGGCGTGGACGGTCCTGTCGCTGTGCGTTTTGTTCGGCCAATTCGGTGCCGCGTTGAAACTGAATCAGTCGCTCCTGGACCTCTCGCCGTTCACTCACATCCCGAAGTTGCCCGGCGGAGACGCGTCGGCGACAGATCTGATCTGGTTGCTCCTCCTGGCAGCGGCGTTGGTCGTGGCAGGTCTTGCAGGGCTCCGGCGACGGGATCTTCCCGTTCCGTAGTCCGGAGATCCGTCGGCGACCGTTGCTGCACACATGACGCGATCGTCCCGCCGTCTGAGAAGGCGGCGGGACGATCGCGTTCGAGACTTGCCACCCCGGAGAGCAGGCCGTGGCGTCAGGCGCTTCACGCGTGGTTCCCGGGACGAATTTCGAATGATAGACACAGCGAGATCGCTGTTCCTGTACGCCTGACAGGAAGGTCCGTTCATGACGGAATACCGCCGCGCCACCACTCGTCGTCAGGTTCTCGCTCGCACTGGGGCATTAAGTGTGGGCATCGCCTTCACCGGTGCCCTCTCCGAGCTCTTCACGGGCACCGCCGCCGCTCAGAACCTCGGCCACACCGGCTACGGCCCGCTCGTTCCCGACCCGAACGGCCTGCTCGATCTGCCGGAAGGTTTCCGCTACAAGGTCCTCTCGCGCGAGGGGGATCCGCTTCGTTCCGGAGAAGGCGCAGTTCCCTCGAATCACGACGGTATGGCGGCCTTCGCAGGCAGGAACGGTCGTGTGCACCTGGTCCGCAACCATGAGAATCCCAGCATCGGAAGAGTGCCGGTCCCGACCGTCGAGGGCCTCACCTACGACCCGGCGGGCAAGGGCGGCTGTACGGTCCTGACGCTCGACCGGCACAACAACGTGCTGTCGGAGCGGGTCGCCATCGCCGGCACCGCCGTCAACTGCGCGGGCGGGCCCACCCCTTGGGGCACCTGGCTGACCTGCGAGGAGACCGAGGCCCAAGTGGGCATCGGTGGCTACACCAAGGACCACGGCTTCATCTTCGAGGTCGATCCGGTGAACCCGCTCGGTTCGGGCGCGGTGCCGCTGACCGCAATGGGCCGCTTCGCGCACGAGGCGATCGCCGTCGACCCCAAGCGCGGCATCGTCTACGAGACCGAGGACGCCTTCCTCAAGCCGTTCGGCCTCTTCTACCGCTTCCTGCCGAACAAGCCGCTGGGCGGCCTGGGTTCGCTCCGCGCGGGCGGAAGGCTCCAGGCGATGCGCGTGCCCGGCGTACCGGACCTGTCCTCGATCCAGGAGACGGGCGCGTGCTTCGAGGGCGTCGAGTG
>NZ_JBSFUY010000061.1:0-27334 GCF_053592055.1 Streptomyces sp. NPDC002817
CCCCGTCGGCCCTTGAGGGGCCTCGACCTCAAAGGCGGGAGGGGAGGGAGGGTGCGGGCTTGCCCTCGGAGGCGCGGGTGGGTGGGGGATCGGGATGGCAGGCCCTTGTTCTCGGACGCCGGACGGGCTGGAGGATGCGGGCTTGCCTTCAGCGGCGCGGGTGGGTGGGGGATCGGGATGGCAGGCCCTTGTTCTCGGACGCCGGACGGGCTGAGAGACACGGGCCGGTGCTGAGGGGGCGCGGCATGTCGCGGGGCGGTGGCCTCGAACGTCGGGCGGGCCGCGGTCCGGCCCTACGGCATCATCGGGTAGCTTCCCGTGTTCGTCGGTGCGTGTTCCGGTAGCCACAGGACGGCTACCGCGCCCTCTGCCGGGACTCCCTCGGGGGCGCCTGGGGGGCGGATGTTGCGGAAGGTGAGGCGGGCGCCGAGGACTCGGGCCTGGCCGGCGGCGATGGTCAGGCCGAGGCCGTGGCCGTGGCCCGCGCGGTCGGTGCTGCCGGTGCGGAAGCGGCTCGGTCCGTCGGCGAGGAGGTCCTCGGGGAACCCGGGGCCGTGGTCGCGGACCCGGATGACCCGGCCCTCGACGGTGACCTGGATGGGCGGTCTGCCGTGCCGGGCGGCGTTGGCGAGCAGGTTGAACAGCACCCGCTCCAGGCGCCGCGGGTCCGTCGTGACCATCGACTCGTGCACCACCCGGACGTCGATCTCCGGGTCCTTCGCCATCACCCGCCGGGCGACGAACTCGCCCAGCAGGATGTCCTGAAGCTCCGCCCGCTCGGACGCGCTGTCCAGCCGGGCCACCTCCAGGACGTCCTCGACGAGGGTGCGCATGGCCTTCGCCCGGTCCAGGACCAGCTCGGTCGGTCGGCCAGGGGGGAGGAGCTCGGCCGCCGTGAGCAGGCCGGTCACCGGGGTCCGCAGCTCGTGCGCGATGTCCGCGGTGACCCGCCGCTCCGCCTCCAGGCGCTGCTCCAACGCCTCCCGCATGGCGTCCACGGCGCTCGCGAGGTCGTCCGTCTCGTCCCGTACGACCCCGCCGATCGCGTCCCGCACCCGCACGTTCGTCTCACCGCTCGCGACCTCGTTGGCGGCGGCCGCGGCCTTGCGCAGCCGGCTCGACAGCCGGCCCCCGATGAGCACACCGAGCGCGCTGCCGCCGAGGACGACCGCGATGGAGCCGATCACCAGGGCCTGGTCCAGGTCCTTGAGGATGTCGGTGCTGCGGTCGGTGAACCCGGTGTGCAGGGACAGCACATTGCCGTCCTTGGCCGGTACGGCCGCCCAGATGTCCGGCGCTCCGCCCGGCCCGTCCGTCACATAGGTCGCCCGGCGTCCCTGCTCGACCTTGTGCCGCAGCGGCATCGGCAGCGACGAGTCGTTCTTCTCGACGTGCGGGAAGTTCGCCAGACCGGTCTTCTCGTAGTTGTTCTGGGCGATCTGGATGCGTTCGTCGGCGAGGTCGCGGGCGTTGTCCAGCATCGAGACCCGGGCGGCGTTGTGCACGACCAGGCTCAGCGCTATCGCGACCAGCGCGCCGACCAGCGCGATGGCCGCGCTGAGCTTCCACCTCAGTCCCGTACGGATGCCCGTACGCTCCAGCCGCGCCGGGACCAGGCGCCGAAGATTCCCCCGCATGTCCGCCCCGCTCAGGCCTTCAACTTGTAGCCGAAACCGCGGACCGTCTCGATCCGGTCCTGGCCGATCTTCGTACGCAGTCGCTGCACATGGACGTCGACGACGCGGGTGTCACCGCCCCAGCCGTAGTCCCACACCCGCTCCAGGAGCTTGTCCCGCGACAGGACCGTGCCCGGTACGGAGGAGAACTCCAGGAGCAGTCGCATCTCGGTCGGGGTGAGTGCCACCGGCTCCCCGGCCCGGCGCACCTCCATTCCCTCGGTGTCGATCTCCAGCTCGCCGAAGGACAGCACCCCGCCGTCGGCAGCCGCGCCGCTCTCCTCGGAGCGGTCACCGCCGCCCGCGTGCCCGAAGCGGCGCAGCACCGCGCGGATACGGGCGACCAGCACGGCACCGTCGAACGGCTTGGTGACGTAGTCGTCGGCGCCCGCCTCCAGGCCCAGCACCACGTCGATGGAGTCCGCGCGCGCCGACAGCATGATCACCGGCACGGTCGACTCGTCCCGGATGCGCCGGCACAGGCTGACGCCGTCCAGGCCCGGGACCATGACGTCCAGCAGGGCGATGTCGGGGCGGTCGGCGCGGAACGCCTCCAGGCCCGACAGTCCGTCGGGCATGGCGGTGACCGCGAAGCCGTCCCGCTCCAGGGCGAGTTGGGTGGCCTCGCGGATGACGTCGTCGTCCTCGACGAACAGAACGTGGGTCTGGTCTGCCATCCCGCTGCTCTCTGTCCTCGTGTCGCTGTCTGGGTGTGTCGCTGTCTTTGGGGGAGTCGTGGTGCCGTTGACAGGTGATCGGATCGTAGGCCCCGATCGGTTCACTCCGAGGGAGACGGGGTGGGTCCGAGGTCGCCGAGCTCATTGTGCGCGTACCGCACTTTGACGAAGTGGCCCGACGACGACCACCGGTAGGTGATCACGTCCTCGCCGGACGGGCTCGACACCGGGTCGCCCTTCTCGTACAACTGCCTGCTCACCACCAGGTTGCCGCCGCTGTCTATCTCCGCGTAGACCGGGGACTCCTCGGCGCTGAACACATTCTCGTACGCGCCGCCCTCCTCGTGATACACGTACGAGCCGACACCGACGCCGTCGCCGCAGGTCAGCACGTTGACCACGACATCGTCCGACGAACCTCCGGTCAGATCGCCGTAGGCCACGTCGAGCGGGTACTCGTCCGCGACGCACGGCTTGAGGTCGTCCTTGACCTCCGCCGAGACCAGCGGGTCGCTCTTGACCAACTTGACCGCTGCCGTATGACTCAGCGAGTCGGAGCCGGAGTCGGACGTGTAGGCAGAGGGCGCGGAGGCAGGGGCGCTGGAAGGCGAGGCCGAGGCGGCGCCCCCCGCCGCCATGTCGGTGCTCGACGAGGACTCGACGAAAGCCGGCCCCTCGTCACGGGTGCCGGTGCCGCCGGTGGCGCAGGCGGAGACGAAAAGGGCGAGGGCGGCGAGCACGGCCACCGCCGTGAACGCCGCCTGCAAAGTGCCCCGGCCCGGTGAGGGGTCCGCGTCGGTCAGGCCGCCGTGCAACGCTCCCGCTCCTCACGCTCCAGCGCGCGTGCGTCCAGATCGCGGCTCTCCAGCTCCTCGCGGAGCCTGGCGAGGGCCCGGTGCAGCGTGCTCTTGACCGTTCCGGCCGACATGCCGAGGGCGGCGGCCGTCTCCTCCGTGGACATCTGCTCCCAGTGTCGCAGCACGACCACGCTGCGCTGCTTCGGGGCGAGCACTTTCATGATGTCCATCAGCAGGGCGCGGTCCGCGTGCTGCTCGGTGGCGTCGTCGACCGAGGCATCCGGGAGCTGCTCGGTCGGCACCTCCTCCAGCTTGCGGGCCCGCCACCACTCGGTGCGGGTGTTGATCATGACCCGGCGCAGGTAGGCGTCCGCGAGCCGCTTGTCCGCGATGCCGTCCCAGCGGTGGTACGTCCGTGCCAGCGCCGTCTGCAGGAGGTCCTGGGCATCGACCGGGTCCGGGACCAGGCGACGGGCGCTGCGCAGCAACGCGTCCTGCCGGGTGCGGACGTACTCCTCGAACTCGAGCACCTCGCCCTGCGCCATGATCGACCGCCTCCATCCCCGTTTCCGACCCGCCCGCTGCCGGTTCTCCATTGCCTGTGTGCCGCTCTCCTGCGGTACGCCAATGAAGCTACGGAGCGGTTGTCACGGGGCTGTGCGGGACAGCGCGCGGCCAGCGCTCGGCTGTCCGTCGGTTGTGTAACGGAAGTAGGAAAGGGGTAAACCGGCGCACCGAATAGCGCCGGTTCAGGGTGATTTGGCGGTGTGGGGCGGCGCTGTTACGTCAACGGCAGCCGATACAAACCACCGGACAGGGGCTCGACAAGCCCGTCCGCGACGAGTCCGTCGAGCGCTCGCGCGCGCTGCACCGGCTCGTGCCACACCCGGTCGAGCGCGGTCTGCGGCACGGGCGCGTGGGCCTCGCGCAGGACGGCGAGGAGCTTGCCGCGGACCTGGCGGTCGGTACCGGCGTACGTCTGTCCGCGCCGCGGCGGACCGTCGTGCTCCGGCTTGCCCGCGAGCCGCCAGGCGCACTGGGCGGCGATCGGACAGTGGTGGCAGGACTCGTTCCTGGCGGTGCACACCAGCGCGCCGAGCTCCATGGAGGCGGCGGCCCAGCGGGCGGCCGTCCGCTCCTCCGTCGGCAACAGGGCGCGGGCCAGCTTGCGTTCGGCGGCGGTGGTGGCGTTCGGCGGGTACTGCACGCCGGTGACGGCCCGCGCGAAGACACGGCGGACATTGGTGTCGAGGACCGCGTGACGCTGTCCGTACGCGAAGGAGGCGACCGCCGCGGCCGTGTACTCCCCGATGCCGGGCAGCGCGAGCAGCTGGGAGTGGTCGGTGGGTACGTCGCCGCCGTGCCGTTCGGTTATCGCGACGGCCGCCCCGTGCAGGCGCAGGGCGCGACGCGGATAGCCGAGCCGGCCCCACGCGCGCACGGCCTCACCGGGGGCCTCCCCGGCGAGGTCGGCGGGGCGCGGCCAGCGGGCCAGCCACTGCTCGTACACCGGCAGGACGCGGCTGACCGGCGTCTGCTGCAACATGAACTCGCTGACCATCACCCCCCACGGTCCGGCCTCCGGGCGCCGCCACGGCAGATCGCGGGCGTGCTCGTCGAACCAGTCGATGACGGGGGTGTGCAGGTGCTCTCCGCCGGGAGACTCGGAGAGGGTGTCGGAGGGGCTGCTGTGCGGGGGCTTCGTGGGCGCAGTCATGGCCTTCCGATCCTGCCATGCGGGGGAGGGGGCGCGTGGGATGCGCCACCCCTCAGGGGTACGGCGGGGAGGGGCGCGTGGGGGCAGTGCTGGAGAGAGGCGGCGCCTGACGAGCGGAAGTGGCGAGTCTCGGCGGTGTGCCGTACCCACGTAGGAGTGTCATACGGGGAGAGCGGTGATGTCACGGAGGGTAGGCGGCAGACGGAAACGGTCACGCCCCGCGATCATGGCGCCCCCGGGCCGGTGAGGGCGGCCGCGTGAGACGCCGTCTCCGGAATGATGATCCGGAAAAGTTGTGGTCCCCGGCGGCGGGTAGGGGCGGCGAAGGCGCCGATCTCTCGTACAGTTTGCGCCGTGGGATCTCTGCGCAATCCGGTCGGGCCGCTTCCCTCCACCATCTACTGGCGACGGAGGGCCGTACTGCTGTCCGTGCTGGCCCTGTTGGCGTTGCTGATCGCCTGGGTCGTCTCCTCGGGCGGCGGTGGAGGCAACAACGGTGCCGACGGATCCAACGACAAGAATCCCTCGCCTTCGACCATCACGCCGGGGCCGAGCGGCTCCGGGCCGGCGATCAGTCAAGCGCCGGGCGGGCGCGACGAGTCGACGCCGGGCGGGGGCTCCGGGGGAACGGGGTCGGGGCCGGGGTCGGACGACGGTTCCGGTGAGGGTTCCCCGACTTCCGGTACGGGGTCCGGCTCCGGCGGGTCCGAAGGTGCGGCCGGTGGCGGCGGCGCGGGCAGCGGGGTCGGGCAGGACGACACCCTTCCGGCGGGGTCCGGGTTGCCCAACTGTGCGGCCGGGTCCGTGAAGTTGACCGTGAGCAGCTTCCGCAACGGGTACGGGCCGGGCGAGACGCCGGCGCTGCTGCTGACCGCGGCGAACTCCTCCGGCGGTGACTGCAAGGTCGATCTCGGGCCGAAGAGCGCGGTGTTGACGATTACCGAGGCTGCCGAGGACGACGAGTACTGGTCCTCCGCGGACTGCCCGAAGACCGCGGCGAGCCTGGTGTTCCGGGTGCCCGCGGGGAGCAGCATCACGTACACCGTGAAGTGGGACCGGAAGCCGAGTGCTCCGCAGTGTGCGACGCCGCCGGCGGGGTCTGCGGGTGCGGGGACGTATCTCGTGGAGTTGACCGCGCCGGGGTACGCGAAGGTGCAGACCTCGTTCGTGTTGGAGAGCGACTGATGTAGGGGCGCGAGAGGTTGTCGGTCGGCTGCGGGCGACTTGTGGCCGGTCGCGCCCGCGCGGCGGAGCCGCACATCGATCCGGCCCCGCGCTCCTTGGGTTGCTACACGTACCGTTCCAGGATCGAGCTCTCCGCCAGCCGCGACAGCCCTTCGCGTACGCTCCTCGCCCGCGCCTCGCCGACCCCGTCCACCGTCTGCAGGTCGTCCACGCTCGCGGCCAGCAGCTTCTGCAGGCCGCCGAAGTGTTCCACCAGCCGGTCGATGATCGCGCCCGGCAGTCGCGGCACCTTCGCCAGCAGCCGGAAGCCTCGCGGCGAGACCGCCGAGTCCAGCGCCTCTGGAGAGCCGGTGTAGCCCAACGCCCGTGCCACCGTGGACAGTTCGAGGAGCTCGGCGTGGGTGAGAGCGTTGAGCTCGTACAGGGCCTCGTCGACCGTGCGGGAGCGCTTGGCCGTGGGCTCGGGGACGTAGTCCCGGACCACCAGCTCGCGCTCGGGCTCCACGCCGGCGATCAACTCGTCGAGCTGGAGGGCGAGGAGACGTCCGTCGGTGCCGAGCTCGAGCACGTACTCGGCGATCTCCGTCGCGATGCGGCGGACCATCTCCAGTCGCTGCGCCACCGCCGACACGTCCCGGACCGTCACGAGGTCCTCGATCTCCAGCGCTGACAACGTTCCCGCGACCTCGTCCAGGCGGAGCTTGTAGCGCTCCAGGGTCGCCAGGGCCTGGTTCGCGCGGGACAGGATCGCCGCCGAGTCCTCCAGGACGCGGCGCTGCCCGTCGACGTAGAGGGCGATCAGACGCATGGACTGGGAGACCGACACCACCGGGAAGTCGACCTGCTTGGAGACGCGGTCCGCCGTGCGGTGGCGCGTGCCCGTCTCCTCCGTGTGGATCGTCGGGTCGGGCACCAGTTGCACACCCGCCCGCAGGATCTTCGATCCGTCCGTGGAGAGCACGATGCCGCCGTCGAGTTTGCACAGCTCACGCAGACGCGTGGCCGTGAACTCGACATCCAGCACGAAACCGCCCGTGCACATCGGCTCGACGGTCTTGTCGAAACCGAGCACGATGAGTCCGCCCGTGTTGCCGCGGAGAATCCGCTCGAGGCCGTCGCGCAGGGCCGTGCCGGGTGCCACGGCGCTCAGTGAGGCGCGCATCAGGCCCTCGGCACCGGAGCTCCCACCGGACTTTCCGGGAGCTGCTGCCCGGTCGTTGGCTGCCACTGCACTCCTCCGGTCGCAGGTTCTGGCCCGCTCCCGTTTCGCACCTTCGGTTCGTACGGACGGGCGAGACCAGGGCAAAGTCTACCGGCGCTTCTCCTCGTCCCGTGGGGCGTCTCGCCGACGCGACCGCGGAAGGACCCTCAGGGCCTCTCCTATGTCGGCGACTTCCAGGACCTTCATGCCGGCAGGGATCTTGCCCGGGTCGCCCGGTACGAGCGCGTGGGTGAAGCCCAGACGGTGTGCCTCGGCGAGCCGGCGCTGGACCCCCGTGACCCGTCTGACCTCGCCCGCAAGGCCTACTTCGCCGATCGCGACGAGGTTCTTGGGCAGCGGGGTGTCGCTCGCCGCCGACGCCAGCGCGAGGGCGATGGCGAGGTCCGCGGCCGGCTCGGACAGCTTCACTCCGCCGACCGTCGCGGAGTAGATGTCTCTCTTGCCGAGCGCACTGATCCTGCCTCGCTGCTCCAGGACGGCGAGCATCATCGAGACACGGGAGGTCTCCAGACCCGAGGTCGTACGGCGAGGTGAGGGGATCTGTGAGTCGACGGTGAGGGCCTGGACCTCGGCGACCAGCGGGCGGCGGCCCTCCAGGGTGACCGTCAGACAGGTACCGGGGACCGGTTCGTCACGACGGGTCAGGAAAAGTCCGCTCGGGTCGGTAAGGCCGGTAATGCCCTCGTCGTGCAGTTCGAAGCAGCCGACCTCGTCCGTCGCGCCGTACCGGTTCTTGACGCCGCGGACCAGACGCAGGCGTGCGTGCCGGTCGCCCTCGAAGGAGAGCACCACGTCCACGAGGTGCTCCAGCAGACGCGGGCCCGCGATGGCGCCGTCCTTGGTGACATGGCCGACGAGGAGGGTGGACATGCCGCGGTCCTTGGAGGCGCGGATGAGCGCGCCCGCCACCTCCCGCACCTGGGCCATGCCGCCGGGGGCGCCGTCGATCTCGGGGGACGCGATCGTCTGCACGGAGTCGAGGATCAGCAGGGACGGCTTCACCGCGTCCAAGTGGCCCAGGACCGCGGCCAGGTCGGTCTCCGCGGCGAGGTACAGATGGTCGTCGATGGCCTTGATGCGGTCGGCGCGCAGCCGGACCTGGCTGGCCGACTCCTCACCCGTGACGTACAGGGTGCGGTGCTCGTCGCTGGCCGACTTGGCCGCCACGTCGAGGAGGAGGGTCGACTTTCCCACGCCGGGCTCGCCCGCGAGCAGGACGACCGCGCCGGGTACGAGTCCGCCGCCGAGCACCCGGTCCAGTTCGGGTACGCCGGTGGAGCGGGCGGTGGCCGTGCGGCCGTCGACCTGGCCGATGGGCACGGCGGAGGTGGTGACACGGCCCGGGGCCGTCGTACGCACCGCGGGCGCGCCGTACTCCTCGACGGTGCCCCACGCCTGGCATTCGGGGCAGCGGCCGAGCCACTTCGCCGTCTGCCACCCACATTCCGTGCAGCGGTAGGCGGGTCGGTCCTTGGCGGTCTTCGTACGGGCAGCCATGCACGAACCGTAACGGCCGACACTGACAAAGCCCGTCGGAGGCGGTGAGCGCCCGGTGTCATCCGGCCACCGACGTCAAGAACAGGCCACGGAATCAAGGGTTCCTGTCCCCTTATGAGGGATCGTTTCACCCGTACGGAGTAAAAGTGCTCAAGGGGGAAGAAGGGGCCATCGCCCGCACCCTACGGTCCACGGGTGATGAGCAGCAGTCCGGAGACCTCGACCCGCACCACCGGCGCGCACCGGGCGCAACGGGAGGCGCGTGACCGCGGTGCGGCGCGCACGCTGGCGCAGCGAACGCCGGCGCGCTACGAACCGTATCTGGACGGCCTGTTCACCTACTGCCTGTCCGTGCTGTGCGACCACGACGCGGCCACCGCCGCGCTCGGCGACGTCCTCGCGCTCGCCGAGCGCCGCCGGGGTCCGGAGGCGGCCGGGGACCGCCGGGCCTGGCTGTACGCGCTGGCCCGCTGGGCGTGTCTGCGCAAGCTCGCCGAGGCCAAGCAGAAACGTCAGGCCACCCACGCGGCGGGCCGGCACCATGCCGAGAAGCAGGCTGCCCCGCCCGTCTCCGAGGAGGCCCAGGAGGAGCGCCGGCGCGAACTCGCCCTGCTGGCCTGGCCGGAGGCCGCCGGCACCACCCCGGAGCAGCGCGAGGCGCTCGAACTCGCCGTACGCCACCACCTCGCCGCCCACGAGGTCGCCGCCGTCCTCGGCATGGACCTGGCCGCCGCCCGTGAACTGCTCGCCTCCGCCGCCTGTGAGGTCGAGCGCACGCGCGCGGCCCTCGCCGTCGTGGAGACCGGCACCTGCCCGAGCGTCGCCCGTCTCACCGGCGACCATCAGCTGGTGATCGGCACGGCCCTGCGCCGCGAGCTCGTACGGCATGTCGACGACTGCCCACGCTGCCGCCGTACCGCCGAGCGCGCGGTCGCCGGCCGCTGGCCCGGAGCGATGATCACCCCCTCCGAACTGCCCGTCCTGCAGGCCCCGCGCGCGACGCTGCACGTCGCCATGGCGCACTTCTCCCGTGCGTCCGCGCCGCGCTTCGACCGGCGCGGCTTCCCGATGGACCCCAAGGACCGCGCGGCCCGCCGCGACCGCCTCCGCGCGCGTGCCGTCACGACGACCGTCGTCGCCACCGTCGTGGCAGCCCCCGTGCTCGCCCTGTGGGCCGCCTACCGGGGCACCCCCACCGCCGAGGGCGCCGAGGGGCGCTCGGCCAGCGCCAGCGAGGCGCACGGCCCCGACAGCCTGGACGGCGAGGCCACGGGCGGCTACGAGAACGCCGGAAACGCCAGCACCCGGCCCGCAGACCGCTTCACCAAGGGCGACAAGCCCGACGTATCGGTGAAGGTCATCAGTGTCACGGGCGCCGGCAAGAAGGGCGCCGGACAGCTGGAGGTCGCCGCCGGCAACAGCGGCGACACCACACTGATCACCCTCACCGCCACCGGCGACGCCCCGGTCCGCTGGTCCGCGAGCACCGGCGCCGCCTGGCTCTATCTCAGCCAGTCCTCGGGAACCCTCGAACCCGGCGAGTCGTTGACGATCAAGGTGTACGTCGACCATCTGCGCGAGCCGTCCGGCTACTGGAGCGCGCGCGTGGCCGTCTCACCCGCCGGCGCCGTCGTCTCCATCGAGGGCTACGGCACCGCGCCCACCCCGACCGACCCCGGCACCCCCGTCGACCCGCCCCCGTCCACCCAGGACCCGGACCCGACCCCCACGACCTCGGCCCCCACGGACCCGGCCCCCAGCGATCCGCCGCCCTCGACGTCCCAGCCGGACCCGACGCCGACGGATCCCACCCCGTCCGACCCGGCGAGCTCGGCGCCCCCGCCCAGTGACAGCGGCGACCCGAGCCCGTCCACGTCGTAGCCGTGGATCCGGCGCACGGTCACGGGGCGGGCCGGAGGGATTCGGCCCACAGGACCGGCCGGACGCGGCCGGTCCACAGCGCCCGCCGGGTGCGGTCAGCCCTCAGCGTCGGCCACATGCGGCCGCTTCACGGAGCCGGCCGGACGTGGTCAGCCCACGGGGTCGGCCGGATGCGGCGCCAGCAGCGGCAGCTGGGAGGCCAGCCGCTCCTCGCAGAGCTCGACCAGCCGGTCGTAGCCCGCCTTGCCCATCAGCTCGGTCAGCTCCGGCCGGTAGGAGACGTACACCGGGTCGCCCGCGCCGTGCGCCGAGGTCGCCGATGTGCACCACCAGTGCAGATCGTGGCCGCCCGGACCCCAGCCGCGGCGGTCGTACTCACCGATCGACACCTGGAGCACCCGGGTGTCGTCGGGCCGGTCGATCCACTCGTAGGTCCGTCGCACCGGCAGCTGCCAGCAGACGTCCGGCTTGGTCTCCAGCGGCTCCCGGCCCTCCTTGAGCGCCAGGATGTGCAGCGAGCAGCCCGCGCCGCCGGCGAAGCCGGGCCGGTTCTGGAAGATGCACGAGCCCTTGTAGGGGCGGGTCTGGCGGTCGCCGTCCTCGTCCTCCGAGATCCAGCCGCCCTCCGTGCCCTCGTCGTGGAACTGCCAGATCTCCGGAGTGAGCCTGGCCACATGCCCGGCGACCCGCTTCTCGTCGTCCTCGTCGGAGAAGTGGGCACCCAGAGTGCAGCACCCGTCGGCCGCGCGGCCCGGCTGGATGCCCTGGCAACCGCTGCCGAAGATGCAGTTCCAGCGAGAGGTCAGCCATGTCAGATCGCACCGGAAGATCTGTTCGTCGTCCGCCGGATCAGGGAACTCCACCCATGCGCGCGCGAAATCGAGCCCCTTCTCGTCGGCTGCCGGGGCCTGCTTCGACTTCTTCGGTGACTTCACCGGCGACTTCGCCTGCGAAGAACCGCTGGAAGATTTGTCGGTCTTCGCCTTTTTCGTCTTTGGCACGCGTCCAGGGTAAGACGCTTGGCAAGACTCCGGATACGGCCGACCGCGCAGGTGGCAGTAGCGTTCCGTACATGAGACTCGGTGTCCTCGACGTGGGATCGAACACGGTGCATCTGCTGGTGGTGGATGCCCACCCCGGCGCGCGCCCGCTGCCCGCGCACTCGCACAAGGTGGAACTGCGCCTTGCCCAACTCCTCGACGAGGGCGGCGCGATCGGCCCCGAGGGTGTCGACAAGCTCATCGGTGTCGTCAAGGAAGCCCTTCAGGCCGCCGAGGACAAGGGCGTCGAGGACCTGCTCCCGTTCGCCACGTCCGCGGTGCGCGAGGCCAGCAACGCCGACGACGTCCTCGCGCGCGTGCACGCCGAGACCGGCGTCGAGCTCCAGGTCCTCACCGGCGCCGAGGAGGCCCGCCTCACCTTCCTCGCCGTCCGCCGCTGGTTCGGCTGGTCCGCCGGAAAGCTGCTGGTCCTCGACATCGGCGGCGGCTCCCTGGAGATCGCGTACGGCATCGACGAGGAGCCCGACGCGGCGGTCTCGCTGCCGCTGGGCGCGGGCCGTCTGACGGCGGGCTGGCTGCCCGGCGACCCTCCGGACCCCGAGGCCATAAGGGCGCTACGACGCCATGTCCGCGCCCAGATCGCCCGCACCGTCGGCGAGTTCGCCCGCTTCGGCGCCCCCGACCACGTCGTCGCCACGTCCAAGACCTTCAAGCAGCTGGCCCGCCTCGCCGGCGCCGCCCGCTCCACCGACGGCCTGTACGTCCAGCGCGAGCTGAAGCGGGAGTCCCTGGAGGCGTGGGTGCCACAGCTGGCGGGGATGACGGTGGCGCAGCGCGCCGAGCTGCCCGGGGTCTCGGAAGGCCGTGCGGGGCAGCTGCTCGCGGGCGCGATGGTGGCCGAGGGCGCGATGGACCTGTTCGGCGTGGAGAACCTGGAGGTCTGTCCGTGGGCTTTGCGGGAAGGCGTCATTCTGCGGCGACTTGATCACATGGGATCCGCTGTGGGCACCTGAGGGCCGCGGGGAACCCGTACCCCCGACCCGCCTATGGCGATCGCCACAACGGCGAACAGGCGCCCCGCACCCCACCCGTCGCAACCCTTAGGCTGACCCCCGTGGCAGAACCAGTCGTACGGATCCCGGATGCGAAGGTCGCGCTCTCCACGGCCTCCGTGTACCCGGAGTCCACGGCGACGGCCTTCGAGATCGCCGCGCGCCTCGGATACGACGGTGTCGAGGTCATGGTGTGGACCGACCCGGTGAGCCAGGACATCGAAGCCCTGCGCCGCCTCTCCGACTACCACCAGATCCCGATCCTCGCCGTACACGCCCCGTGCCTGCTCATCACCCAGCGCGTGTGGTCCACCGACCCCTGGGTCAAGCTCCAGCGCGCCCAGGCGGCCGCCGAGAAGCTCGGGGCGTCCACGGTCGTCGTCCACCCGCCGTTCCGCTGGCAGCGTCAGTACGCCCGCGACTTCGTGAGCGGTATCTGGCGCATGGCGAACGAGACGGACGTCCGCTTCGCCGTCGAGAACATGTACCCCTGGCGCTACCGCGACCGCGAGATGCTCGCGTACGCCCCCGACTGGGACGTGACGAAGGAGGACTACCGTCACTTCACGATCGATCTCAGTCACTCGGCCACGTCCCGTTCCGACGCGATGCAACTGGTCGACCGCATGGCAGACCGCCTCGGCCACGTCCACCTCGCCGACGGCCGGGGCTCGGCCAAGGACGAGCACCTCGTCCCCGGCCGCGGCACCCAGCCCTGCGTCGAGCTGCTGGAACGTCTCGCCCTGACCGGCTTCGACGGCCATGTCGTCATCGAGGTCAACACCCGGCGGGCGATGTCCAGCGCCGAACGTGAGGCCGATCTGGCGGAGGCCCTGGCCTTCACGCGGCTGCATCTGGCCTCCGCGGTGAAGGTGCCGCGGCCATGACCGGCATCACCTCGCGGAAACGGGGCCGCCCGCCCGGTACGGAATCGGCCGACACCCGCGACCGCATCCTGACCGCGGCCCGCGAGGAGTTCTCCGAGCGGGGCTACGAGAAGACCTCGGTGCGCGGCATCGCCAAGGCGGCGGGGGTCGACTCGGCCCTGGTCCACCACTACTTCGGCACCAAGGAACAGGTCTTCGAGGCGGCCGTCGAAGTCGCCTTCTCGCCGGCCCTGAAGGTGCGGGACGTGGTCCTCGAAGGTCCCCTCGAGGATGTCGGCGAGCGCATGACCCGCTTCATCTTCGGGCTCTGGGAGAACCCGGTGACCCGTAAGCCGCTGCTCGCGATCATCCGGTCCGCGGTGAACAACGAGGCCGCGGCGACCGTCTTCCGCCGTCTCGTCGCCACGCAGCTGATGCGCCGGATCGCCGGCGAGCTCGACACCCCGGACGCGGAACTGCGCGCCGAGCTCGCCGCCGCGCAGCTGGTGGGGGTCGCGATGATGCGGTACGTGATCAGGATCGAGCCGGTCGCATCGGCGGACGTGGAGCAGATCATCGTGCGGGTGGCGCCGGTGGTGCAGGGGCATCTGACGAACCCGTGAGCGCCTTGTGAGGTGAGACGGCCGTCCCGTATCGCGGACACGGTGTCCGCCCCCTGGATGACCGGCGTACGCTCGATAGCAGCCCTACCTGTCTGAAGGAGCGAGCGACGATGCCCGAGCTGAGGTCCCGCACAGTCACCCACGGCCGCAACATGGCGGGCGCACGCGCCCTTATGCGCGCCTCCGGTGTACCCGGTGCGGACATCGGCCGCAAGCCGATCATCGCGGTCGCCAACAGCTTCACCGAGTTCGTGCCGGGTCACACCCACCTCCAGCCGGTCGGCCGGATCGTCAGCGCGGCGATCGTCGAGGCCGGCGGCATCCCGCGCGAGTTCAACACCATCGCGGTGGACGACGGCATCGCGATGGGCCACGGCGGCATGCTGTACTCCCTGCCCTCCCGCGACCTCATCGCGGACTCGGTGGAGTACATGGTCGAGGCCCACTGCGCCGACGCCCTGATCTGCATCTCCAACTGCGACAAGATCACGCCGGGCATGCTCAACGCGGCCCTGCGTCTGAACATCCCCACGGTCTTCGTCTCCGGCGGCCCGATGGAGTCCGGCCGCGCCACGCTGGTCGACGGCTCGGTCCGTACGCTCGACCTGGTCGACGCGATGTCCGACGCCGTGAACGACAAGATCTCCGATGAGGACATGCTCCGCATCGAGGAGAACGCCTGTCCGACCTGCGGCTCCTGTTCCGGCATGTTCACGGCCAACTCGATGAACTGCCTGACCGAGGCCATCGGCCTCTCGCTCCCGGGCAACGGCTCGACCCTGGCCACCCACACGGCCCGGCGCCGGCTGTACGAGGACGCGGCCCGCACGGTCATGGACATCACCCGCCGCTACTACGAGCAGGACGACGAGACGGTCCTGCCGCGCGCGGTCGCCTCCTTCGCGGCCTTCGAGAACGCCATGGCCCTCGACATCGCCATGGGCGGCTCGACCAACACGATCCTGCACCTGCTGGCGGCGGCCCAGGAGGCGGGCGTCCCCTTCGGCCTGGAGGAGATCAACGAGGTCTCCCGCCGGGTGCCGTGCCTGGCGAAGGTGGCCCCGAACGTCGCGAAGAACCGCACGTACTACATGGAGGACGTGCACCGCGCCGGCGGCATCCCCGCCCTGCTGGGCGAACTGCACCGCGCGGGCCTGCTGCGGGAGGACGTCCACTCGGTCCACAGCCCCTCCCTGGCGGACTGGCTGAAGACGTGGGACGTCCGCGGCGGCTCCCCCTCCGCCGAGGCGCTGGAACTGTGGCACGCGGCCCCGGGCTGCGTCCGGTCCGCCGAGGCCTTCTCCCAGTCGGAGCGCTGGGACACGCTGGACGAGGACGCCGAGGGCGGCTGCATCCGCAGCGCCGAGCACGCGTACTCCAAGGACGGCGGCCTGGCCGTCCTCAAGGGCAACCTGGCGGTCGACGGCTGTGTCGTGAAGACGGCCGGCGTCGACGAGTCCATCTGGACCTTCGAGGGCCCGGCGGTCGTCTGCGAGTCCCAGGAAGAGGCCGTCCAGAAGATCCTGACCCAGCAGGTCAAGGAGGGCGACGTCGTCGTCATCCGCTACGAGGGCCCCAAGGGCGGCCCCGGCATGCAGGAGATGCTCTACCCGACCTCGTACCTCAAGGGCCGCGGCCTCGGAAAACTCTGCGCCCTGGTCACCGACGGCCGCTTCTCCGGCGGCACCTCCGGTCTGTCGATCGGCCACGCGTCCCCCGAGGCGGCGGCCGGCGGCACGATCGCGCTCGTCGAGGACGGCGACCGCATCCGCATCGACATCCCGAACCGCACCATCGAACTCCTCGTCGACGACGCCGAACTGGCCCGCCGCGAGGCGGCGCTGGGCGGGGTCTACGCCCCGAAGAACCGCGAGCGCAAGGTGTCGGCGGCGCTGCGGGCCTACGCGGCGATGGCCACGAGCGCGGACAAGGGCGCGGTGCGGGACGTCTCGAAGCTGGGCTGATCCTCAGGGTTCTGCCACGGGGGCCGCCTCTTCGGAGGCGGCCCTTTTCGTGTCACCAGGCCGAGGGGGTGCGGGCGTTCACGGAGAAGACGGTGCCGTCGGGGGCGGAGGCGTAGATGTGGGTGTTGGCGATGATCGGGTCGGGCAGCGCTCCCGCGACCTGGGCCGAACCCGAGCCCAGTCGAGCCGGCGTCTGCCCGAGCAGTTTGCCGTCACGGGAGTCCACGGCGAGCAGGCGGCCGTCAGGGGCGGTGACGTACACGTGGTTCCCTTCGGCGAGCGGCGCCGATCCCCGGGCCACGCCTGTCTCCAGACTCCAGCGCTGCTTGCGCGTGTTCATGTCGATGGCCACCAACGACCCGCCGGCGCCCATGAGGTAGACCCTGTCACCGTTCACCGTGCCATGGGCCTGCTGGAGCGGGGCGGGCAACGCCACCCGCTCCGAGGCCCCGTTGTCCGGCGTGTAGCGGATCACGGCTTCGGCGTCGCCGTAGACCGCGTCGACGGCGAGCAAATAGACCGATCCCCCAGCGGTGCCAAGGAGTTTCAGTGTCCCGTCCAGGTGCGCGTCCCACCGGACGGCACCCGTGTCGGGGTCGACTGCGGACACCCGGGTGCTCGATCGGACGTCGGACGTGCTCGTCGCGTAGGCCAACCGGTCTCCCGCGAACGAGACGAAGTACGGGGTCTTGTGCCCCGGTATCCGGCCGCTCCACTTCGTGTCGCCCGAAGCGCCGTCCAGACCGGTGACCGTTCCGTCGGCACCGGTGAGGAGAACCATGCCTCCGGCGCACACCAGCCCGCTGTACGAAGCCTTCCGCTGCCAACGTGCCGCGCCTGACGTGGGGTCGAGCGCATCCAGGCGTCCGCTGCGTTCCGGCGTGGGCTGTACGAGGCCGCCCGACACGAGCGGCGGGCCGCTCTGCGGCGTGGACGTGGAGCGCCGCCAGAGAAGGCGTCCGTCGGCAGGGTCGAGAGCGAAGACCAGTTCGCCCTGTGCGCAGAGCAACTTCCCTTCGCCGTACGAACACTTGGGGGTGCCCTTCGTGGGAGCCGCCACGGCCCAGTCCTCGAACTCGGCCGACTTGGTCTGCGCCGGACTGCTCCTCGGCGTCGCACGTTTGTCGTCGAGCAGGTGCACGCAGGCCAGTGTGACGACCACGGCGAGGCCGATCCCCCCGGCGCCGAACGCCGCCACCTTGCCGGACCGCCTCTTGGGCCGCCGCTCGGGCTCTTTGCCGCGGGGTTCCGGCTCGGAGACGTCAGCTGTCCGCTGCGCCGGTATGAACGCCTGCGTGTCGTACGAGGCCGCGACCGACCGCAACTCCCGCATCAACTCATCGGGTGTGGGCCGGTCTTCGGGTTCCTTGGCGAGACACCGTGCGATGAGCGGCGCGAGGTTCTCCGGTACGCCGGTCAGATCGGGCTCGTCGTGGACGACCTGGTACGCGACGACGTACGGGCTGTCGGAGTCGAACGGCCCACGCCCCGTGGCCGCGTGCACCATCACGGAGCCCAGCGCGAAGATGTCAGCGGCCGGCCCCACCTCTCGCGGCCGCCGGAACTGCTCCGGCGCCATGAAGGGCGGCGTGCCGATCAACTTTCCGGTCTCGGTGCGCAGTTCGCTGTCTTTTGGCCGGGAGATACCGAAGTCGATGACCTTCGGCCCGTCCTCGGCGAGCAGCACATTGCTCGGCTTGAGGTCCCGATGGACGACACCGACCCTGTGAATGTCGCGCAGTGCCTCGGCCAGTCCGGCCATGAGCCGACGCAACTGAGCCGGGGGCATGGGCCCGTTCCGCTTCACCTCGTCCGAGAGCGTCGGCCCGGGAATGAACAGAGTGGCCATCCAGGGCCGTTCGGCCTCCGGATCGGCATCGACGACCGGCGCGGTGAACGCACCGCTGACCCGTCGCGCCGCCGCGACCTCCTGCCGAAAACGCCCCCTGAACTCAGGGTCCTTGGAGAATGCGGCGTGCACGATCTTCACCGCGAGCGTCATCCCCGAGGCGCTGCGGGCACGGTGGACGACGCCCATGCCGCCGGACCCGAGACGCGACTCCAGACGGTAGTGACCGGTGTACTCGGGAAGTTCCGCTTCCGCGTCCGATCCGGTGTCCTGATGTGGCGCCATGGGACCACCCCCGTGCTGTTCGTCCGCGCGCGCGACGCACGGAGCCTAGTCGATGACTCGTGCGAGACAGAGGCGGCTTGCTAGCGTTCGTGTGCGAGTTGCGCACGCCTGTTTCGCGGCGTGTTCGAGGGGAATCAACGGGGTCCCACGACAACTGTGGGGCTCAACGGGGGAGTGCTTTCATGTCTGTTGAACGTGTCGAAGAGGTCGAGAGCGGGGACGAGACGCAGTCCGTCACCACCACGGCGGCCACGTCCGCCGCTCTGCGCTACTACTCGGTCGCCCCGGGCTATCGCCTGAACGTCCGTAGCGGTCCGGGCACCGGCTACACCATCGTCCGTGTCCTGGCCGAGGGTGCCAAGGTCCCGATCTGGTGCCAGACGCCGGGCACGAACATCGCCGGCCCGTACGGCACGTCGAACATCTGGGACAACATCGACGACGGCGAGTACGTCTCGGACGCGTATGTGAACACCGGCAGCGACGGCTACATCCGCCCGCGCTGCTCCCTCTGACATCGCCGCCGAAACCCGGGGGAACTCCATGACGTCCCTGAGACGCCGCTCCGTCCTGCTCGCCGGCCTCAGCGGCGCCTTCATCACGGTGGGCGCCGCCACCAGCGAGGCCGCGACCTTGCGCTATTACGAGGTTGCGCCGGGCTATCGCCTCAACGTCCGCAGCGGCCCGAGCACCTCCTACGGTGTCGTCCGTGTGCTCGCCGAGGGCGCGAGGGTCCCGATCTGGTGCCAGACACCGGGGGAGACGATCACAGGTCCCTATGGCACGTCGAACATCTGGGACAACATCGACGACGGCCAGTACGTCTCGGACACCTACATCCACACCGGCAGCGACGGCTACGTCGCCTCCCGCTGCGCCTGACTCCCCCTTTCACCGCCCAAGGAACCCCCATGTCATCCCTGAAGCGCAGATCCGTCATGCTCGCCGGCGCCTTCCTCATGGTCGGCGCCGCACACGCCGAGGCCGCGGTCCGTCTACTACGACACGGCCCCGGGCTATCGCCTGAATGTCCGTAGCGGTCCGGGCACCAACTACACCATCGTCGGTGTCCTCTCCGAGGGCGCCAAGGTTCCGGTCTACTGCCATAGGCCGGGCGAGACGGTGACGGGTCCGTACGGCACGTCGAACATCTGGGACACCATCGACAACGGCGAGTACGTCTCGGACGCGTACGTCCACACCGGCAACGACGGCTACGTAGCGGCCCGCTGCCCCTGACCCCCACATCCCAAGGGGAGGACAGGCGAGCACCGACCCGCGGACCGTCCTCCTCGCCGGCGCCACCGGAGCCCTCATCACGGCTACGTCCGCCCGCGCCGCGCACTCTGATCACCAGCAAGATCGAAAGGACCTCCACATGACATTGTTGAAGCGCGGATCCCTCGTGCTCACCAGCACCGCCGCAGCTTTCCTCACCGTCCTCGGTGTCGCCTCCGAGGCCGCCGCCGCGGGCTACCCGGTGGTCGGCACCTCGAACGTGAACGCCCGTAGTGGCCCGGGAACCAGCTACCAGATCATCAAGACCTACAAGCCGGGCACGACCATCTCGATCGTCTGTCAGACGCCGGGCGAGACGATCACCGGACCGCTCGGCACCTCGAACATCTGGGACAAGACCTCCGATGGAGTCTTCGTCTCGGACACCTACGTGAAGACGGGCGCCGACGGCTACGTGACCCAGCGCTGCTCGGGTTCGGGTTCGTGACCAAGGGCTGCTGAACCCCCTCGGAGCCCGCGGCCACCCGGAGCCATAATCGACCTGTGAGCGACGACAACGGCATCCAGGAAACCCCCGCGGGCTCCGCACCAGGCCCCCGCCCCGAACCCATCCGTTTCTTCGGCACGACCTGGGTCGACCACGACAACGGCTACCCGGCCCGCCGCGTCGGCGCCGCCATCGGCTCCCTCGCCGCCGCCGTCGGCTCCTGCCTCGTTCTCCGCTTCGCCTTCCAGGGCCTCCAGATCGCGGACATCGGCAGCTTCGTCACCCTCCTCATGGTCGTGATGTTCGCGATCTGCAGCGCCCTCGCCTTCCGCCACACCTGGGAGGGCTTCACCAAGCGCGCGGACCCCGACCGCCAGGCCTCCCTCCGCGGCCTGCTGGCCATCGGCTTCGTCGGCTCCCTCCTCGCCTACTTCTTCCGCTCCCTCGCGGAGGCCCCGGGCGAGAAGCTCCACCGCGAGGAGTACGACACCGCCCGCAAGCAGTACGAGAAGCGCACCACCCGCCGCACCGGCAACCCGTCGAAGAAGCGCCGCCGCTCCTAGCCGGACCCCGCCTCACACCGAAAAATCACCGCTCTCTTCGCCGAACCCGGCCACCATGGCCGTATGACGGCTCCCTCGCACACCGCCCGCGCCCACTCCTTCAACGCGGCCGCAGCCCAGTACGCGGCGAACCGCCCCTCCTACCCGCCCGCCCTCTTCGACGCCGTCGAGGACCTCGCCGGCCGTCCCCTCACCGGCTCCCGCGTCGTGGACGTCGGCGCCGGCACCGGCATAGCGACCGCCCTCCTGCACGCCCGCGGCGCCGACGTACTCGCGGTCGAACCCGGCGACGGAATGGCCGCCCAGTTCCGCCGGTCCCACCCCGACATCCCGATCGTCCGCGGCAACGGCAACACCCTGCCCCTCGCCGACGACTCCGCCGACTTCCTCACCTACGCCCAGGCCTGGCACTGGACCGACCCGAACCGCGCGATCCCGGAGGCCGTCCGCGTCCTGCGCCCGGGCGGCGCGCTCGCCCTGTGGTGGAACACCGACGCCCTCGACGTGCCCTGGCTCGCCGAGGCCGCCGAACGCATCGGACGCCACTTCGAGGTGAACATCCACGAGGAGAAGCGCAACGTCAACGCCCGTGCCGTCGACCCCGCCGAGCGCCTCGACTTCACCCGCCGCGAGGTCCGCTGGAGCCGCCGCATCACCGTCGACACCCACATCGCCAACATCGCCAGCCACTCGACCTTCCTGGTGGGCGGCGAGGAGGGCGCCGCCTTCCTCGCCGAGGAGCGCGCCCACCTGATGCGGGCCTTCCCGGACGGCATCGTCGAAGAGGTCTACGACGTCATCCTGCTGCTCGCCACGGCCTGAGCCCCACCGAGCCCTGCCGAGGGCCGCCTCACGGCGTCGCCCTCCCGCTCACCGCCAACGCCTGGCCCCGCCCGGCGGCCCACCCCTCCAGGGCCGCCGCGCACGCATGGTCCAGATGCCGCAGCCCGCCCAGCTCCAGCCGCACCTCCCGGTCCCGCGGCAGCGCCTCCAACGCGTCCAGCAGCTTCGGCAGCCGCAGGAACGTCGCATGCCCCAGCACCCGTACGACGATCCCCGCCTCGCCTCCGTCCTCGGTCTCCACATGCACATGGCTGGCGTCCCACGCGGTCTTCGCCACCGCCAGCGCCAACCCCACCAACACCCCCTCGAAGAGATTGCCGACGACGATCGCCGCCGCCGTCACCACCAGCACGACCACCTCCCCGCGATGCCCGCGCCACAGCACCCGCACCTCCCGCACCGGCACGAGCTTGCACCCGGCGTGCACCAGCAGTGCGGCCAGCGCCGCCACCGGAATCACCCCGAGCACCCCGGGCACGACGACCGTGAAAAGCAGCAGCCACACCCCGTGCAGCACCCGGGACGCCTTGGTCCGTGCACCCGCCCGGACATTCGCCGCGCTGCGCACGATCACCGCGGTCATCGGCAGGGCGCCCAGCACCCCGCACACCGCGTTGCCCGCGCCCTGCGCGATCAGCTCACGGTCGTAGTCGGTACGCCGTCCGTCGTGCAGCCGGTCCACCGCCGCCGCGCTGAACAACGACTCGGCGGACGCGATCAACGCGAAGGCGATCACGGTCCCCAGCACGCCCACTTCCGTGAGCCGCCCGAGATCCGCAGCCTCCGGCAGCCGCACGGCATCCAGCAGCCCCTTCACCTCGACCCGCCGCACCCCCAGGCCGAACACCCCGGTCACCGCCGCCGCGAGGCCGACCGCGACCAGTGGCGCGGGCACCAGGCGAGCCCCGCGCTTCCATCGCGGCCACAGCAGCAGTACGGCAATGGTGGCACCCCCCACTGACAACGCCACCGGGTCCACCAGACCGGGCAGCGACACCAGCCCGGCGAGCTTGCCCAGGCCGCCGGCGGGCGCGTTCGCGTCGCCCATCGCGTAGACCTGACCCGCGATCAGGACGAGACCGATGCCCGCGAGCATCCCCTGGACCACGGCCACCGACACGGCCCGGAACCACCGTCCCAGCCGCAGCGCCCCGAGCCCCAACTGCACCAGTCCGGCGCCGAACACCAGCACCCCGAGCGCCCCGACCCCGTACCGCTGCACGGCCTCGTAGACGAGCACCGTCAGCCCCGCCGCCGGACCGCTCACCTGAAGGCTGCTGCCGGGCAGCACCCCGGCGACCAACCCTCCGACGATCCCGGTCACCAGCCCCAGCTCGGCGGGCACACCGGAGGCTATGGCGACTCCCACACAGAGCGGCAGCGCCACGAGAAACACGACGAGGGACGCGAACAGGTCGGCCTTGCCTACACCACAGCGCATGACAGGAGCACCTCCGACGATCGACGACGGTCACGGGATACGGGGAGATGCGTGGGCGCCGTGCCGGGGGAGGGCACGGCGAACCTGGGCGCGCGGCATATGACCTCGCACTGAAATCCATTGTCGAGAACGGGAGTTGATCGCGCAGCCGCTTCCCGAGGCCATCAGGGGGATCCGGGAGCACGCGAACCGGACCGCGCACTTCCGATCACGCCGCCGTGCGCCGGGTCGCCGAACACCACCGGCTTGACGGCACCCGCCCACGAGAGCAGTATTCATCACATGATGAATTACTCCTCCGGCCCACCCGACACCGCCACGCAGACCGCCGAGAGCCCCGCCGTCCGAGCCGAAGGCCTCACCGTCGTCCGAGGCCCCCGCACCGTCCTGCGCGGCCTCGACTTCACCGTCCCGCGCGGCCAGATCACCGGCCTGCTCGGCCCCTCCGGATGCGGCAAATCCACCCTCATGCGCTCCATCGTCGGCACCCAGGCCAAGGTCACCGGCACCCTCGACGTCCTCGGCCGCCCCGCAGGCCACCCCACCCTGCGCACCCACATCGGCTACGTGACCCAAGCCCCCTCCGTCTACGACGACCTGACCGTCCGCCAGAACCTCGACTACTTCGCCGCGATCCTCGCCCCCGGCCACGCCGCCACCGACCGCCGCCACTCCGACGTCACCCGCGTCATCGAGGACGTCGACCTCACCAGCCACGCCGACGCCCTCGCAGGAAACCTCTCCGGCGGCCAGCGCAGCCGCGTCTCACTGGCCGTGGCACTCCTCGGCACACCGGAACTGCTGGTCCTGGACGAACCGACCGTCGGCCTCGACCCCGTCCTCCGCCGCGACCTCTGGAACCTCTTCCACGACATCGCCACCCAGCGAGGAGCGACCCTGCTCATCTCCTCCCACGTCATGGACGAGGCCGAGCGCTGCCACCGCCTCCTCCTCATGCGCGAAGGCGAGATCCTCGCCGACGACACCCCGGACGCCCTGCGCACCCGCACGGGCGCCGAGACCGTCGAAGCCGCATTCCTGCACCTCGTGGACGAGGCCGTGGCAGCCGGACGCACGAAGGAGACGACCCGATGAGCACGACGACCGCCACCACGACCGCCACCCCGGCCCCCACCAGCGCCCTCAGCGTCTCCCGCACCCTCGCCACCGCAGCCCGGGTACTGCGCCAGCTCCGCCACGACCCCCGCACCATCGCGCTGATGATCCTGATCCCCTGCGTGATGCTGTTCCTGCTGCGCTACGTCTTCGACGGCAGCCCGCGCACCTTCGACAGCATCGGCGCCTCCCTCCTCGGGATCTTCCCGCTGATCACGATGTTCCTGGTCACCTCCATCGCCACCCTGCGCGAACGCACCTCCGGCACCCTCGAACGCCTCCTCGCCATGCCCCTGGGCAAAGGCGACCTCATCGCCGGCTACGCCCTCGCCTTCGGCACCCTCGCGATCATCCAGTCCGCCCTCGCCACCGGCCTCGCCGTCTGGTTCCTCGGCCTGGACGTCACCGGCAGCCCCTGGCTGCTCCTCCTGGTCGCCCTGCTCGACGCACTCCTCGGCACCGCACTCGGCCTCTTCGTCTCGGCCTTCGCCGCCTCCGAATTCCAGGCCGTCCAGTTCATGCCGGCCGTGATCTTCCCCCAGCTCCTCCTCTGCGGCCTGTTCACCCCCCGCGACAACATGCACCCCGTCCTGGAGGCCATCTCCGACGTCCTCCCGATGTCCTACGCCGTCGACGGCATGAACGAGGTCCTCAAGCACACCGACATGACCGCCACCTTCGTCCGCGACGCCCTGATCGTGGCCGGCTGCGCACTGCTCGTCCTCGCCCTGGGAGCGGCGACTCTGCGACGCCGCACCGCATAGCCCGGCGCACGTCCCGCCAACCGGACAGCCGAGCCGCACCCCCACCCCCGGTGCGAGGATGAACCCCGGACGACGCAACCCCCGGAGGGCACCCGCAGCCATGACCCAGAAAGTCGCAGTCCTCGGCACCGGCAAGATCGGCGAAGCCCTGCTCAGCGGAATGATCCGAGGCGGCTGGGCCCCGGCCGACCTCCTGGTCACAGCCCGCCGCCAGGAACGGGCCGAAGAGCTCCGCGCGCGCTACGGAGTCAACCCGGTCACCAACGCCGAGGCCGCCAAGACCGCCGACACCCTGATCCTCACGGTCAAGCCGCAGGACATGGGCACCCTCCTGGACGAACTCGCCCCCCACGTCCCCGCCGGCCGCCTGATCATCAGCGGCGCGGCAGGCATCCCCACCTCCTTCTTCGAGGAGCGCCTCGCAGCAGGCACCCCGGTCGTCCGCGTCATGACGAACACCCCCGCCCTCGTCGACGAGGCCATGTCCGTCATCTCCGCCGGCACCCACGCCACCGCCGAGCACCTCGCCCACGCCGAGGAGATCTTCGGCGCCGTCGGCAAGACGCTCCGAGTCCCGGAGTCCCAGCAGGACGCCTGCACGGCCCTCTCCGGCTCCGGCCCGGCGTACTTCTTCTACCTGGTCGAAGCCATGACGGATGCCGGCATCCTGCTCGGCCTGCCCCGCGACAAGGCCCACGACCTCATCGTCCAGTCCGCGATCGGCGCCGCCACGATGCTCCGCGACAGCGGCGAACACCCGGTCAAGCTCCGCGAGAACGTCACGTCCCCCGCGGGCACCACGATCAACGCCATCCGCGAACTCGAGAACCACGGCGTACGAGCCGCCCTCATCGCCGCCCTCGAAGCCGCCCGCGACCGCAGCCGCGAGCTGGCCTCAGGCAACAGCTGACCATCCGCCGCCCCCTGCTCCATCCAGCTCAGGGGGCGGCGGCCCGGCACACGCTGGCCTAGACGGTCACCGCGATATCAGCGGCCGCCGGCAGCAGCCCGATCGCCCGATACGCCGCATCGACGGTCGGCCGGGCCATCGCCCGAGCCTTCTGAGCACCATCCCGCAGCACCCCCTCCACATAGCCAGGATCCGCGCACAACTCCTTGTGCCTCTCCTGCACGGGCCTGAGGACCTCGACCACGGCCTCCGCGGTGTCCTTCTTCAAGGCGCCGTACGACTCGTATACACCGCTCAGCGCCTCCGGGTTCCCACCCGTGCACGCCGCGAGGATCTCCAGCAGATTGGCGAGGCCCGGCCGAGCCTCCCGGTCGTAGACGACCTCTCGCCCGCTGTCGGTCACGGCCCGCATGACCTTCTTCCGCACCACGTCCGGCTCGTCGAGCAGATAGACGATCCCGGGTCCGGTGTCATCGCTCTTCCCCATCTTCGAGAGCGGCTCCTGCAGGTTCATCACCCGCGCGGCCACCTTCGGAGGCGTGGCCCGGGGCACCACGAACGTGTGCCCGTACCGCTGGTTGAACCGCACCGCGACATCCCGCGCCAGCTCCACATGCTGAGCCTGGTCATCACCCACCGGCACCTCGTCGGCCCCGTACGCCAGGATGTCTGCCGCCATCAGCACGGGATACGTCAGCAGCGACAGCCGCACACTCCCGCCCCGCTCCCGCTCGCGCGCGGCCTTCTCCTTGTACTGGATCATCCGCCGCATCTCGCCGTCCGTGGCCACGCACTCCAGCAGATACGACAGTCGCGCGTGCTCATCCACATGACTCTGTACGAACACGGTGCACAGCTCCGGATCCAGCCCCGTCGCCAACAACAACGTCGCCGCCTGCCTACTGAGCCGCCGCACCCGCGCCGGGTCGTGCTCCACGGTCAGCGCGTGCAGATCGACGACACAGAACAGGGCGTCGGCCTGGTGCTGATCGACGGCTGCCCACCGCCGCATGGCCCCCAGGTAGTTCCCCAGCGTCAGATGCCCGGTCGGCTTGACCCCACTGAAGACTCGCGTCATCTCTCTTCCACCTCCTGGTCGAGACCGCCGTCCCCGCCGGCCGGCCCTCAGGAGCTCTGGAGGGAGATACGAGAACGGCCGCCGAAGCGGCGGCCGTTGAGTGCATACGTAGGACCGGCCGCCGTCAGGCGGCCCACCACTGCTGGGTGTACGTACGCGTCGTCATGCGCACCAGGGTACGCCGCCAGGGTCCCGTCCGGGGGTGAGTTGACACTCCCCGTGCCGATACGTAGTGTTCTCCGAGTTGTCCGACGTGAGCGCCGACTCCGGTCGGTCCCCGGACAGCCATTCCGCAAGTACCAACCTCTAGTCGACCGCAGTCGATCAGACTGCTGTCTTCTCTATTGGCATGCGTATTTGCGAAATGAGGAATCCGCGTTCGAAAGGACGCAGCCCCGATTAGCGCGGGGCCACGGAGTCCGCTAAAGTCTCACTCGTCGGAACGGCCCAACAGCCGGGAAGGCAAGCCCCTCTGACTGGGAGTCAGGCCCGAAAGGATCTGATAGAGTCGGAACCGCCGGAAAGGGAAACGCGAAAGCGGAAACCTGGAAAGCACCGAGGAAATCGGAACCGGAAACGGTCTGATAGAGTCGGAAACGCA
>NZ_JBSFUY010000062.1:0-27156 GCF_053592055.1 Streptomyces sp. NPDC002817
CTGCCCACTGCTCATCCGAGAGATCCCCACGCCCCACACCGGGATCATCACGGCACGAGCCGTGGCGGGACACCCCGTTCTAAAACACGGCCTAGGGGACCCCTAGTTGAGGACTCGCCGGCTCAGTACCCGGTGTTGGTCGGGCACAGGTTGTTGTTGCAGGTGAGCGAACGAAGGTCCGGCCCGAACATCGGCTCAGCCGTGAGGTTGACCTGGTGGGAGGAATGGGCCGTTGGCGGTGGGGGAGGGAGGAGCGGCTGAGCCGCTGATGTTCCTCAAGTCGGGGTCCCCTGAGGTTGCGGGTGGGCGGACTCGGTCCGTGGAGCTACCTCAAGTCGCCATCATCGTGTCATCGGCTCCGCCTACCGAGAGCATGATCCGCCTCGCGATGATCTCCAACCTCGCCAAACGAGCAACCGGCGAAACGCCTATAACTTGGCGCAATCGATGAACCATCCCGTCCTCAACCGGAACGTCCTCTCAGTTCTCGTCGACAATTTCGATCTGTCTGATCGCCAACTGTTACCCGAAACCGTCGACAAACGCCGTGGCCGATTCCCCTGAGCCTCTCCGGGATGTGAATGAAGGCCGCAGGATCTGAGCGCCCGGCACGGAAACGGCAGACGGCAAAAAAGCCCTGGGCATCGACCGGCATGCTTCGTCCGCGGGACTGGATGGCCCCATAGCCCGCCCAGCCTGGACGCTGTCATGGGCGAACGCCCCGTCAGGACGCAACCGGCCAGGGACGTTTGCGGCCATCGGATCTCTCTTCCGGCACCCCTGACCTGCGGCGAGAGTAGTTCCTGACACCGGGCGCCACACCCGTGAACAACCCTCACAGCTGTACCTGCAGGGCAGCTGTCCGGGCCAGGGACGTGCGTTCGCCCACTCGACTTCCGTGCCGCAGGAGAGACCATGAAGCTGAGCAACGTCATTCGCCGTACGTCCGCCGCACTGGCCGTCGGGGCGATGTCCCTGGGGCTGGTCACCGTCGCCGGCGAAGCCGCACAGGCCGTCGCCTCGTGCACCGGGAACGTGTCGATCTACGGCACACTGGCGGACGGCCGGCTGACGTACTCGCAGATCGAGCCGAACACCGGCGACCGCGTGAAGACACTCATCGGCCCGAACCTCGGTTTCACACCGAAGGCGATGGCGACGCTCAACTTCAACACGGTGCTGGTCACTTCGACGGCCGGTGACCTCTACCGCGTCGACATCCAGACCAACAACACCGCCCTCGCACTCGCCGGAGTCACCAAGATCTGGGACGGCGGCTGGACCTTCGACAAGATGGTCTACGACGGCGCCGGCCACCTCTACGGCACGGTCGACGGGCAGCTTCACCAGTACCTGGTGTCGCAGGACAAGCCTTCCGGGTCGGCCCACATAGGCCAGCATGTCGTGATCGACACGGGCTTCGTCCTCAAGACGCTGGCCGCCGCGGGCGACGACCGCATCATCGCCTCCACCTCGGACGGACGCCTGCTCAGCTACAAGATCAACGGCGTGAACGACTGGGACCGCGCGGTGCTGAAGTCGAGCGGCTGGTCGGCGGTCGACTCGCTGTCCTCACCCGGCGGGGGCCTCTACTACGGCCGCACCAACGGCGGCATGTACTGGTACCACGACTCCGACCCCACCGACGCGGACGGCTCCGACATCGCGTACCACCCGAGCGATCCGGTGGACGCCTCCGGCTGGACGCAGAGCCTGCTGTCGGCGTACGCAGACAACTGCGCCTACGTGCCCCCGGCACCGCCGCACTCCGTGCAGGGCGGCACGATCTACCGCAGCGAGGTCATGACCCGGGCCAAGGACTGGTACAACCGCAACATCCAGTACAGCCAGAGCGCTTACGCCACCGACATCGAGGGCGACGACACCTACCGCACCGACTGCTCCGGCTTCGTCTCCATGGCCTGGCACCTCACCTCCTCGCTGACGACGCAGACCCTCGACAACGCCGCCGCGCAGATCTCCAAGGCCGACCTCCGGCCCGGCGACGCGCTGAACTCCAGCAGCGAGGGGCACGCGGTCCTCTTCGCGGGCTGGAAGGACCAGGACGCCGGCACCTTCTACTACTACTCCGAAGGCAGCCCGGACTCGGACATGAACTACCGGTCTGCGAACGCCTACAGCGGCACCATCGACAGCCACCCGGCCTCGGCGTACGTGGCCCTGCGCTACAACAAGATCGCCTGACGCCCCGGCCCCGCCGCATAGCCCCCGAGGGCCCCGCCGACACCGGCGGGGCCCTTTCGGCATGCGCGCATGCCCGGCCCAGGGGTCGGGGGCGGCCGTACCGGCAGACGATGTTCACCCCCCTCGGCCCGCCCGCCCGCACGACAAAGGGCGTAGCCCCCTCCTCCGAAGGGCCGCCCTTGTGTCGTATCCGTAAGCCCGCGCCTGAGGCCCCGGCCTCGCCGCGTCGCCCCCGAGGGCCCCGCCGACACCGGCCGGGCCCTTTCGGCATGCGCGCATGCCCGGCCCAAGGGCGGAGGCGGCGCCGTACCGGCAGACGATGTTCCCCCCTCGGCCCGCCCGCCCGCACGACGAAGGGCGGCACTCCCTCCTCCGAGGGGCGCCGCCCTTGTGCCGTGTCCGTAAGCCCGTAACTACGGTCCTAGTACCAGTTGTTCGCCTGCCAGAAGTTCCACGCGTTGCATGGAGAGCCGTAGCGGCCGTCGATGTAGCTCAGACCCCATCTGATCTGGGTCAGCGGGTTCTCGTGCCAGTCGTCGCCCGCGGAGTCCATCTTGGAGGCGGGCAGCGACTGCGGGACGCCGTACGCGCCGGAGGACGGGTTCGTGGCGTTCCAGCGCCAGCCGCTCTCGTGGTCCCAGAGGTTCTCCAGGCAGGCCCACTGGGAGGCGTTGGCCCAGGCCGCGTCCTTCTGGTTCATCAGCTGCCGCCCGGCCGCCTTGACCTCGGTGATGTTGCCGCGGTCGACGGTGTCCACGGAGGTCGTGCAGGTGTAGGTGCCGGGCTGTGCGGACAGCAGCTTCTGCGTCCAGCCGCTGGTGTTGACCGGGTCGTCGAGGTGGTACGAGATGTCCGCGCCGGAGCCGTCGGTCGGGTTGGCGTCCTTGTACCAGTACATGGCCCCGGTGGAGAGCCGTCCGTAGTACAGCCCGCTTCCCGGGGAGACGAGCTGGTTGAAGCCCGACCAGCCGGAGGACTTCAGAGCGTTGCTCTTCCAGGAACCGGCACCCGCGACGGTGTAGTCGAGCAGCCGCCCGTCCTCGGTGGTGGCGCCGAGCCGGTCGTCGCCGGTGGCGGTGAGGGTCTTCAGGACGAACCCGGTGCCGATCTCGGTGCGTACGCCGATGTGCTGGGAGCCGGCCGGCTTGTCCTCGGTGACGTTGTAGCGCAGCAGCAGGCCGGAGGTGGTGGTGCCGTAGAGGTGGCCGTGACCGTCGTAGGTGAGCTTGTCGTGGGTCCAGCCGCTGTCGGCGATCCTCACCGGCGGGTTCAGCAGGGTGAGGCTGGTGTTGTTGGTCCTGACGTCGACGCGGTAGAGGGCGCCGCTGGTCGAGGTCATCAGGACGGTGTTGAAGTTGAGGGTCGCCATGGCCTGCGGCTCGAAGCCGAGGTCCGGTCCGACGAGCACCTTGGCGAGATCGCCGGTGGCCGGGTTGATCTGGCTGAAGGTGAGCCTGCCGTCGCCGAGTACGCCGTAGATGTTGACGCCGCCCGAGCAGGTGGTGGCCGCGTCGGCGGTGGGAGCGGTCACCGTGAGGAGGGCGGCGCTCAGGGTGGCGGTGGTCAGCAGACCGGCGGCTCTGCGGCCGTGGGTGCGGATGGTCTTCACTTCTGGTTCCCCCGGGGGCGGTTGGTGTCGGGCAGTCAGTGCCGGCGCGGACGGGCTACTGCCAGCCGGCGTCGGTGGGGGCGGCCTGCCAGCCGGCGTCCGCGGTGACGACGGAGGAGAGCTCGGCGGCGTCCGTCCCGTATGCCGAGGGGACGGCCGGGGTGGCGAGGGCCGCGGTGACCACGAGGGAGACGACCGCGACGGCCTTGGCGATACGGGTGCGAGGCATGGCTGTCCGTTCCTTCCGGGACGAGGGGTGGAGTCCGGCCTGCTGTCGCGTCCCGCGGTGACGCGCTGACCGGCCGGTGATCACCAGGTTCGTCGCCGCCCGGGCCCATGAGAAGGGTTCCTCGGTGGACGGAAAGGGCCTTGGACCGATACGTCCACACGGGCCGCCTCAGTCCACCGGCTGCGCCTCGAACGCCAGAGGTATCAATGGCACCCCGGCCCCCGCCAGTCGCGCTCCCGCCAACTGCGGCACGTCGCGCAGCAGTCGGCCGCAGAAGCGGACGGCCCGTTCCTCGGCCTCTCCCAGCCCGTCGGCCAGCAGGTAGAGGCCCAGGGTGAGTCGGGAGGAGGAGCGGGGATGCACGGCGACGTGCTCGACGCGGTCACCGGGAACGAGGGACGCGTGCACCAACTCACGGACGTCCGGCGGCAGACGGTTGCCGGGAGGGAGTTCCAGGTGCGCGTGGACGAGATACATGCGCTCCAGCGTCTCAACGGATGAGGCCGCCAAGTCCGTCTGACGGGTGGCCGGTTGTGTCCCTGGCCCGTTCCGGCCCGCCCCTGTGACGGAACGTCTCTGTTCTGCGAAGATCGGCGCTGAAGAGGGGGCGTTGTGTGCAGAAAACGGGGGGACGCACGTGCTGACCGCACTCGGGCTCGACGCTGTCGCGGAGACGGTGTACCGCGCCATGCTCAGACATCCGGCCGCCGGTGTCGCGGACCTCGGCGACGCCGTGGGGCTGTCTGAGGAGCAGGTGCGCGACGCCCTCGACACCCTGAGCGAGCTGGCGCTGGCGCGTCCCGCCGCCGGGGACGCGGGGCGGCTGCGGGCGGTCTCGCCGGACATCGGCATGGAGATCCTGATGGCCCGGCAGCAGGCCCAGCTGGCGGCGCAGCAGCAGCGCCTGGAGGCATCGAGGGCGGCCGCGGCCCAACTCATCTCTGAGTACGCCGAGCTGAGGCCGGCCGCCAGCCACCCCGGCGTGGAGCAGCTGGTGGGGCTCGATCAGATCCGCGACCGGCTGGCCGTGCTCACCCGTGAGGTGCGCGAGGAGTTCCTGACGTTCGCGCCGGGCGGGCCGCAGACCGCGGACAACATGGCCGCGTCCCGGCCGCTCAACGAGGATCTGCTCGGCCGTGGGGTGCGGATGCGCACGATCTACCTGGACAGCGTGCGCGCCAACCGGCCCACTGTTCAGCACGCCAACTGGCTGGCCGGGCTGGGCGGTCAGGTCCGCACGGTGCCGTCGCTTCCCACCCGGATGATCCTCATGGACCGGCAGATCGCCATGATCTCCGTCAGCAGCGACGACACCGGCGCCGGCGCGGTGCTCCTGACCGGACAGGGCACGCTCACCGCATTGTGCGCGCTCTTCGAGACCATCTGGGAATCCGCCCAGCCGCTCGGCCGGCTCGTCCCCACCGACGCGCACGGCCTCACCGGCCAGCAGTCCACCGCCCTGCGCCTGCTCGCCGAGGGCCACACCGACGAATCCATCGCCAAGCGCCTCGGAGTCTCCCATCGCACCGCCCGCCGCATAGCCTCCGAACTCATGGAGCGCCTCGGCGCCCGCAGCCGCTTCGAGGCCGGTGTGCGAGCCGTCCAACAGCACTGGCTCCCGTCCCACCCGTAACCCGCGCCCGTACGGTGACCGTGCCTGTCGCCAAGGCGCAGGGCCTACGTGACAGCCGTGCGGGCCACCTTGCTGACGTGCGGCTATGCAGCTGTAGCCGCTGAGCGTCCTGGCGGCACTGATGTCGGCCGGAACGGCGTGCGACCTCTCCTGGCCGGCGCGTTCGGCGGTCTGGGTGATGTGCGGGGGCCGGACTCGTGCGCAGAGGGGCCCGCCCTGTGCGTTGGTCGGACCGAGGCGTCCGATCAGCAGTGGAGAGTCGTTCGGCCGCCAGGCGAGGGCGGGCCGCCTGCTTCTCCTGCGGGGTTCGCTTGCTGAACCTTGAAGGGGTGGGCGGGGCAGGGGATCGATGCCCGTGGGCGTGGCTGAGCAGGTACAACGAAGCCTGGAGGATGAGTGCGACGCGGTGCTTGGGCAGGGTGTCGACCAAGCCGTGGCAGACGTCGTTGCGCAGGTTCATGCCGCGGTCGGGGTCGACGAGGAGCAGCTCCAGGGCGCGGCTCCAGGCCCGGGCCCTTGGCCACGGACACGATAACGGCTCGGGGCGCAGGAGCTGCTGAGGATCTGCTCGACCTGGGGCGGTGCGATGCACACCGCCGCGTCGAGTTCCCCCAGCCAGAAGGAATGGGCATCCGGCTGGTGCGGGGCGCTCCGATATCGGCCGCCGACCGGTTTCACACCCGGAGTCTGGGAGCGGGCGACTCCCCTGGGGGCTGCGGTTCGAGCACCTCGCCACACTCACACTCGTGGTGGTCGAAAGCCGCCCGGGCCGAGTTGTGCCGTTGGGGCATCCGGCCGGGGCGGCGTCGTACGCGGCTGGGCAGCCGCTGGGTGCGTGGTTACGGGGTCGTGTAGGGGTCCTGGCTGATCAGGTGGGCCTTGAGGCCCTCGCCGATGCCAGGTTCCGGGGTGCCCGCCCAGTCCTTGATGAGTACGGCACCAGTGCTGCAGCCCCACGGGTTCCACGTCCAGGCGAGATAGCCCATGCTGTGCGCGTCAGCCCAGTCCACCAACCGCTGCATGTAGTCGAAGCCGCAGTTGTCCTGGCCGAACTCACCGATGACGACCGGTACCTGTTGTGCGAGCGGCGCGACCTGACTGTCCCAGCAGGATTCGGTCGCACAGGCGTTGAAGCTGTACGAATGCCATGACGCGGCGATGTTGTTCACCGGGTCGGTCGGCATGTGTGTCAGCCACTCGCGCATGTCGTTGGCCCACTCCAGGCCACCCAGCATGAGGACGTTGGTCGCTCCGGTGGCCCGGACCGCGTCGACCAGGTCCTGCATGCCGGCCGTCTCATAGGGAAGGCCTGTGCAGGTACCGCCGTCTCGCCAGCACCGCCAGCCGACGGTCTTGTCCCAGTCGGCGGCGATCTCCGGGTACGGCTCGTTGAACAGATCGAAGACGACGGCATCATTGCCCTTGAAGGCGTTGGCGACACCGGTCCAGAACTGGGTGGCGTACTGCGCGTCCGGCATCGGTTTCTGGCAGGTCGCGGTGGCGTCCTTGCAGTGCCAGTCCGGCCCATTGGTGTAGGCGCCCCGCGTCCAGTGCAGGTCGAGGATCGGGGTGATGCCATTGGCCACCAGCAGGTTGACGTAGTCTCTGACGCCCTGCTGGTAAGTGGTTCCGTTGGGCGAGCCGTTGATGCCGAGCCAGCATTCCTCGTTCAACGGCAGGCGTACTGCGTGGATGTTCCAGGTCTTCATCGCGTCGACGGAAGCCTGGTCGACCGGGCCGCTGTCCCAAAGCCCCTTGCCCTGCACGCAAGCGTATTCACCGCTGGAGCGGTCCACACCCAGCAGCCGGTACTGCTTGCCGCTCGCGGTGACGATCTTGTTGCCGGAAACCTTCAGCTCTGGGGCCGGACCACTGGGACCGCTGGTCGGAGTGGTGGTGGGGCTGGGGGTCGGGGATGTCACCGAGCCGGTACAGGTCACGCCGTTGAGTGCAACCGATGCGGGTTCCGGATTGGCGCCCTTCCACGCACCGGTGAACCCGATGGAAGCCGACCCGCCCGTATCCAGCGCCCCGTTCCAGTCGAGGCTGGTGGCGGACACGTGGGTTCCGGACTGTGTCCAGGTGGCACTCCAGCCGTTGGTGACCTTCTGGTCGGAGTTCGGGAAGTCGAACGTCGCGGTCCACCCGCGCACGGGGGAGCCGAGGTTGGTGATGGCCAGGTTCGCGGTGAACCCTCCCGGCCATTCGCTCTGCACCTTGTACGCGATCGAGCAGCCGGTGGCGGCTGCCGATGCGGGCAGGGTGGCGAGGGCAAGGCCACCGAGGATCAGTGCACCGGCGGCGCCGGTGGCCATTAAGGTCTGACGACGTTTCACTTGATCTCCTCGTTGCTGTAAGGGATCGATGAGTTCGATACCCAGCTGATCGACGAGCTGGTGAGCCGGGCCCAGGCCGAGGTCCTGGAGCTTGACCGGTCCACCAGGCGGGTGCTGCGCGCCGTATGGATCAAGGAATCAACAACTGTTGCGCGTGCAGATCCTGTCTGCCCGACGGATCCCACGCGGGCGTCAGCGGCCGATCGGTGAGGAGCTCAGGGCCACGTCGTCGAACCAGAGAGTGTCGTCCCCGGCGCCGTAGCTCTCCCACCCCAGGTGCAGGCCGGTGGGGCGGGGAGGGGCCCTACGGGCGAGCCACTGCCGGTCGATGTTCCGGGTCGCCACCCCGTCCACGTGCAGTCCGGCGACCTCCTGGCCGGTGACCGATGTGCGCATGGACTGGGCGGCGGTGTCGATCTGGAACTGCAGGCACAGCCACCGTCTGGTCGGCAGCGCCGTACGCGTAATGACGTCATGGCCATGATCAATCTCCGAGAGTCAGGACGCGGTGCAGGAGAGGGTGCCGAGGTTTCGGTCGTCGCCGCTGAGCGTCATTCCCCAGCTCGTCGACGCGCCCGGTGTCAGCGAGCCGTTGTAGGAGGCGTTGTGAACGGTGGTGGCGGGGAGGGACGGATCCACCACCGCGTTCCAGCGGTTTGCTACGGTCACACCCCCCGGCAGGGTGTGGTGCACCGACCAGTCGGTGACCGGCCGGGACCCGGTGTTGGTGACCGTGACGTCGGCCTGGTACCCGCCCTGCCATGAGCCGGTCAGCTTCCACTTCGCCGTGCAGGCGGTGTCGCCGGAGGGGCTCGGCGCGGGGGTGGGAGGTGGTGTCCCTCCAGAACTGTCGGTGGTGTAGGAGACGGGGGTGTAGTCCTGCGAGCAGCCTCCCGCGCAGCCAGACGGCAGCGAGAAGGAGTACGTACGGCCGCCGCCCAGCCAGGTGTCGGCTGCGTCGCGGATCCGTATGGTGAAGCTGCTTTGGCCGGAGGTCGTCGGGCCGATGACGTAGGACTGCCCCATGTCGCTGTTCATTGCGGCGTCGGTCCAGGTGCCGTTCGCCAGGTACTGGATGCCGTGGATGCCGTTGGGCAGATGGGAGACGGCGATGGCGGGCCAGTACCGCTGGGCTCCCCTGAGGAAGCCGATACGGATGTCGCCGCTGTAGTCCGGGGCCGGGACGAAGCTCCAGGAGACATGACGGTTGTTCCAGTGGTCCGGGTACATCGTCTCCACTGGGGTGCCGCCGGTCCGGAAGCGGTTGAGGGAGTCGGTTGCCAGGTCGAGGTGGTTGGGGTCGTCCCGGCACCAGGCGTTGGAATCGGCGCAGCTGTCCGCGACGAGCATGGTCATGGTGGCCCCGTTGTACTTGTCGGCCACCCAGGAGCCGTTGCGGCAGAAGGGCTGGCCCGGGGCGCCGTCGTTGGTGCCGGTGCAGTAGTCCCCGATGGTGACCTTGACCCAGCGGCCGCAGTTGCGGCCGTTGTCGAAGACGCCCTTGACCGATGCGCTTGAGTCCGGCACCGGGCGGGGGTAGGTGCTCGAGTAGTCGCCGGGTGTGTTGAACACGTTGAGCGCCACGAAGTCCTGGCTGTCCAGTTCGCGCTGCGGCAGACCACAGCCGCCGTAGGGGCTGCCGAGCCCGGCGAAATGGGTCGCGTTGCCCAGGACCTCAGTTGCGGCGGCACTCGCTGCGGGCGGCTGGGCTGCCGAGGCCATGACGGGTAACGCGGCGCAGCAGAGCGCTGCCAGCAACGTGGCGGTGCGCCTTCGGGCCGGCGAGCGGGGGGTCGAAAGAAGCTGCATGGAGGGATCCGCCTTCTTCGTGACGGGGCGCCGTGACGTTCGTAGGGGAGTCCTCTCGGAGGGAGGGGAGTGAGCGCTGGAACACCTCACCAATGGGAGCGCTCCCACAATATCTGTATCCGGGGACTGTAGAAGAAGGTCATGCCCCTGACAAGGGTGTGGGTTCCCGTCGGAGTTTTCGCCCTGTCCGAGCCGGGGCGGGCCCGGGCCGGACAGGGGTGGAGTCAGCTGAGGTTCCACGGCTGGTTGGTGCCGCCGTTGCAGGTTCACAGCTGGACCGGGGCAGCGTGGAGCCAAGTCCCGGCAGGCACGCGGGCCATAGGCTGGAACGCAGCACGGGGAGCGTGGTTTCGGGGGAGCACGATGAGCACGAACGATGGATCCGGCAAGGCATCTGACGACACGTCGAACCGGCGATGGTTCATCAGCCACGCCGGGGCGGATCGTGCGTGGGCGGAGTGGGTCGGATGGCAACTGCTCGACGCCGGGCACCAGGTCGAGCTGGATTACTGGGACTGGGGTGCGGGCGACAACTTCGTGATGAAGATGAACGCCGCCCTCGCGCATGGTCGGCTGCTGGCGTTGTTCTCCCCGGCGTTTTTCGAGCCGGAGCGGTTCACGACACCGGAGTGGACGGCGATGGTGGCGATGCGGGAGAAGATCACCCCGGTCCGGGTGGCCGAGGTGGAGGCTCCGGCGATCCTGCGTCCGCTGCTGTGCCGGGATCTGTTCGGTCTGAGCCCGGTAGAGGCGCGCAGGGTGTTGCTGGAGGCGGTCGACGGCCCGTCCCGGCCGGATACGGAGCCGCCCTTCCCCGGCCCGGGTGACATGTTGCGGCAAGTCGGAGCCAGCGGCCCCCGCCTGCCTGGGAGTCTGCCGCGGGTGTGGAATGTGCCGACACGGAATGCGGCTTTCACCGGCCGCGACGGCATGTTGGTAAGGGTGAGGGAAGCGCTGGCGTCCGGTCAGCGGGTGGCGGTGCAGGCCCTACACGGCCGCGGTGGCGTCGGAAAGACCCAACTCGCCATCGAGTACGGCCACCGGTTCGCGGGAGAGTACGAACTGGCCTGGTGGATCGCGGCGGAAGATCCGGCGCTGATCCCCGACCAGCTCACCGCTCTCGCCGCCCGGATCGGGGCTGCACCGGGCGGTATGGTGCCTGTCGAGGCGGTGCAGTTGCTGCTGGGGGAGCTGCGGACCCGCTCGCGCTGGCTGCTCGTGTTCGACAACGCCGAAGAGCCCGACGCTCTCGCGGCGTTCCTGCCGGGCGGTTCCGGGCATGTGCTGATCACTTCCCGCAACCCGCACTGGAACAGCTACGCCGTGCCCTTGGACGTCGACACTCTCTCCCGCACCGAGTCCGTGGCGTTGCTGCGCGCTCAGGGAGCGGTTCTGACCGATGCGGACGCCGATGACATCGCCGCCACCTTGGACGATCTGCCGCTCGCGCTGGCGCAGGCGGCCGCGCTGCTGACCCGGGGTTTGTCGGCGGCGGACCTGAAGGAGGAACTGGCGGCGAGCCTGGTGGCGGTGATGGCTCAGGGCCACCCGCCCGGCTACCCGAACGCGTTGGCCGCGCAGGTCCGCCTGACCCGCATCCGCCTGGAGACAGACCACCCCGGGGCCGGGGCGGTGGTGGATGCGCTGGCCCTGCTGGCCCCTGAACCCTTCCCCCTCACCAGCTGTGCTGGCCACCTCCCCGACCCGACGTCCACGCTCCTGGGGGAGACGGTGGGTTCGCGGCTGGTAGCGGTGGGTGCGGTGGAAGCGGTTGCCCGGCATAGTCTGGCCCGGGTTCAGAACGGCACTCTGCAACTGCACCGCCTTACCCAGGAGATGCTCGCGGGCCAGATGGCCAGCCAGGAACACGACCAGGCGATGGCCGATGCCGAAGCACTCCTTGCCGCGGTCTACCCCGGCCGCCCAGACGAGCCGCAGTTCTGGCCGGCCTGGCAGGTCCTGCTCCCGCACGCCCTGGCCATCGACCCCACCCGGCTCACCACCAGCCGAGGCCGGGAGGTGGTGGCGGATGCGTGCTGGTATCTGATGGACCGTGGTCAGGCCCGCCCGGCCCGGGAGCGGCTGCAACGGCTCTACGACGCCTGCCTGCAGCAGCTGGGCCCCGACCACACCGACACCCTGGAGGCCGCCCACAACCTGGCCCGCGCCTATGACGAAACCCAGGACCACGAGCGCGCCCGCGCGCTGGACGAAGACAGTCTCGCCCGCCATCGACGCCTCCATGGTGAGGACCACCCCGGCACCCTGGTCAGCGCCCGCAGCCTCGCTGTCCGGTTGTGGGCGCTGGGGCGGCATGAGGAAGCCGTCGCCCTGGACGAGAAGACGTTGGAGGTGCAGCGTCGGGTGTGGGGGGCGGAACATCCGTACACACTGCTCACGGCGACGGGACTGGCCGTCGAGTTGGCGTCCGTGGGCCGGGTGGAGGAGGCGCTGGTGTTGGAGGAGGAGACGTTGGAGCGTCGGCGTCGGGTATTGGGCGAGGATCATCCGGACACGCTGCTCACGGCGTCGAACCTGGCTATCCGGTTGGCGGATGTGGGACGGGTCGAGGAAGCGGTGGTGTTGGGGGAGAGGACGTTGGAGGTGCAGCGTCGGGTGTTGGGGTCGGAGCATCCGCACACGCTGGACACGGCGCACAACCTGTCCGTCCGGTTGGCGGAGGTGGGTTGGGTGGAGGAGGCGTTGGTGTTGGGGGAGGAGACGTTGGAGGCGCGGCGTCGGGTGGTAGGGCCGGAGCACTCTGACACTCTGCACTCCGTCGAATTGTTGGAGTGGTTGGAGTGGAAACGAGCTGATGGAAGGGAGGGCTAACACCCCTGGTACGCCGCCTTTGGAACGTTCACCGGCGCATGCCCAGGGCATTGAGGGCCTCAGAGGACGTTCCGGTTGAAGACGGGATGGTTCATGGATTGTGCCAAGTTATGTAGTCCCGGGCGAGGCAGCGGTGCAACATGATCCAACCAAAACTTCGCTCTACTGCCCAGCGTCTGGCGATCACTGAGCATCCGTTGACCTGTGGGTTCCTCGGGACGACGGCGACATCGATACCGAGGCATGCCGAGGGCGGTGAGGGCGTCGCGTCGCTTGGGGCTTAGCTTGGCGGCCCGCCTTCGGGTGTTGGAAATGAACGACCTCAGCCCGAGAAGCTCGCAGTCGACGTTCTCGCGGTGCTGCCGAGGCACGCGGAGGTGTTCCTCGCGGGCGTGGAATACCATCAGGTCGCGTCCCCGCGGGTGCCCTCGTACCCAGCTACCCGCTCGCGGGCCAGCCTCGCACCGCCGCAGTCCCACCCCCGCGAGTGGCGATTGAGGGCGTCACGGCGCTCCGTACACCACGTCCTGGACATGGCGATCGGCCTTGTGAGCACGAACGACAGCGGCACGCGGCGTCGCCGGCTCACCGCAGAGGAGCTCACATCCGCACGGATTCAAGGCAGGGACGTCGGTGTTCCTTCGGCTGGCTGCTGCATCGTGCCCTGAGGTGCTGGCGTCGGAGCGACCAACGACGTCGACCAAGCGGTGGCCAAGACAGTGGCGATCGCCGTTGCGACAGCCACGATGAATGTGGTGGCGGGAGTGAGCAGACTTCCCGCGCTGCGCAGGCTGCGCACGTCGGTCCACCGATATCCGACGTCTCTGATCAGGAGGACTTCGAAACCAAGACCGAGGGCGAGGCAGGTGACCACCGATGTAGCGAGGGCGAAGGACCCGCTAACCAGCCACCCGTCTTCGCTTGTGACGACGTTGGTGAGTTCGCATGCCGCGATGACCAGCAGAAAGCGGACAGCCTTTGTGACGGGGGAGTCGCCGCGCAACTGTGGGTAGGCATAGCCGAACACGGCGCCGTACAGAGACCAGTGTGCGGCGTGCAGTATGAAGGCTGCCATCTGCAGATTGTTCGTGGGGGTCTCTAGCCAGGCTGCGCCGTAACTGGCGATGAAGGCCCAGGCCCAGGGAATCGAGGAGACGAGGGCGATGAGTGCGCCGAATCCGGCGCGTTGCCGTGGTGTCCAGTGCCCGCCCTGCCCCAATGCGCGGTGGCGTAGGTTCTGTTCCTGAGCGAGGGGCCCTACCCCCGGATCGTGCGGGGCGAGCTGATGCCATCGCCGCTGCCAGGCCCGTGGTGTGACGTCGGAACCGGCCAGTTGGACGCGCGAGTTGCGCAGGTACCTGCGACGGGCGGCGCTGAGGGTCTGAGCCTGTATGAGCTGGTCGACGGCGCGGGCACGAGCCGCGTCGGATCCGTTCGGATCCACGTGCGGGGTTGCAGTGACAAGCCATCCGGCCCCGATCAGGGCGAGCATCCAGCCGAACACCGCAGGCGGGTACAGGGCATAGCCAAGGGCGTTCTCCCACCACGTACTTGCTGTCAGCGCTGCAGTGAGGAGCACCGCGCACAAAGCACGCGGGGCGCTTGACCATGGCGTGGCCGAGCGGCTGTGGTGGCGCAGACCCACGAGACAGAGGACCGGGACGCACACGCTGGCGATGGATGCGACGGAGCCGAACACCGCCTCTGTGCTGGCGTAGCCGTTGTCCGTGTAGGCGAACATCGAGGGGGCACTGCAAGCCCGTGTGGACCGGTTGTCGGCCACGACCAGGCTCGCCCCCGAACACTGCGGCCACAGTGACGAGGTGCTTCGCCACAACGGCGGCCCCGCGTTGCTCACCGTCCAGTTCCAGTCCGACACCAACTGGCAGGTCCGTTACGTGTGCCAATGCCTACGGTATTGGACTGCAAGGCAGACGCCGACGCCGACCTCAGGCACAGAGGGCGGCGTCGACAGACGTTGTGGTGACTAGAACGAATGGGTGTCGCAGTAAGGGTAAACGCCCCCGTTGGCGACGTCCTGGCCATATCCCAGCCACTTGATCGCATTACGGGTTGCCGGCCCGTAGACGCCGTCTGCGCTCAGGCCGAGCATTGATTGGAGCCACCGAACGGCATCCACCGTGCCGGTGCCGTAGATCCCGTCTGCCCCTCCGGTGTCGCGGATCCGATCGGCGGCGTAGGTGTCGCTGTAGCAGCGAAGGATAGCTGTCTGCAGCGTCTTCACGGCGTTTGAGCTGCCCGTCTGATATTGCATGTAACAGCTCGTACCGTTACCGGTGCGCGCGGGAACTGTGTAGCTTGCCAAGTACCCATCGGCGCGCTTCACCGTCGTGTTGCACGGACCGTAGGCGGCGTGGGCGGGCGCAGTCATCATCGGGCTGGCCGTCAGGCCGGCGGCGAGGAGGAGAGCCAAAGCCCCCAACGCTGCGATCCGCATGCGGAGCGTCGTTGATACTCGTTGCACGATGCAATCCTTCTGGTCGGTGATGCCGTCTCAGTGAAGGCCTCGCCCATGGACCTTAGGGTCATCGTGGGCTTCGGACTTTGCCATCCGTGCAGGGAACTTTGTCAGTAGTGCACAGCCGCAAGTTGACGCCGCATCAGGTGAGGGTCCTGTGTGTGCCTGTCGAAGCCGTTGTGCAGCGAGAGAGAATCTCGCGAAACTGATGGCGGGAACCGTCCGTGTCGAGGGGGGTCTTGTGGGGGAACGGGCCGAGTTACTGTCAGGCCGGCTCTGCGATCGATGCAGACGAAGGTCTGCGTCATGAGCCCGGTCCTGGACACCGCGTTCATACCGCCGCGCGACCGGGAGGAAGTGGTCCGCAACGCGGTGTGGAAATCCATGGTGGCGGTCGATATCGACCATGGTCCTGCGGCTGAGGACATCTCCGTTCGCATCGGGCTCGGCGCCGCGGGGCCCATCAGGATGTGTTCGGCGCGGGCGACCGCGGTCACCCTCCGTCGCACGGAGCGGCTCGCCCGGGAGGACGAGGAGCCGGCCGTCACCCTCGGTGTGCAGATGACGGGTAGCAGCGTGGTGGTGCAGAACGGTCGCGAGTGCCTGCTGAGGCCGGGGGAATTCGCCGTCTACGAATCGATCGCTCCCTACACACATCTCTTCGACGAGGGAGTCGACTACCGCTTCATCCGTTTCCCCCGCGCGGCACTCGCGCTCCCCGACCGGTTGCTCCGTGACATCACCGCGGTTCCGCTGGGATCCGACAACCCCGTTGCGCGCCTCGCCTTCACATACTTCTCCCAACTGGCCGTCACCGACGAGTTGCACCAGGGCGTGCACGCCGACGCCGTCGTGGAACCCAGCATCGAACTCCTCCGTGCCGTCCTGACGTCCCAGCACGGCAACGCCAGCCTGGCCAGAGCACCGTTGGAGGCGACCCTCAGCCTGCGGATCACTCACTACCTCCGGGAGCACTTGGCTGATCCCGATCTGTCGGCGGCACGGATCGCCGCCGCACACGGCATCTCCGTGCGTCATCTCTACGCTGTGCTGTCCCGGTCGGGCATCACCCTCGGAGACTGGATCCGTACACGCCGCCTGGCCGAATGCAGGCGAGAGCTGGCCGGCCCCAACGGCCGACTGCGGACTATCGCGGCGATAGGACGGAGTTGGGGCTTCGTGGACGCGACCCACTTCAGCAGGGTGTTCAAACAGACGTACGGAATCTCGCCTCGGTCCTGGCGCGACCAGAGCCACCCCCGTTCCTCCGCGTGATGGTTTCCGCGCGGCCGCGTTTGGCGTGACCTGCCTTGGACGCTCGGCCTGGGCCCGGGGTCAGACCGAGCGGACCATCGAACTCATGCCCCACGGAACCGGCTTCGACCGGACGGTAAGAAGGTCAGCCGCCAGGAGCAGGGCCACGAGTATGCAGAAGCCCAGCTCATCGCGCTTGGAGCGCCGGTGCCGTGGGCTGGCTGCATAAGTTCGCCAAGTTCGTCACGCCGCGGCGGCGACGTGACGTCCGCCCCAGCGGATGCCTCTCTCACTGCGGATCCGGGCGCGTTCCTTGCGTTCGGCGGCCAAGACCTCGCGTTGACGGGCATTGGCGTTGTGCCACCGCAAGTAGGCGTGCAGGGCCCGGGTCTGCACGGTGTGGTTGGGGTGTCGGGAGTTGGCGATGGTGAACTGCCGCAGCGGTGCGAAGCGGGCCTCGATCGGAACTGGCGCGGAACCTGACACGGGAGCAGACCCGGACCACTGGACCAAACGCTCAGTGAGAAACCATCCTTGAACTCCGTTGGGTGTCCTGGCCGTTGATGAGTCGGGATCCTGTGCCTCTGGCCGGGTGGAGGAGGGTGCGTGAGTGTCGAGGAGTCGTGGGGCAAGATCGAGCGCTGGATAGCCCAGCATGCGCCGGAGGAAGAGCCATTGCCCGCTCCGTGCACGCGCGCAGACCTGGATGCCTTGTACGAGTCTTTGGGCGGGCAACTGCCGGACGACGTCGAACGCTCACTGCTGCGTCACAACGGCTCAGGCCTGACCGTGATCATCCCGCCCGGGTTCACGCTACTGAGCGTCGAGGACATCCTCGAGAATCGTGCGGACTGGTTGAAGTACGCGGCACCTGACGACAAGAACCTGACAGCAGGAGATAAACCACTCCTCGTCCCGATCGCGACGTTGAGCGTTATCCAGCTCCTGGTCGACATCAGGACAGCCCGTCTTGGCGAGTGGGACATCCAGCAGGGCTTCGTCTGGGAGCGTGATCCCCTGTGGCGCTCCTTCGCAAGTGCCCTGGAGTTCGTCGGGAACGTGCTGGCCTCACCGCCTCCTTGGATCGCGATACTGCGGGGCGACGACGAGTGGGAAGTAACCAACAGGGACCCGGATTTCCCCGGGACGCTCGTCTGGACCGAAGACCCCGTCGACTGGCCTCCCACCGGCCTGGAAGCAGCCCCGAGTACCTCTCATCGCCAAGGTACGGGTCGTCCAGCCGCTTGAAGCGCAGCCCTCCCAGCCACTCGTGCGCCACCGACGGGTCGATGTGCCAGCGGCTCTTTGCCGGGCGGATCAGTTTGGGCACGGGTGCTTCTTGGGGCAGGTCGGATAGCCAGAACCGCGCGGCCGCCGGCCGCTGGTGCCGGAGGCCTTGGTCAAGGTCACCGGCACCAGCGGTGCCGTGGAGTCTGCCCGCCCAAGGCACGGTGAGCCGGCCTGCGAAGTGAGTGCCACGCAGGCCGCCTCGGGTTGGCTCGGCGGGTCTCAGATTCCGGGAGGGGAGATCACTGGCACTTCCGGCCGGTGTTGATGCACTGGCCCATCTGGTTCTCGTCGAAAGCGTTGATGAAGTCGCCGTGGTCGGTGATCGGTTTGTGCATCTGCTCCGGGAAACCGTCCACTGCGTAGAAGGGGGTGGAATTTCCGTTGTCGTTGAGACTCGGTGCCCTTATGGCGTAGATCAGGCGTTGGACCAGCTGCGGGATGGCCTTGAAGCCGTTCGGGCAGGCACCGGTCTTCGGGTCGGCGAAGGCGACGTGCGAGCGGTGGTTGGCACTGTCGATGCTGCGGCCGTCCTATTGAGCCAGAGACCGAGTCTGGACAGCACCGCGGTTCTTGTCCGGACAGCACTCTGTGCTCTTCCGCAGTCCGGTAGGGAGCACAGGATTTTCGTTTCTCCTCCGGGGAGAGGCGCGGTTAGCCTGCGGGTCATGACGGGTCTGGTTCATGAGGATGGAACCTGCGGTGAGCCGGCGGTGACACGGGTGGCGGGCCCGGGGACGGGGTGGCAGGTGGAATGGGCCACCGGCGGTCTGATCGCCGGGTTTACCACGGGGGTGACCGGCCACGCCGACTGGGTGCGTTCGGCGGCGACAGCCGTGCTTGACGGGCGCGCGGTCGCCATCACCGGAGCCGATGACGAAGCCGTGCTGGTGTGGGACCTGGCGACAGGTAAGCGGATCGGTGCCGCTCTGCCTGCTCGTGGCTCGGTCTGGACTGTGGCGTCGGAGATAGTGGACGGCCGACCCGTTGCCCTCATCGCCGACTCGTCTGCACTGGTGCAATCGTGGGACCTGGCCGACGGCCGTCCGCTGGCGAGTCTCGCTGGTGGGGCGTGGGCGGCGGCGACAGGCGTGGTGAACGGTCGGCCCGTGGTTCTCATAGGCAAGCAAAACGTTCCCCAGCTGTTGATGTGGGACCCGGCCACTGGCGAGATTGTGGGCGATCTCGTGAGTGCCCCACCGGTGGGGCACATCGGCGCCGTGGTGTCGGTGGCGACGGCAGTGGTGGACGGTCACACCAAGGCCGTCACTCTGCACGACGACAGCACCGTCGGGGCATGGGATCTGACTGAGTGCCTGTATCAGGGCCAGGTCGCACCCCCGACCGGGGGCAACAGACAGCGGGTGTCGCTGACCGCCGTCGTCGTCGGCGCCCGTTTGGTCGCCGTCACCGGCAGCTGGGACGGGCAGGTTCAGGTGTGGGACGTGGCCGCGTGCACGGAAGTGACGGGACGTGTGCCACTGACCGGCCATACCGGTCCGGTGTGGGCCCTCGCCACGACCGTGATCGACCGCCGTCCCCTCGTCGTTACCGGCAGTGATGACCAGACGGTACGGGTGTGGGACATGGCCGCCCACCGTCAGGTGGGTTCGGATCTGGTGTTCCCCTCGGAGGTGACTGCAGTGACCATGGCGTCCGACGGGCGGCTGGTGGTCGGGTTCGGGAGCGACATAGCGGTTCTGGCACCGCAGCCACATGCCTGGGCAGGTGCTTCAAACTCCCCAGGAGCGGCGAACTGGTGCTGAACATCTTTTACGTCGACGCCGCCGATGAGAGAGGCTCCGGGTGTCATCAGGCCGCCAGCTCCTTTCGTTCCACGAGCTGGCCGCGTTCGAAACGTGCTCCCGTACGGACCAGGGACACCAGGTGGGCCCCGTGATCGCGCGCCAGCGGTCCTGGGCTGTCCCCGTACTCGTGTGAGTGCACCACCAAGTCCGCCGTCCAACCACGAACGGCAACGGTCGGCGCACGACATCATCAGCTCACTGCAGAAGAGCCAGGCTCATACAAGATTTTCGTAGCCGTTGATCGCCCAGAGATCATCGTCGGGCAATCGATGGTGACTGCGGCGTGTATGGGTGCCGTTTGTTCGAGTTTTTCCTCAAGTAGCGCTTGTGCCTCGGCTGGGGAACCGTGAACAAGACGCCAGTGGCTGCCCACATGGCGAAGCAGCTGTACTGCGCGACCGTCGGCCCAGTCGGCACGCCACACCGGCATCGCCTGACAGACCGTTACCGCACGGCTTCGGTCAGCCGTTCGATCTCGTCGAGGTCGTCAATGGTCGGGTTGAAGATCAGCTCGTCGACGCCCAGGTCCTCGTACTGCTTGACCCTGTCGCGTGCCGCGTCGGTGCTCCCGACCACGGCGCTCGAGCAGAGTGCGGCGACCTCCTCACCCAGATTGCTGTAGAAGTCGTAGATGTAATTCCGCCCCCTGTCGGAGTCGTCGTCCAATGCGAAATGGACGGTCCCGACGAGATACTGCTTGTCCTCCCGGCCGGCGTCCGTCCATGCCCGGCGGGCGTTGTCGAACCAGGAGGCAGACATCGACACGGGCACCGTGCCGGACATGTACCCCTTGCCCCACTTGGCCATCCGCTGCAGCGCAGCCGGGGCCGTACCGCCGAACAGCAGCGGGATCTCGACCCCCTCACCGGGCACACCGGCAAACTGCTTCCCCGGGATGGGCCTGCCCGCCCAGAAATCACGGAAGACCTCCAGGGCGTCGTCCATCCGTTTGCCCGCACCGCGTGGCCCCGCACCCTGGGCCATGAACTCGTCCTCCCGCCCGCCGATGCCGAGCCCTGCGGTGAGTCGCCCGCCCGAGACGCCCTGGATGCCGGCGAGTTCCTTGGCCAGCAGAAGCGGCGGCCAGGCCGGCGCCACCAGGATGTTTGTGACCAGGCCGATCGAACTGGTCGCACCGGCGGCCGCCGCGAGCGCCACGGTGTCCATGACGTTGGGGTAGGTGAAGCGGCCGCCCACACTCAGCGAGGAGAATCCGGCTGCCTCCGCGCGCCTGGCCCACTCCGGGATTGTCTCGGCCCGGACATTACGCACCAAACTGGGAAGCCCGATAGAGATCTTCATGCTGCTGCTCCTTGTTAAGTGAGTTTGTGCTTCTGTGAGATGACCGAGTCCGGCGGATGCGGCGCTTCCCGCCGTGACGTCATGCGGTCGGCCGGCGTGCGGTCAAGTGCGACGGAGTTGCACAGTGTGTCTCCCCGAGAGCGCCTGGAAGACCGGACCGAGGACGTGCGGCTGATCGTCCGTTGGATGCGTCCTGTGGGCTGAGGGCCCACACCACCTTGGAGAAGGCCACCGGCTGCGAAGTACCGATCCACCGCGCGGAATTGCCCCGGAGGGCCTGTGCTCGCCAGCGCCTGGAACAGGCGCACCGTCCGGCCGCCGCATGACAGCTGGACGAGCGAACCTACGACACCGAGGGGCTCTCAGAGCCAGGGGCCCAGCTGCGTGGCGCCGCCGTCGACAACCAGCTCAGAAGCGAATCCTCGATCCCAAGCGTGATCGTCGTGCCCGGGGTCGTTCGTTGACCCGGATCTCTCCGAGTCGAACGACCGGTCGAGGTCCCGTCGGGTGCGACGCGTCGCTCTGGATGGCGATCGCGCCCACCTTCGTCACACCGGATGCCACGGCGAGTCCGACACCTGAACTGCCGCCGGTGATGACTGCGGCCTTGTTGCCGAGTTGTCCCATGGCATCGAGTTCAACACCCGGCCACCGGCGCAACAATGACGCTTTTGGTATCGCAGCGGTACCCGGACGGTATCGGTTGCGCGTGCGGCATTGTTCGGTCCGAGGGCTCCGTGGCAGCCAGCCAGTTTCCACGGTCCGCACGGCGTCGACGCCACGTGACCGGTTCAGCCGGCGGGGCTCGCCGACGGCCTTGGGGGAGAGGCCGTACTGGTCTCCGCGCGCCGTGCGCGACATTCATGAGGCGTTCCTCGCGCTCGCCCACTCACTCGGCTGCGGGCAACGCTCCGTACCGCATGGCGTCGGGGGGCTCCGACGCGCCCACGTACTCGGTTGTCACGCGCTTGGCTGTGCGCGCGAACGCGTCACGTGTCGCGGCCGGGACGCCCGGCCCCCATGTCAGCACGAGCTGCGTCGATGGCACATCGGCAACTGGAACCGCCACGACGGCGGGTCCGATCCGGTCGGTCGCGCTTGCCCCCACCATCACGATCAATTCGCCCATGGCGACTTTGTCGATGATCTCGTCGAGCGTGCCTTCCGGCCAGTGCGGTCGGAAAAGCCCGTCCAGTGCGAGATCGGTAGACGAAATGCTCGATTTTGCTGCGAGGAAGTGATCTCGCGGCAGCAAGGCGACGATCCTCTCTTCCACGAGCTCCGTGAATTCCAGTCCTTCAAGGTCATCATGACCGCACGTCAGCGCGATGTCCGCCGAACCGTTGCGTACGAAGTCGACCTGGTCCCGGGTGAACACGACTTCGATGTCGGCCGCGCCGGGCTGGCGACGGTAGGAGTGCAACACGTCCGCCAGGAGCCAGGAGCCCGGAGCCCGTGCCCTGCAACGCGGCTACCATCAGCCGGTGCGGGTGGCCTCTGCGTTGGGCGCGCGACACCGCCGTGTCCACCGCGGTCAGCGCCTTGCGGCTCTCGGCCAGGAAGACCGCACCGGCCGCGGTGAGAACGACACGGCGACTGGTGCGCTCGAATAGTTGAACGCCCATACGGCGTTCCAGCCTGCCGATGGCCCTCGACAACGGTGGCTGCGCGATCCCGAGCCGTTCCGCGGCCCGCCCGAAATGCAGCTCCTCGGCGACCGCGACAAAGTACTCGAGTTCACGCGTCTCCACCCGGTCCATACCCGCAGAGTAACAATCAGTTGCTCCGGTGAAGACTCAGAACATGGCGGAACATTGCCCTCATCAGGCGGCGAACGCACAAGAGGTGACGGTGAGCGCCATCTGAACACGTCCGCCCTGCGCCGGGCTTCGTCGCAAGCGCGCCGGTCCGAACGGCCGGAAGGATGAGGAGATGTGCTGTCGGTCAGTCGTTCCCGTTGGTCCCCCCGCGGCATGCGGACACGGGGAGTGGTTCGGTGCTGCCCGAAGTCGACGCCGCCGTGATGTGGAGTGCCACCGCTCATGCCGCGCTCTCACGGGTGCTACGACGGCGCGTGGCTCAAACACTGTACGAGGACTCGGATCTGCTGCTCGGCGGCTTCGGTGCTGACCCGTTCGTCGAAGACCCCCTCAAGGGCGCCCGTGCCGGCTTCATCGCCAACGGCGAGATCAACCGCATGGGCTTCGGCGTCAGTTGCAAGGGTCCCGTACCTGGAGGCGGCGTCGCTCTGGGCGAGAAGGTCCAGCTGACCCTCGAGATCGAGGCCGGTCTGCAGACCTCCTGACGTCCCCGATGGCCCGCGCCGGCTCGACCGCGTACGGGCCGGCAACCAGTCACGGGCGGTGCGGTCGGCCGGCTCGGACAACCTGTACCGATGTCGCCGAGCATTGTGGTGCCGGTTGGCGTCGTACAGAAGGCATGCGGCTTCCAGCCCGAACGCGGAGTGCCTCGGCGCGACTCGATCGGGCTTCGGCACAGTAGACCGGGCCGGTCTGCGTCAAGCTTCGGGGTGACTGGCCGATTCCTGTACGGGGGAGTGCCCGCTGAGAATCAGGTCGACGCCGTAGACAAAGCGGTCGTCAAAGCTCTCCTCGGTGAGGTGCGAGATCGTCGCCGTCAGATAGGGGAATACCGAGGGGTCAGCCTCCGCCGCTTCGGCGCACACTGTGCGGTTCTGCGGTGTCTGTTCTTCCTCGACCAGGCCGAGGGTGAAGTACATCAGGGTCCAGGCAGTCCAAGCCGCCTCCTTCGGGCTGCGGCGGGCGGCGTGCAGGGCGGCGTTGAACGCCTCGGCGAACGCACGCTGGTTGGGCCAGGCCAGCGAGGAGCCCTCTCCGGCCAGGCGGGCGCCGTCCCGGTGGGACAGCAGCGCGGTGCGCAGTGACGTGAGCAGTGCGCGGACCCGTTCTTCAGGATCAGGGGGCAGGTGGGCGGGTATGCAGTCGGCCACCATGGCGTCGGCCGCTGCGCTGAGCAGACCGGCCTTGTCCTTGAGATGCCAGGCGACGGCGTTGACCCGTACGCCGAGTGTGGCGGCGACGGCGCGCAGGGACAGCTTGTCGAGGCCGTCGCTCTGTAGCACCTCCATCGCGGCGGCGGTGATCTGGTCGGCTGTGAGGCCGACGGGAGCACGGGAGGTGGTGGTGCGAGGCTGCGCGGCGTTTGACGACTTGGACACCGCACAAGCATACTTGTATCGTAACTTGGACGCCGTCCAAGTCGTTCGGTTTGCCCGCGAGGCCGCCCAACCACCGATGGCGTCCCGTGCTCAGGAACCTCCGAAAGGGCATCGTCATGGGGAAGCTCAACGGCAAGACCGCTCTTGTTACCGGCTCCAGTCGAGGCATCGGCCGTAGCATCGCCGTCGGTCTGGCCCAGGAGGGAGCGTTGGTGGTGGTGCACTATGCGAACGGGGAGCGGGCCGCTCTTGAGACCGTCGAGCTCATAGAGAAGGACGGCGGCCGGGCTTTCACGGTCCGGGCGCAGCTGGGCGTACCGGGTGATGTCGACCAGTTGTTCCAGGGGCTGGAAGCCGGCCTGAAGGAGCGCACCGGAGACACCACCCTGGACATCCTGGTGAACAACGCCGCCCAGAGTCTGCCCCTCGGAATCGCGCCGGAGGAGATGTCGGCCGAGCAGTTCGACACGTTGTTCGCGGTCAATGCCAAGGCCCCTTTCTTCATCACCCAGCGCGCTCTCGGGCTGATCCCTGATGGGGGGCGCGTCATCAACATCTCCTCCGCCATGACCCGGAAGTCCAATCCCTCGGGGGTCCTCTACGCGATGACCAAGGGAGCCCTAGAACAGCTCTCGCTGCACTTCGCGCGGCACCTCGCCCCCCGAGGGATCACCATCAACTCGTTGGCCCCGGGCGTCACGGACAACGGGAGCGAAATCTTCAACATCCCCGAAGTCGTGGAGCAGATGTCCCAGTTCTCGGCGTTCCATCGCGTCGGCGTGCCGAAGGATGTCGCCGACGTGGTGGCCTTCCTCGCGACCGACGAAGCGCGCTGGATCACGGGTGCGTTCATCGACGTCAGCGGTGGCAGCCTCCTTGGCTAGACGAGCATGACCGACGCGGCGCAGTGGCGTCCGTGAGCCGGCGACAGGCGCTGTGGTGGCGCCGGGTACATTCACGCGACGCTGCGCCCATCGGCTGCGCGAGACCGCCATGCGGGTCGGAGCGCGGATACCTCATCCTATTAGGGTCTCTTAGGCAGTTCACCCGACTATGGGACGCCACGACTCACCTTCCTGACCAGGGCATCCCGCAGCCCGGGTCAGCGGGAGCGGGATCGGACTGATCAAATCGGTCCCGCGCCCCTTATACAACCGAGCGGGGCGCTTCCCCGCCCCGGAGTCAGTCAATCGCCGGCCTGCATGTACGGCCGGTGCGCCCACGCGGGTGGTCCCGGCCGCAGGAGGAGGAGAGGGGCTCGGGAACGGCGAAGGAAGCACGCGCGGGTGCCGGCCGCCGTGGGCCGAGAACGACACCCCCCGCATCCGCGATATCGCCGCGCGCTGCCGCTTCACCGAGCGTGCGGTCCAGCGGATCATCCCCGCCCTCGAAGAAGGCGGTTGCTGGAGTTGGTGGCCCTCGCCGTCCGGCCACCTGCACCACCCCCGCACGCAAGGCTGGACCCCGTGCTGTTGCTCGTCATGAACACCAGGGTGATTCGGCCGGCTACTCAGGCGCGGTTGAGTATGTCTGCCGATGCCCGGCATCTGTCCGCACAGCGAGTATCTGTCCATCGACGCAACCGAGTTGGGCCGATCCGATTCAGTACTCACTACCGCTACGGAGATTGCCATGTCCCGACGTGTCGCCCTGCTCGTGTCCGCTGGTGTCGTCGCCCTCGGCGGCGCGGGTGCCTTCGCGTTCGCCTACGCCGGTGAGCAGCCCCCGGCGCTGGAGAAGAGCACCGCCCGTTACACCGCTCCGGACGGGAAGGGCGATGGCTCGCTGACGTTCTCGACGGATGTGACGGCCAATTCCGGTGTGAAGAGCGTGAAGGTGCTGGCGTGGCCGCAGGACTCGTCCCTGGGCAACAAGGGCCTGACGGCCAAGGACATGGCCGACGCGGAGTCGGCCACCTGCACTCCGGCGGGCGACGACAGGGTGCACTGCACCTACAAGGTGGCGGTCACCAGCTCTGAGGCCGAGGCGTCCCCGCACGGTGCCTGGCACGTCGCGGTCCTGGCCACCGCCAAGAACGGCACCACCACCCTGGACACCACCGCGGCCGACTTCACCCAGCACTAGTCGAGCACCCACGCCACCCAGGCCTCGGCAACCCGCCGAAGCCGACGCCCACGCCGAGACCAAGGAGCCGGCCACGTCGCCCCTCCCCGCAGCGACGGCCGCCCCGTCCACCAGCCGTACCGGTCCTGTGCCTGGCCGGAGTCGGCTGCCGGCCGCGCTGGCGGTCGGGGTGACCGTCGCGCTCGGGGTCTCGGCATGGCATCCGAAGGACTCCACCACCTGGTTCCTGGAGACGGTCTGGGTGGTCGGGGGCCTGCCGCTGCTGATCCTGCTGCACAAGCGGTTCCCGTTGAGTGACCTGCTGTACTGCCTGCTCGCCGTGCACGCCCTGGTTCTGATGACCGGCGGGCACTACACCTACGCCGAAGTACCCGCGGGTGACTGGATCCGCGACTGGCTCAACTGGTCCCGTAACCCCTACGACCGATTCGGCCACCTCATCCAGGGCTTCGTCCCGGCGATCCTCGTGCGCGAACTCCTCGTACGCACCTCACCCCTGCAGCGCAGCCGCTGGCTCGCCCCGCTCACCGTCTGCGCCTGCCTCGCTTTCAGCGCCGTCTTCGAGATGCTGGAATGGCTCTCCGCGGTCATTGGCAAGGACGCCGCAGATGCCTTCCTGGGCACCCAGGGGGACGTATGGGACACGCAATGGGACATGTTCTGCTGCCTCGTCGGCGCCACGGTGTCCCTGCTGCTCCTCTCCCGCGTGCACAACCGCTTCCTGGCCCGCCTCCAACCGGCCGACACCACCGTCAGCAGCGAGAGGCGGAGGCGTACTGCCCCGAGTTGGACGGAGTGCGGGTACGGGGGCGTCTGACGGGGTGTCGGACATGGTCTGGTTCATCAGTCATGCGGGTGCGGACCGGGCGTCGGCGGAGTGGATCGCCTGGCAGCTGACCGAGGCCGGGCACCGGGTGGAGCTGGACTATTGGGACTGGGGGGCGGGCGGCAATTTCGTCCTGAGGATGAACGCCGCGCTCGAGCGAGTCCGACCTGGTATGCCCCGGTTCTAATGGAGTCGGGTTGCTGGACAATTGACGATCCAGCAGCCTTCGGAGGCCGTGATGCCCCGCAGCTATCCGCCCGAGT
>NZ_JBSFUY010000063.1:0-25993 GCF_053592055.1 Streptomyces sp. NPDC002817
CATGGACATGCCCAGCAGGTGGCCTGCACGGCGATCAGTACCACGATCGAGCGATCACGAACCGAGGAAGATCGGACTTAACGTCCACTGAGACCTCGCCGACAGGGACAAGATCGTGAGACAGATGTGCCGTGTCCCTTCGATGAGACAGCCGGAAAGACCCAGGTCGTTACAGAGGGATGGGACATTCTGAATGCAGGCCTACCTGTGCGGGCGATGGAGATCAGGGTCGCCGCGCACGGCTCGGGCGCCGACAGCATGGTCAACCACAGCCTGTTCGTCGCCACTGCCAACCCGCTCGAGCACCACTTAGATTCAACGGGTTCCATGATTCTCGGAGGGCTTTCCCCTCGAACCCACCGCGGGAGACGACGGATCCGGGAGCGCGGGTACTGTTCGCGGCGGGTCCCGCCCGCCACACCGTGCCGTGCCAGGGGCGGGAAGTCGACCGAGCTCGCGGCCGGGAGATGTACGAAGCGTCGCCCGGGACGGGCGGGCGCTGCTGTCGGGGAACCGGGCGGCCACACCAACTGCCCTGCCGCTGGGCGTAACAGGCCACCTCGCCCGTAGTTGACCTGGTGGGTCGGCGAAGTGCACCGCGAGAGCGCGGGACGTCTTGCCCCGCGGGGCCTTCGCCTTGCCTTCCAGGATCGGACGGCGTCCGTGTCCTTGGCGTCTCAGAAGAGCTGGCCTGTCAGGGAGCATCCCGAAGAGTGGGCGCGGTGAAGAGTTCCGCCCATGCCTCCACCCCGTGCACCCTCCACGGCGCGGCCCGCGGCTGGCCTCCTTATGGCCGCCGCCGATTGCAGCGCAGCCGTTCCGACTGGACTGTGCAGGGCCGGACTTCGCGTCCGGTCTCGTGCCGCTGGACGTTCTGGACCCCGCCGGCTCCTGGGCCAGCTCCAAGGCCGGCCTCGGGGAGCAATGGAACAGTGGTTGGAGTTAATCATTGACCGACGTCTTGGACGCCGCTGACGGCGGATACTCCCGCCGGGTTACCCGTGCTTGGCCGGTTCGGAGTCGGCGAAGGCCCGGTATCCGCCGAGATCTCGGGCTTGGCGAGGACGTCGACGCGGTCTACGACTCGGACCGGACCCGGGGCCATCATCGGGTGCTGATCCGCCGGCGGTGGCGAGGTCGTGTCGGACATGCAGCAAGACCGCCGTCGTCATCACCGCGAAGTCAGGCGGGCGCAAGGTGTTCGGCCTCGCCACCGCGGGCGTCCGTCGCGCTTGGCCTCTTGCGCGTCAGCCCGGCAGCCAGTGCAGTTCGTGCGCCAGGGTTTTGGCGACGGCACGGATGCGGCGGTGTAGCGGCGACTGCTCGCGGGGGAGGACCAGGTGGATCGTCAGGCTGGGCGCGTCCCGCAGCGGTCGCCAGGTGAGACCGGCCGGTTGTGCCGTGGCCGCGGCCTCTCCGGCCGGGGCGAGGGTGACGCCGTCGCGCAGGTCGCGCTGAGACATGTCGAAAGAGACTGTGGGCGTGTGGAATCGGGGGTGTGGGCGGGTGTCTCGGAACAGTGCGGACAGCTGATCGTGGATCACGGGGTTGGCTGCACGGTCCGGGAGTCGCAGCGGATACGCGGCCGCGTCGGCGATCTCGATCTCCGGGTGTTCGGCCAGCGGATGGTGCTGCGCCAGCTGGACCCCGACGCGCATACGCCGCAGCAGGAACCGGCGCACGCCACGGCCCGGCTGTTCACCGCGGGTGATCCCGGCATCGATACGGCCCTCGGCGACCGCGGGGGTGATCTCCGGTGTCGCCATCGGGACTGCGCCGACCTCGAGTCCGCTGGTGCCGCGGATCAGCCTGTCCACCAGGGCCGGTACCGTCTCGGCCCCGGCGCTGAGGCTGTATCCGATGCGCAGCGTGCCCAGTTCACCGGCCGCCGCGCTCCGGGCGGTGTCCCATGCCCGGTCCAGCGCCGCCAGCGCGGGTGGCGCGGACTCCGCCAAAGCCGCACCGGCCGTGGTCAAGACGACGCTGCGCGTGTTGCGGATCAGCAGGGCCGTACCGAGTTCCGCTTCCAATCGGCGCATGCGGGCGCTGAGTGCGGGCTGTGCGATGCCGATCCGTGCGGCTGCGCGGGTGAAGTTCAACTCCTGCGCCAGCACCAGGAAGTACCGCAGGCTCACCGTATCCGGTGCCACGCGCCCTCCCGGCCGATTGATAACGATCCGTTCTGAGTCTATCCGTTACCGGTCTTTCCCTCGCCCACATATCAAGCTCTAGCCTGCGCATATGGCGATTCAACTGGCCGCAGTACCGGTCGCCGGGAGCGATCGGTCTGCGTGTCCATTCGACGTCGGACGTGTCCGGCCGAACACAGGAGGTTTCCATGGCTAAGGGCTACTGGGTCAGTGTCTACCCCGCCATTTCCGACCCTGAGAGGCTGACTGCCTACAACGAGCTGGCCGGTCCGGCTGTCCAGGCTGAGGGCGGGCGCGTCCTGTCCCTCCTTGGCGGTCGAGTCGTCGCCCACGAGGCCGGCATCGCGCAACGCGTCGTTCTGATCGAGTTCGACAGCTTTGAACAGGCCGTCGCGGCATACGGGAGCGAGGCGTACCAGAAGGCGCTGGTGGCCCTCCCCGACGGCGTCGAGCGCGACTTCCGCGTCATCGAAGGCATCGACTGACCGTCAGGTCTGGTGGCGGGGTGTTCACCGCCATCTGCTCGGACGCGGGAGTGCAGGGCGCCGAGGGGTTCGCCGCCTACTGCGCGCCGAAGCATGGCGTCGTGGGGCTGGTCCGCTGCCTGGCGCTCGACCACGGTCCCCAGGGGGTGCGCGCCAACGCGGTCTGCCAGGGCTTCTATGCACGTGTACTGGAACTGCCGTTCGCCACGGTCGTGTTCGCGGCGCTCCTGGAGTGGCTACGCCGGGCTGGTGGCGGCGGCCGGTTTTCGACGGATCGCGCTCCTGCCTGCCCATTGCGTCATGAGGAACGAGGATCCAGGATCAGGAATCCTGTTACCGACGCGTACGCAAAGGCCTTGGAGGCCAGGCGCGTTGTGGTCACTCGCCATGCCCTCGAGGGCGTCGACCATTACTTCGGCCACACTGGCCCGGTCGAGGCAGGAAGAGGCACCATCCAACTGATGGCCACCACCTTGCGCACGGCACTCAGCGCCTGACAACGCCGACCGGGCACTCCAGGAACAGCCGCGCAGTGTTGTGTCGCTCGGCTAACCCCAGCGGGTCCTGCCGCGCTGCACCGGGACGTGCAGCAGGTCGGTACCCAGGATCATGCGGCGGAATAGCCGGATTGCTGAGCGCTGTCGCGGAGCGGACGCCGCCAGGTGGCGTCGGACACAGCGGCCGGGCCTCCCGGGCCGAGGTGGGTCGCGACCAGGACGCGGGCCCCGGACTCGGCAGTGATGGGGCCGAGTCCGGCCACGTCGGTGTGGGTGGCCAGGATGTGGTCTATGAGCGTCTGCGGCAGGCCCAGACCGGCGAGTCCGTCGGGATGGGCGGCCTCGTGCACCAGGACGTCCGCGTCACGCGCCAGCGCGATGACGTTGGGGGAGAGGGAGTGTGCCGGGATGGGCCGTTCTGGCCGGGTGACGTTGAACGACGTGGCCAAGGCGTCCGGCGTGTCACGGGCGACGGTGAGCTTCGTACTGAACGACGACCCGCGCCAGACGATCTCCGAGTCGACCCGGGAGCGGGTCCTGGAGTCCGCCCGCGATCTGGGTTACGTCGTGCACGGGATCGCCCGCGCCCTGCGTGAGGGGGCCTCGCGCATCGTCGTGCTCCACGTCGACCGCGGCATGGAGGGCAACTTCTCCCGCAGCTACGTCCGTGGCCTGGACGAGGAACTGGCCGAGCACGACCATGTCCTGCTCGTCCGGCACGGGCACGAGGCTCCCGAGGCCACGCAGAAGATCCTCGATGCCATCACGCCCCGGGCCGTGCTCCGGCTGGGCGAGGTCTACATGCACGGGCACGAGCCCATCGAGAAGGACTGGGAGAACGGGTTCGCCGCCAACGCTGCCCTGCAGATCGGCTTCCTTGCCGACCGCGGACACACCCGGATCGCCATGGCCATGCCGGACCACGACTTCCCGCTGACCGAGGCCCGCCTCAACTTCTCCCAGGAGGCCGCCCGACGCCTGGGACTCCCGCCCTTGGAGCGTTTCGTCGTGCCGCGGCCACGCGAGGCCGGCGCCGCCGCCATCCAGGCGTTCCTGGCGGACCACTCGGACGTCACCGCTGTGGCCGCATTCGACGACGACATCGCCCTGCGCACCCTGACCGCCCTGCGCGACCTCGGGCGGCACGTGCCCGAGGACGTGGCCGTGATCGGATTCGACGACACCGAGTACGGCTCCCTGTCGACGCCCGCGCTCACCACCGTCCATATCGACGCCGAAATCCTCGGACGGATCGCCGCCCGCAACGCGCTCGGCCTTGACCCGGGAAGCCTGGCACCGGTGCCAGGCCGGATCGTGGCCCGCGGTTCCGTATGACGGTCGCACTGCGGCACGCCGTCATTCCTCCCTCTCGAAAGTCAACTACCCGGTCGTGAACGGCCGGGCTTGCTGCTCGAGTCATCACTGGGTGTGATGGGTACGGCTGCGTCCAGTACTCACGCGATGAGGGTGAGTGCAGGGGCCGTTGGCTGGGCCCCGCAGACCCACTGCATCCAGCCGCGTTGGCGGATGTTGGGGGAGGCGTTGTGGTCCGCGTGCTCAACGAAGCCGTAGGACCGGCAGGTGAACCGGGCTTGCGAGGCCCGGTTTCCGCGTTCGGTGTGGTGGCACTTGGAGCATTTCTTGCGGCCGTGCCCCTCGCTGCGGTCGTAGAACTTCGCGGTCACCTCCTTCCAGGGCAGCATGTGCAGCCGCTCGCAGCGACCGGCCTGGTTCTTCTTCACGCACAGCGCGTAGTGCGCCTTCTTGTCCTCGACGAGGAAACGGGCGTGGCCGCCCTGGGCGTGCAGGGCATCGGCCGTCACGGTCACCCCGCTCAGGTCGAACGGGGTCAGCAGGCCGGCGAAGCAGGTGATTTCATTCGTCTTGCCCGGGCCCCGCAACTGCGTGACGGTCAGCCCGCGACCGGTCATCGCGGCGAGCAGATCAGCGGCCGGGATGTCACCGTGGCGCGAGCCACGGGCACTCTTGCCGTCCACGGCCAGGGTGTCGGCGCCGGACGGGTCGCATCCCAGCAGGTCGGCGAGGCCGCCGGGCCAGACTTGGTTGATGATCCGGCGGAACGTCGCCGTGCTCGGCGCGACGCGCACCGCGAAGGCGGACACCCTCCGGGCGCCGAGCCGGGCCAGGGTGTCCTGCGGAGCGTTGCGCGGCCACTGCCCGATCGCCGCGAAGGACCGGGCCCCGCACATGACCGCGGAGCAGGCCATCAGCAGCACGCTTACGAACGGGTGACGCCTGCCGCGCCGGTCAGGCGGATCGGGCAAGGCCGCCAGCCGGGAAGGCAGGTTGCCGATCACGCGGTGCTGACGCGAGGGCGACTTGACCAGACACACGGCGGCAGACTGACGGCACAACGAAGCATCTCCGGGCGGTGCAGGCGACTTGGTAGGTCACTGGCGTCAACCGGAGCTTCGTTGCATGCGTGGTGGCCCGCCACATGATGCCGTGACCTGCATGGATCCTTGATCGACAAGACTTTGAAACCGCCCGGAGTACGTGGCCGTCATCTACAAGGACGCTCAAGGGTTCCAGAGCGGTGGCGACTCGCTACGACAAGAGGGCTAACGTCTTCCACGGGACAGTCACTCTTGCGGTGATGCGATTGTGGCTCCGCTCCCTGTTTGAGCCACCCCGGTTGATGTCCTGGAAAGCTGCCTCAGTCGTCAGCGGCGACGATGAGCGTGATCCGCCCAGCCGAGCAGTCGATGAGCACGAACTCGTGGAAGTAGTCGTGCACACGTCCCCAGTCATGAATCGCATCATCACCGAGTTCGCTGAGGTAGTAGATGCCCTCGGCTGCGGCCAGGCGGGCGAACACCTCCCGCTGCAGAGCTGCCTCCAGCTCGGTGGGCACGTCCCAGAGCGGATCCACCCACTCCCGCAGGATTTGCACCGCGTTCTCGTGGCTGATGGGCTCGTACAGGTCAGGAGTGATCAACCGCAGCCAATACGGTCCGTGCCGGAGTCCGTCCGGCAGCACTCCACCACCTGCGTAGTCGTCCCTGAACTGCTCATGCCCAATCAGTGCGGCAAGCAGCCCTCTATCGTCCAGGGGCTCCGCAGGGAGGCGGAACTGCTTGACGTCGACCCACCGAAACCCGTGCTCCTTCGGATCCGGGACGTAGCGTCGAAAGTTGATGAAGACGCTTTCCTCGTGAGCGAGCCCGTTGTTCATGGCGCCAGCCTAGAAGGCAGACAACGGAGCCGAACCGCCTTGCCGGACAAGGCCAAGTGATCTCGACCCTACCCGCTGGGATCAGTCCTCTTTCGTCCTGCTGGGAGGGACCGGGTGGAGGCGTACACGCACCGGGAGGAGCATCGGCGCGGCCCATGTATCGCCGCCAGACGCTGCGTTCGAGGACAGGCCAGCGGCGATGCGCGCATCCGGGACGAAGCGACCTCCTTCGCTGCAAGGAATCCTCACCGCCCTGCGACCCGGATCTACTGAGCCTATGGGCGGGCATACGGGGGAACGCGGCCGCTTGCCCGATCGGTTGACCGCGTCGGATCTGCGGTTGCGTCAGGAGCGGGGCCAGGCCGATCGACTGGTGCGGGCGTTCGAGGGAGTCGGCGAAGTACCGCAGCACCTCGACGTCTGCCATCGCGGAGATGCCCCGCTCCCGGGACCGCTGGGTCCCGGAGTGTGCGGTCAGCTTCCCCGTCTCGACGAGGGCGAGGCCCTGTGCCTGCCGTACCAGTTCCGCGGGCTTCACATCGGCCTCAAGGAGAGCTCACGCAGTGTCTCCGGGATTTCCGGGATTCCGCTCCCACCACCGCCGCGACGGAGACCCTCAGGAAGAGGCGGATCCAGGCGCGGGTGAGATTGAGGGGGCAGGGGAGGAGCTGCAACGCCGCAGGCATGCGGCGATCTGCTCACGGATCAGGCTCAGAGACCGGTCACCTTGCCGCTCGCCGAGAGTTCGTAGACGAGGGTGACGGTGCGGTGCCCGTTCGGCGGCAGGGCTACGTCCCAGCGGGCGATGCCCTCGGCGTCGACCGCGTCGGGGGCGGGGGAACAGGCCTCCTTGCGCAGCCTCACCTCCACCGCGGAGACCTCGGAGACCGGGATCCGTTCCCGCAGTGCCACCACCTGCTCGCTCTGTTCCCCGGGGGCGGAGAAGCGGGACAGGTGCAGGCGTACCGTGCGCGTGACGGTGGTGCGCTGGGTCATGGTTGTGGTGTCGCGGTGCTCCTGCGTGTCGCGGAGCACTCGATAGTCGTCGTGGCTGCCGAAAGCGAGCTCGAGGGGTGCGCCGGGAGCGGTGAAGTCGAGCGTTGCGCGGCCGCCGGATCCGCCGACGCCGACAAGGTCCACCGGGCCTGCCAGGAGCGCGTGACCGGTCGGGTTGTCGCAGCGCACCACGTGGGTGACGAGGGAGGACAGCTCTGGGGAGCAGGTGTATTCGCTTTTCACGGCCGTGGTGGTCGTGGAGAGCGGCACCCGGTGGGCGTGGCCGTCCGCGGGGACGGAGACGGGGGCGGGGGAGCGCAGGACCCGCGTGCTGCCGCCGTCGTCCACTCCCGGCAGGCCGAGCACCGGCGTCGGGCCCAGCTCCGCGATCTCCTCGTCGCGCAGTTCGACGGCGACCGTGCGGCGCTCCTGGGGGGAGCGGTCCGTGAGCGTCAGACGGTCCTCGTCGAGACGGGGTGGTTCGGTGGACAGTGCCGTGCGGGCCGTCGACAGGGTCAGGCGTACGTCGGACCAGTCCTCGCCGGTGCGCTGCCAGACCATCGCGTCGCTTTCCAGGGTGAGTGAGTCCCCGTCGAGCACGGCCCGGTAGGCGGGGCGCCACAGCGCACACGCGGTGAGGTGGGTCAGCCGCAGCCGGGCCGGGCCGGCGACGGCGGTCTCCACGGTCAGTTCGACGTGACCGACCAGTTCGGTGGGCCGTTGTTCGGAGAGCTCGACGGCGCGTTCGGCCGCTTGGAGTTCGGTGGTGAGGAGCTTGAGCCGGGCCTCGGTAGCCCGTAGGTGTTCGCCGTGGGCGTCGCGCTGCTCGTCGACCCGGTCCAGTTCGGCGCTCCAGCGTGTGGTGTCGGTCTCTCCGTGTCCGGCGCCTTCACCGATCTCCCGCAGCAGGTCTGTGGCGAGGCGGCCGAGGAGGCCGAGGCGGGCGCGCAGTCGGTCACGTCGCCGTTCGAGGGCGGCCTGTTCTTCTGTGATGTCGTGAACGCGCAGGCGCAGAGCCGAGTCGTCGGCGCCGGGCAACGGTTCTCGCGGCGTCCATGTGCGGACGATCCTGGCGTCGAGGACGGTCGCCCGGTGGTCGCCGGTCAGCTCGGCGTGGAGGGTGCGGTCGACCGCCAGGGCGCTGATCGGGCCGAGGCGCAGTCGTTGGACGCCGGCGCGCAGGTCGAGCGTGGCGGATCGCTCGATCTGGGCGCGGTCTTCCAGACAGGTGACGGCGGTGACGGGAAGGGGGATCGGCTCGAGGTCCGTGGACATGATCTGTCAGCTCCTGCGGTTGCCGCCGACCAGGGCCTTCGCGGCCGGGATGCGGATCTCGTAGCCGCCGTGGCGGGCGGCGGTGGCTCCGGCGGGCAGCTCTACGCGCCACACGCGGGTGCCCGGGCCGAGGTGATCGGGCCCCTCGTCGTCCTGGGGAACCGTCCAGTCGGCCCGTTCCTCGATCCGTACGTCGGCTTCGGAGGAGACCGGTACCTGTTCACGCACCTCGACGGTGACGGGTCTGGTGAGACGGTTGGCCAGCTCCACGTGGACGCCGTGGTCGAGCACGCTGATGTTGTTGCGCAGCCCTGCCGTCGACTCCTGCAGGCTCGTGCGCCGGGTGACCTGGATGCTGTCCGCCACTCCGAGCCCCATCCGGCGGACGCCGCCCGGGGCGAGGGTGGGCAGGGCGGCGGTCAGAACGAAGTCGTCGTCGACGCCGACCTCCACGGGACCGGCGAGCAGAGCCTGGTCGGTCGCGTTGGACAGCACCAGGGTCTGGTACACCCGCTGCTCCACCGACGGCACACAGACGTACTCGGTGCGCAGACCGACCGGGATCTCGGTCACGGTGACGGTGTGCCAGGTGCCGTCCGAGGGAATGTCGGCGCGGGCGACGGCGTCGTAGCGGTGGTCGAAGGATCCCGCTGATGCACGGGGCCGCGCGGCGTGGCCCGGCAGTGGCAGCGCGGCCACCGCTTCGGCCCGTCGACGGTGTTCGACTGCGACCGGGTCGAAGGCTGCGGCGGGGAACAGCCGGCCCCTGCGGCCGGCGGACTCGTCGGGACCGTTGAGGACGAGCGCGGCGTAATCGAGTTCGGCGCCGCTGGGTTGCGGAGGACCGGCGACCGGCGCGGGTGGGAGGGGACCCGACGGTGCTGCCAGTCGTGCGGCGGGAGCAGCTGCGGGTGCGCCGCCGCGCGGAGGTCCGCTGGGTCGGGGTCGTTCCGCTTGCGCGAACGCGGGCATCGCTTCGAGGCCGCCCGGGGCCGCGGGCGCGGAGGGCGGGCCGCCGTAGGCCGGCGCGGCCGGGGGCAGGGGGACGGGAGGAGGAAGTACGGGGGCGCCGGTGGCGGGCGGGGGAACGGACCCGACGGCTACCGGTAGGGCGATCGGAGTCTGGCGTGGGCCCGCCGCGTCGTACGGGGTGAAGAGGTCGGCGAGTCCGGCCGGGGGCTCACGCCACCCGGCCGGTACGGGGGCGGGCTGGCGGCGTCCGATCCGCAGCGAGCGCAGCCGCGGCACCTCTGTCCGGCGCTTGAGGTCGGCGGTGGCCAGGGCAATGCGCACCCCGGTCCAGTCCTCGCCGCTGCGCTGGGCCACGGAGGCGCGCAGTACGAGGGCGCCGCTGCCGTCACCCTGACGGTAGGAAAGCCGGTAGGCCGGTACCCACACGGCGCCCGGGACCGCGTACTCGATCTCCAACTGCACCTCGCCGGTTCCCTCGAGGCTCAGGGCCGCGCAGACCGTGGTCTGCAGCTGTCCTGACGGTGTGTCGGTGGAGGCCCGGTTCCAGCGGTCCGTGGCGACGGCGAGATCGTGCTCGAGGCGGAGCAGCTCCTCCTCCTGTGCGGCGAGGCGGTCGTGGAGGCCCGTCAGCCGCTCGTCGACGAAGTCCGCGAGCGTCAGCCACGCCTCGGCAGGGGTGCGGCGGTGCGGGTCCTCACGCTTTCGGGCCGGGGGGACGGGGTGGAGATCGGTCATCTCCTTGATCCGCTGGAGGAGCCGGTCACGCCGTCCTCGGGCCGCGGCGCACGCGTCGTGAACCTGTTCCATGGTCTGCCGCAAGCCGTCGGAGGGCTCCGGGCCGGACGGCTCGGCGGTCACCTCCACGCGCACCTCGGTGACTTGTGCACCGGAGTCGCCCACGACGCGGGCGCGCACCGAGCCGGAGTCCAAGGAGCGAGGCAGCCCCGTCACCAGCACCCGGCCGCCGGACGGCACCGTGCCCCGCGCCCGACGGCTGCACAGTGCACCTTGCGCGTAGACCACGACCGTGTCGAGGGCCGAAGCCCATCGCGGTGCCTCTTCGGACTTCATGCACTCAACCCCCGTCGTGTCCGTGCCGGGCGAAGCCTACTGACTTCCTCGGGGTGTTGTCGGCGGGTGGTGACGGGTGGTGATCCCTGCGGTAGGCCGGTGGTGTGCGGTATGCGCAGGGTGGCGGGCTGACCGCTGAGAGGCGGCGGCTTCGTGAGCGGATCCGGTACAAGGCAGGTGAGCGGTTCGGTCGTAGTGAGAGCACTGCGGTGATCGCGAGAGATCTGCGGGTGAGTGAGCGCGGTCGCGGCCAGCGCCAGCGCCGCGATCTCCAGCGTGAGCTGCCGCGCGGCGCCGCCTACAGCACTGGCGCCGGCATCGGCGGCCTCGTCTTCTGGTGGCTGCGCTTCCACTTCCACTTCATCTGACCCCTGCCCGAGTGAGGAAGACGGCCTACCCATCGAGCACGGGCAGGGCCTTCTTCCACAGGGTCGACGACTTCCACCGCCCGAGCCCGCACCGGCCCCTGTTCCCCAGGTGCGCGCCGATTCCACGCTTTCGACGCGAGCGGCTGGTCGACCGAGCGCCCCTGCAGATCGCCGGCCTGTTCCAGGTCGGCGATGACGACGGGGACCACGCGCTCGGAGAGGTGGCAGGCGGCGGCGAGCCGAGACCAGGGCCGTCCGTCGGGACGGTCAGGAGATGTGGCTGACCATGTAGGCGGTGCCCACCCTGTCTTCCTCGGGTGCGTCCGCCTGGATCGTGAGGCCCTGTCCGGCCGTGGTGAAGTCGAACTTGTTCGTCATCGGCTGGGTGCAGTCAACGCGCTCGGTTGTCTTGGCGGTGCCTGAGGCGACCGTGAAGGTGACTGTGCCCTCCCCTGCGCAGGCCAACTCCACGCGCAGGGCGGTGCCGGTCTTGATGGTCTTGTCCAGGTTCTGTCCGGGTATCGCGAGGGTGCCGGACGAGATCAAGCCCTCCTCGTCCGACTCCAGGCGGTCCGTCATGTTGAGCAGGTCGCGGGCTTCTTTGTTCAGCTGCTCCCGCCCGGACGGGGCGGACGGCTGCGCCGTAGCTGCGGCGGTGGAGCTTGCCGTCTTCTGGGGCTGCGGGGCCTTGGACGTCGCAGGCGCATCAGAGCAGGCCGTTGCCATGCCGGTAATCAGCGCGACGGCAGTCAGAGCAGGGCCGGTGTGGCGGGTGAAGCGGTACATGAGGTCCCCCGAAGTGCACTCAGAAGCCAAGCAGGCGTACAGAACCAGGTGATCATCCCGTGTGAACACCCACGGCACGCATGCGGCCTGGACTCCGGTACCAGATTGGTACGCAAGTTCGATGTACTTCGCCCGCTCGAAGCCCTCTTCAGCCGAACACGGCAAGAGATCTAGGCTCGAGCCGGGCCCGCCGCCGCGCTGGCGTTGTCGGTGGCGGCTGCGAGGCTGGACAGCATGAACGGAGATGAGCAACTACTCAACGGCCGCGTCTACGGCCACGATCATGACGACCCCGACCCGGGTCCGCGTCCGGGGCAGGCGTATGCCGCGCTGATAGGCGGGCCGCTGGACGGGCTGCTGCTGGACATCACGGGCTGGCGGTCGGAAGAGATCGATGACGGCGCGGCTTTGTCCACGGAGCTTGGGCAGTTTCCTGGCGGGCGGGCGTTGTACGACCCGCGCCCCGGCGAGCCCCGTGCACCGGGGCCGGGCGTCAGCTGCCGCTTGTACCACTCCGGCGACGCCCCTTGACCGGTGCTCCCATGATGGCGCTCTTTGAATCTCGTCAGGGGGCTCTTGGTGAGACCAAACCTGCTCAGTTGATCTCCCCATCCTTTGCGTGATCTTCCTCGGCGTGCCGGGCTGTACGCGTGTTGCCGAGCCACACCACATGCGCCCGGGATCCGCTGCGGCGGCCCGTCCTGTTACCTTCGCCCGTCGGCATGCGTCATGGGGGTGACGACCGGATACGAACGGTCGTCACACCCACGAGTGAATCGAGATCAGGATGCTGACCAACATCATGTACGTGACGATGTACGTCACCGATCAGGACCGCGCGCTGGAGTTCTACACCGAGGGACTCGGTCTGGAGAAGCGGCTCGACTTCCCGGGGCCCGACGGACGTTTCCTCACCGTCAGTGTTCCCGACAGCCCGGTGCAGATCATCCTGTGGTCGCATGCGCCGGCCGCGGGACAGCCGGGTGGCACGGGCGTGCCCGGTCCGCTGATCCTCGAATCCGAGGATTTGCGAAAGGACTTCGAGGTCATGAGTCGGCGCGGCGTCGTCTTCGAAGAGTCCGAACCGGCGGACTATCCGTTCGGGGTCCGCGTCGAGGCGGTGGACCCGGACGGCAACCGGATCTCGCTGCGTCAGCAGCGAAAGCCGTGACCGCCCACCCGTCTGGCCTCGTGGCCGAGGCCTTCGAGGCCCAGCGCGATCGGCTGCGCGCCGTCGCGTACCGCGTGGTGGGCTCGCATGCCGACGCTGAGGACGTGGTCCAGGAAGCCTGGATGCGTCTCGCCCGCCAGGACGCGGCGACTATCGGCAATCTGGCCGGTTGGCTGACCACTGTGGTCGGGCGAATCAGCCTGGATCTCCTGAGATCCCGTCGAGCCCACCCCGAAACCGCCTACGAGCAAGAGTTCGCGAACCTCGTGGTGACACCCGCCGATCACCCGGCGCCGGACGAGCTGGTCGCGCTGGCCGATTCGGTCGGCCTCGCCTTGCTCGTCGTGCTCGACTCGCTCACCCCGAGCGAACGCCTGGCGTTCGTCCTGCACGACATGTTCGCAGTCCCGTTCCAGGAAGTCGGCCAGATCCTGGGCAAATCCGCCGACGCCACCAAGATGGTCGCCAGCCGTGCCCGCCGCAAGGTCCAAGCCACGGACCGCACGACGGGCCCCGGCCGCGAGCACCGAGAGGCCGTCCGGGCATTCGGCGCCGCCGCCCTCAGCGGCGACTTCGAAGCCCTCCTGCGTGTCCTCGACCCGAATGTGAAACTGACCGTCGACACCCCCCATGGCGTCGTCGTCACCCTCGGCGCCACCAAGGTCGCCGCCGGCGCCCGCATGTTCTCCGGCGAGGTGGCCCGTCAACGACCCGTGCTGCTCAACGGCATCCCCGGCAACATGTCCTGGAGCCCCGACGGAACACCTCTTTCCGTCATCGCCTTCACCGTCAGCGAAGGCCGGATCACCGGCATCCACATCGTGGTTGACCCGGCCAAACTCGCCTCGATCCATCTGCCCGCCCCGGACTGAGCAGGTGCCGTCAGGCTCGACCAGCCAGCGGTAGTCTCACCCCGCGCTCAAGGACTCACCGCTCCGGCGATCGGTGAGTCCTTCTGCTTTCGGCTCCCCACGTTCCCCAGTTGAGTCACTTGGTGAACCAGGCGCGTATCGGTCCGTCGGAAGGCGCAGCCAGCTGCCCGACGGGCAACGCTGACGGGAGCGCGGCCAGATGCCCGGCCGGCTCCTCCTGCAGAGCCGGCAGGCTCGGCGTTCATGCAGCGGCTGAACGTCCGCGTCTGCTTGCTCAGGCAGGTTGGTCGAGCGCGACGTCGTGGACGGGACCTGCGGGGCTTCGCCGCGGGTGAGAGCGGCAGCCTGTCGGTCGGCTACAGCGCGAGCATCGGCTACGAGACCGCGCCCGCCCTGCTCGCTGCCCTGGCCGAGGCCCATCCCGGCATCAGCACGAGCACTCGTCTGCCGCCCACCGCCGAGATCCTGGCGGGCGTCGCCGACGGCACCCTTGACGTCGGCCTGGTCCGCTGCCCGCCACCGACCCCGCAACTGGTCCGCACCCTGGTACGCCTGGAACCCCAGAGCGTCCTCATGCCCGAAGACCATCCCCTGGCCGCCGGTTCGGACATCGACATCGACGCGCTCGCCGACGACACCGTGCTCGTGCACGCCCGCCACGACAACCCCGAGCACTACGACGCGATCACCGGCATCTTCGACCACGCCGGGATCTCCCCCGGCTGCGTGAGCGCCAACTGTCCTTCGACGCCCCCACATGCCCGTCACCCAAGGCCAAGCCGTCTCCGTCGTGGGCGAATCCGCCCGGCGCGGCCTCCCGGCCGGGCTGGTGTGGCGGCCACTGTCCCCTGCGGCAGCCATTGAAATCCCCCTGCTCACCCGCGGCGCCACCGAACGGCCCGCCACCGCGCGGCTACTGCGGCTCGCCTCCGACACCGCCCGCACACACGGATGGCTCCGCTCGCCGTCCTGACCTGCCTACGGCCCGAACCAGGCGCTCCGCACCGCCTCTGGCCTGCCGCCATGCCGTCTCATTGTGGAGCAAGGCGGATCGCGGACATGACCACCGACCGCCCTGCGTAGTACGGGGTGCTCGACGACAGGTTCCGGTACAGAGAAGTGGGCCACGGGTGATAGGCAGTTGGAGACGCCCCACGTGGGTCCCGCGGGGCGGGCGGGATGCGCGGGCTGGCCGGTGTCCACGGTGACGATCGGTCTTGATGCGGCCTTACACGTGGTCGGCAGAGTGTCGCCGCAGTAAATGCGTACATCTCGCCCTGGAAGCCGGAACGGTCCGCCGCAGGTCGCGACAGTCACGGCCTGGGCTCCGTCGCAGTAAATCCGTTATCTACCAAGGCAGTTGTGAATACGTCTCCGTGATCACACAACTGCCCGAATGCGGGTCTGCTGTGCAGTGCGCGACGCCGACGAGGCCTGGCACCAACATGTCTGCCTGGGTCATGCCCCCAGATCCTCCGTCACGGGCAGGCACTCGGCGAGCAGGTCGACGACGTCGCGCCAGGCTCGCTGTGCGTGCTGTGGGTGGTAGCCGACGCCGGGGACCGTGGGGTGGTCGACCGGCGGGTGATGGAAGGCGTGCAAGGCGCCGCCGTAGACCGTGAGGCGCCAGTCGATGCCCGCGGCCTGCATCTCAGCGGTGAACGCGTTTCGCTGCGCGGGCGGCATGATCGGGTCTTCCGATCCGACCCCGGCCCACACCGGGCAGTGGATGCGCGCCGCCTCGCCCGGTCGGCCCGTGGTCAGTGCGTTGACTGTGCCGATCGCGCGCAGGTCGACGCCGTCGCGCCCGAGTTCCAGCCCGATGGCGCCCCCGGTGCCGTAGCCGATGGCGGCGATCCGGTCGGGGTCGGTCCGCGCCTCGGCGCGCAACACGTCGAGCGCTGCATGGCCGATGCTCCGCATCCGGTCGGGATCAGCGAGCAGTGGCAGGCAACGGGCCAGCATCTCCTCGGGATCGCTCAAATAGCGCCCGCCGTGGAGGTCGAAGGCCAGCGCTATGTATCCCAGTTCGGCGAGAGCATCGGCCCGGCGGCGCTCGACGTCGCTGAGCCCCGTGCCCTCTGGTCCGAGCAGCACTGCGGGCCGGCGGTCGACACCGGCCGGGAGCGCGAGGTGCCCGATCATCGTCAGGCCGTCCGCCGGGTACTCGACCGTACGTGTCGTGATCGTCGCCATGAGACTGACTGTACTGATCGTCGAGCCCGGTCCGGTCGCTGTTCTGCCGCTGGCAGAACAGCGCGTGTCCCTCTGGAATGCGAGGGCGGAGCGCTCAGGACTTCAAGATCATCTAGTTGCCCCTTTGGTGAGTACCTCGGTCACATCCCGGGAGTCCGGTGGGTTGAGTCAAACTGAAGCCTGTCCGGCGGGAACTCGCGGGTCGATCTGTGTGCATCACTCTGCGTGTCCGTGGGTTCGGCGGGAATGTAAGGGTGGGCTGCGAGGCGGCGGGCTTCGGCCGTGACCTCGGCATCGATCTGTGCCGCTGTCCTGTCGCCGTTTTCGAGGGTGTCGTACTCGTCGTCGAGTTCGGCCAGCCGTTCCGTAAGTACGAGTTCGTGTCCGTGGTGCTGATGAATCCGGAAGGTGAACTCCCGAGGTGACAGCTCGCCGGCGAGCATGCGCCGTGCGAGCGCGCGCACGGCGGCTTGCTTGCCGGCATCGCTGGCGACTGGATAGAAGGCGAGGCCGAGCTCTTCGAGAGCCTAGGGAGCAATTCGTGCACGTCGTAGTCCGCCTCAGCACGTCTGCAGGCAGCCAGGATTCGAAGGCCGGGGCTGTCGAGCCCGGCGACGAGCGCATCACAGGCTGAGCTGACGACGTCGCGTGTCTGTACTTCTCCGGTGCTCCAGAGAGCGGCATCTTCCTGAAGAACACTTGCTGCTGCCTCGGTCGACGTCACCCGCCCATGATTCCCTGCACGGGATGTCCTGGTTGGGCGGATTTCGTCGAAGTTGCTGTTCAGCGGCCTGTACCAGCCAGGCTCGTGCGGAGTGCGCGTAGCGGATCGCGGTCTTCTCATCGAGTCCGAAGACCTCGGTGAGACGGCGGGGGTCGGGGCTATGGGCGAGGGCTTCTTCGAGCTGCCGGTCGACGCGGAGGTGTTCCAGGGTGGCGGACTGGCCGCGAAGCGGTGTGGTCAGGGAGACCGCGCTGACGGACCGATGTCAAGGTTGTCTAGCGCCTGTTGTGAAAGTGCACGTCACCCGAACAGCAGCACGGCCACCAGTATGTACACCGGAATAGCGAAGACCACGACCAACCCGGCAAGGCAGCCCCATATAGTCAGTCGCATACTGGTTCTCGCGTAGTCATCGCTCTTTGGCACGCCCATAGTCAACAGTGAAATACACCGATTCTCCACCTCCAGAGGAACCTAGCCCAGGGCTCCTGTGTGAAAGTGCAGGTCACAACCACTCGGTGCATGGTGCCGTGCACCACCGTGACCAGGATCGTGCCGCCGGTCTTGCGGATGCTCACCGACGACGTTCCCAGGCCCGTCTCGACGTGTGAGTTCCGGCCGCCGTAGCCCTGGAACTCGGTGCCCTCGTAGACCGCGCGTTCGCCATGTCCCGGACGCTGAATGGCGCCTTCAACCGGACCACCGGGCGAGACCGCCTCGGTGCACTCGGCGAGGCGACCGGGAACGACCTGCCGATGTTCTTCGCCGCGGCGCGAGCGCGGTCATCCACGACTGGCTGATCAACGGCCAGGACCCCCTCGGCCCCGGCGAGTTGGCGGACCGCCTGCTGCGCCTCGCGTGGTCGGGCAAACACCGGCCCACGGCGGGAGGCCGCAGCTCAGCTGGGCGTGGCGACCCTGGTCGGTCTCTGGATAAGGGAACGCCAGGGGCGGCTTCCGTCACCCGGTCAAGAAGCCGCGGGCGGCGACCTGACCGAGCCGTTTGCGAACGGGCAACTCCCCTCAAGACCACCTTCAAGGCCCTGCGGCGGGTCAGCCTCGGCCGGATCACCCAGATCGCCGCAATGGTCCTCGGCGAGGCTCAGCTAACGACGTCGGTCAGAGGGTGGGCAGGACGCTTCGGCAGAACCACCAGTCACGTGACCACTGTCAGAGGAGCAGAGTGAGCGCCAGGATGAGAGCCATGCCGGTGATCGAGGAGAACTGCAGCTCACCGATGGGCGGGTGGACCGGTACCCGGGGGTCGTTCAAACGCCTCTGGAAGTTGTTCCCGAGGCTCTGCCAGTTGTTCTCCAGACCCACTGCGGTGGCGTTCGGCTGGTAGCCCGCACCTTCGATGTTGTTGTAGACGCGGCCGGAGATCCAGTCATTGCGCGCTGCCTCGGAGATGGCCTGGATGACGTGCAGCAGGTCGCGAGCGCGTGAACGCCCCGACGCCTCGCTCCAGGCGAGATTCGTGACGGCGTCGGAAAGGTCCGGGGTGCTCAGCCTCACGGAGCGCCGGGTGTACGCCCTCCCGTCCGCGCCCCTCGCGTACGCCTCGATCGAGTTGTAGCCCCCTTCGAACGGGAGTTGGAGTACTCGGGTCTGCGAGGTGGGCCGGTAGTCCCTCAGTACCCGGTCCTGCGCATTACGGGGCCTGAAGTGGAGATAGGTGTTGCCGCGTGGGACGTAATACCCCTGGACATACAAGTCGCGCGCCCGGATGACCACTCGGATGTCCGCAGCGTCCTCGTGGCCGTGGGTTATGTTGCGGATATTGACGGTGAAGTAGTCGTTCGCGTTGGTCGTGGTGCCATCGACGCTGGGATGAATGCTCCGTGACCTGACCCGTTTGCGGACCGCGTCGATCATCGATTTGTAGCCGGCCTTCCCGTCCTTCAGGAACCAGCCGATGTCGTTGCCGTCGTCGATGACGCTCCGCACGGACGTCTCGCCCCGCCGGGCGGTGCCGAGCGGGGCAACCCCGTGCGGCACGGTGGCGCGTCCATCGGCTACGACGGTGTCTGGCAGGTTCGCCGTGGCGGCGGCCTTCCGCGCGCTGCCGTCCACGGGGCTGAGGTCGGTCGTGGCCAGCCCGAGCGACACTGTTGCCACAAGGGCTCCGGTGACGGCTACGGTCCATCTCCTGCGGCGGGACTCGCGTACGGATCCGCCGGTTTCGCTCTCCATGGCTGTGCTCTTTCTGTGTGCTTCGATACGGGCGCCGAGCCGGATCTTGAGATTTCAGCCTGTCGGCCACCGCGCTCGGGGTCAGTAGTTCTTTGTGCGGTCCGTCAAGCTGCGAAGGCACTGGACGGGCTGAGCTCGTGGCACCGCCCATCGCGTAGGGGTGCCCAAAGGCCGTTCGCGCGGCGGCGGGCAAGGGCGGATGGTCTGGGTATGGCGACTGATCGGCGCATTTGCTGTGATATCCACCGGATTGTCGGAACATCCCGCAGATGTCTCTCCCAGGAGGTGAGCGAACCACGGTCTGGTCCGGGGGCTGCGCAGCCGGACCTGGAAGGGGTACGGCCGGAGGCACGGCGTGGAGCCGGCCGGGGAACTAGCGCACCGTGCGGTACACCGTGCGGCGTCGGCGAGGGAGTGCCGTCTGCCATGACGGAGTCTTGGGCACCGGGGAATTGTTCAGTAGGCCCTCACTGGCACTGAAAAATCGTGCCGGACCGTGTGCGCGCCCGGTCGCGGCCGTTCGGCCGGTATGCGACCCCGGTAGCGTCGTGACAACTGGCTTTTCGGCTGAGATCTCGCTGCGCCGGTGCGGGGCTGAGGTCGCGCCGTGGATCTCCTGAGCAGCTTGCGTGCCCTTGGTGCGTCCCCCGGATCGAACGGCCTACGTGGGACCTGCTGAAGACGTTCGGCATCGTCCTTCTGATGCTGGCGGCAGGCGCGGACGTGCTGTTCGACAGCCTCGACGGCGGTTCGCGGTGGCCCAGCTGGTGGTCCTGCCGATCGGTCCGGCGGCGCTCCGGCGCCCGTCGCGCGGTGGGCGGCATGGCACGCCGTGCCGGAGCGGCTCTCCGCCGGCCGCTGGACATTCAAGCAGGGAGACGCGCGGGAGATCCTGGAGAAGATCCCGGACACCGCGGACTTCCTGTTTATCGATGCTGCGAGCTTCGCCGGCTGGTACATCCGTGAGCTGCTCCCGCGCGTGCGGCCGGACATACCTGTGTGCGTCCACGACATCTTCTGCGGCCGCAGGCCGCTGCCGCAGCCCCCGGCGGACCGAGTAAGGTCCCCGCCGGGGGCTGCTCGGGACGGATCCGTGTGTCAGAACGCGGGGACCGCCGAGGGCCGGGCCTTGTTGATGTTGCTGAGGAAGTTCTTGCCCAGCTGGAAGTTGGCGTGGCCCCAGTCGGTGTCGTTCAGCTTGGACTGCAGGGTGCTGCTCAGCGTGGAGTAGTTGACCAGCGCGGGCGCGTCCCATTGACCGTTGCCCCGGGCCTCCGGCTTCTCGCCCCACTTGGCGAAGCGGAAGGCATGGGTGCTCGCGCCGTCCTTGTGGTAGACGATCTCAACGCGGTTGCCACTCATCGGCACCTCGTTGATCGGGTGCGTGCTGTAGCCACCGTGCCGGGAGGCGGCCAGGTAGCGGGGCTTCTCCTCGCCCTGCTTCTGGAAGACGGCGACGGACTCCCAGTCGTGGCGGTGCCCGAAGCGGTCGCTGCCGTTGAGCGTCTGGTCCTTCTCGAAGTACAGGGTGTAGAGGTACGCGCACCAGCCGTTCTTGCACAGGGACTGCGCGTACGTGTTGGCCTTGCCGAGGTGGTTGGTGCGGCAGCCGCCGGTGATCGACCCGGTGGTCTTGAGGCCACCGTTCACGTTGCCGTTCGCATCGACGGCCGCCGCCGGGAAGCAGCCGTCCGAGTCGTAGTCGAACAGCGGCATGTACTTGTTCTGGAACGTGCTGCCGCTCGACGGCAGCGGGTTCAGCACGCCGGCTGAGGCGCTGCCCTGGAGGCCGACGGTCAGCGCGGTGGTGCTGAGCGCGATGAACAGGGTTGTGCCGAGGCGGCTTCGCGGCTTCCTGCCGCGCTTGACTACGTGGGACATGTGCTGCGTCTCCAGTTGCTCGGTCCGCCGGCAACCCGGCGTGGTCCGTGCCGGGAACTCCGGCGGGGCGAGACCGAGAATGGGCCCTGGGACGTTGTTCAGCAGGCGGCTTGATCAGAATGAAAAATCCCGCACCGAGGGTTGGCGGGCCGTTTCCGATGCCGTAACACACCGCACAACTCGCGGTCGCCCGAAGCCGAAGGATCCCAGGGCCCGCAATCCCCAGGGCGCCGTCGATATCTGCAGGGCGGCCGTGCTCGCAGAAGCATTGCGTGGCGCACCTCTGTCTTGAGGGGCGGCTTTCACGCGCTGCCACGTGGTGGGCACCGGTCCTCGGGAGGGCCCGGGCGGTTCCTCAAGCAGCGCAATCGGTGTCCTTGATGGCGGAGAACGCTGTGGTTGAAGTTTCCCCAAGCCCTCACTGCCCGGCCTTGGGGAAGTTTCACCCACCCCGTCAAGATCACCAACAGCATCCCAAATCAGCGACAGAGCCCGGAAAGTGAGCCAGAGCCCGGACTCGTGAACACCACACGACCGTGGATCGAGGTGCCTCCCGGACCCATGAACAGGTGCTGTCCAAGATCGCGGATTGAGTCAGCGCGCTCTTCATCGCCCCTGCCCACGACAGCATCCCCGTCTCATCGCCGAAGCCGGGCGCCTACGCGGACAACTGGAGGACACCGTCCCGAAGGACGATCAAGAAGTGGAGTGATCCACAACTGTTGACCGTTGCTCTCCTGACGGTTGGCTCTTCATAGCCAACTTTCACGGAATGTGGCTGATTTGTGTCTTCCGCTGTGCGAAGCCGCCGGTGATGGCGGCGGTCGGCTCAGTCGGCGGCGAGCAGGTGGGCGGGGGCGATCCGGGACAGACCGCGGATCGGCACCGTCAGAGCCGCCACCACCAGGGCGGTCGCCGCGAGCGTGGCCAGCAGCGCGGCGCCGGCGACTGTGAACAGGTGTCCGTGCAGCACGCCCTGGCCGAGGGTCAGCACCCCGGCCAATCCGGCCACTGCACCGGACAGGCCGCCCAGCAGAGCCAGTCCGATTCCCTCGTAGAGGGTCAGCTTCGCCAGCTCGCGGTTGGTCCAGCCGGTCGCCCGCAGCACCGCGAGATCGGCGGCGCGTTCGCGCTGCGAGATGACCAGGACGTCGATCGCGCCGGCGGCGCCCAGCAGCAAGGACAGGGCGACGCTGAGGTAGTCGGCCTCGCGTGCCTGCGCCACCACGGCGCTGCCGAGCAGCGACCCGGCCACCTCGCCCCGGAAGGCCAGCGTCAGGGCGAGCAGCACGGTGAAGGCGGCCACTCCCAGCGCCAGTCCTGCCGCACCCAGCAGCGTGCGGCCCCGCACCCGCAGCAGGTTGAGCACGGCCAGTCCGGCCACCGAACGCACCGGGCGCGCGCGGCGGGCCGCCGTCACCGGGGGCCGGACGGCTTCCATCGGTCCCAGCCGGGTGGCGAGCCAGGCGGGGATCAGTCCCGCCGCCGTGGCCAGGAGGAGCGCCACCGGGAGCACGAGGAGTGACTTGGCGCCGGCGTCGGGCTGGCCCAGCACCAGGCCCAGCACGTAGGCGAGCACCGTGCCCGCGGCTCCGGCGGCGAGGCCGATCACCGCCAGTTCGCCGAGGATCAGGCGGAGCACTTCGCCACCGCTCCAGCCGAGGCAGCGCAGCGTGCCGATCTCGGTGCGACGTGAGCGCACCGAGGCCAGCGCAGCCTGGCCGAGGAAGAGCGCGCACACGACGAGGACCAGTACGAAGAGCACCGCGCTCTTGGTGTCCACTGCCCTGAGAATGCGCAGTGCCACGCCCTTGGCGACCCAGCGCTCCGTCACCTGCGCCGAGGCGCTCAGCGTCACGGTCTGCGGCGCGGGCGAGCTGCCGACGGTGACGTCGACCTGGAGGCGGGGGTAGGCGGCCCGGATCGCTCCGGCCACGGCGTTCACCCGCGCCCGGGAGGCGGTGTCGACGCCGGTCACTCCGGCCACCCGGATCCTGATGGCGCTGACCGGCGCCTTGTCCTGGAGGCTCGGGACCCGGCGGCTCTTGGTGAGCGCGGTGATGGAGTCCATCGTGGTCAGCATGGTGGGCGGCGGGCTGACGTAGCCGCCCAGGTTGCGGTCGGGCTGCAGTGGCTTGCCGTGGAGCTCCGCTCGGGTCGCGCTGTCCGCGCCGGTGACCTGCGGCGTCTGGTAGGTCTCCAGCGGGGTGTCGGACAGGGGTGAGAAGCCGGGCAGTTTGCCGGTGTCGTAGCGGCCGACCAGGCGGACGAAGGGATTGGGCAGGCGCCCGGAGTCGACGCCGTCGCAGGTGCCCAGTCCGATGCAGTTCGTGGCGGCGTGGCTGGTCACCTTCCGGTACTGGGTGCCCTGGTGGTTCTCCTCGGGGACGTTGGGGAACGGCTGCTGGTTCGAGTTGGTGATCCACAGGCTGCGCTTCTGCGGCTGCTGTGGCTGTGCGGCGAGGTCGCCGTCGGAGGTCCGGTGGTAGGTGACCGGGCCGACCGTCCAGTAGCTGCCGGTGTCGAACGAGTCCTCGGTCAGTGCCTTCCGGTAGCCCTTGCTCAGGTCGACTCGGGTCCTGCCCACCGTTGTGCCGTGCAGGCTTCGGACGAAGCTGTTGGCTGTCGGGTTGCCCAGTTTCGAGGGCAGCTCGGCCGGGTCGCCGACGTCGAGCCGCTGGACGGTGGCGTCGAGCGTGCCGGTGGTCAGCGGGTTGTCGCTGAGCAGCGCCGGGATGTAGGAGTCGCGCTGTCCGTGGACGCTCTTGGCGGACGACACCGTCCACGGCTTGTCCCGCTCGGTGAGCATCCGGCCCGAGGCGATGGTGTCGCCCAGGCCCACCAGCCGGTCCTCGGCCACCGGGTCGATGGCGGACAGCAGCACGGGGTAACTGACCGGAATGTCGATGGTGGCCTTGTCCTGGCCGGACTGGCAGTTCATCCGCGAACTCAGGTCCGGGTCGAACGGCGACCTGTCCCTGAGGTCCTCGGCGATGATGTTCGGCTTCATCGGCAGTTCCATGTTGAACTCGGTCTGCTCTGTCTTGTTCCAGTTGAAGTAGAAGCAGACGTCGTACTTGCCCTTGATCCGATACCGCTGGGTGCTCTTGTCGGCATCGCCCGTTTCCAGGGTGTCGGACTCGAAGAGGCCGTCCGACTCCGACGCCGACGTCAGGGGGGAGCGGGTGAGGTAGACGTACTCGTCGGAGGTGCGGTAAGTGCCCAGTCCGGAGGTGAGCGTCGGGCTGATGCGCAGGATCTGCCGGGACGCCTTGCCGTCCAGGAAGCGGGACACGTCCACGGTGACGGTGCTCGCCACCATGAGGTAGCCGATGTTGGCGACCGGCGCGGCCACGTCGACCCCGGCCATGCCGTCGATGCGCCGGTACTGGTCCATGGTGATGCCGCCGAACGTGCCGGACAGGAAGTTCGGCGTGACCAGACCGCTCTGCCGCTCCACGTCCGTCTGCGAGTCGGGCGGGCGTACCAGGACGTCGTACGCGGACCGTGCGTTCTTCCGTACCGTGCCCACGGTGGTCGCCTGACTCGTGCTCACCGTCGCGGTCAGCAGGGTGAAACTCGTCGCCGCCACCAGGATTCCGGCGGCCAGGGCCAGCGCCCGCCCGCGCCGCCGCCGGAGCTGATCGAGGATCATCGCTATCACGGGCGCAGGCCCCCCAGCCGGTCCAGCACGTCGCCGGACGGTGTGACCCGCTGGTCCGAGGTGATCCTGCCGTCCTGCAGCCGCACCACCCGGTCGCCGTTGGCGGCGACTTCGGCGTCGTGGGATGCGATCAGCATCGTCATCCCGTAGCGCTCGCGCAGCGACATCAGCAGGTCGATGATCTCCCGCCCGATGACGCTGTCCAGGTTGCCCGTGGGCTCGTCGGCCAGGAGCAGTCCCGGCCTGTTGATCAACGCGCGTGCGACGGCGACGCGTTGCTGCTGGCCGCCCGACAACTGCGAGGGCAGGGCGTCGGCCCGCTGATCCAGGCCGACGGCTTCGAGCAGCTCCATGCCGCGCGCACGGCGGTCGAAGTCCACTCTGCGCGGCAGGACGGGGGCGAGCACGTTGTCCAGCACGGTCAGCGCGGGCAGCAGGTGGAAGCGCTGGAAGACGAAGCCGATACGCCGCCGGTGACGGTCCAGGTCCCGGGGCACCAGCTGTGTGCCGTCGATCTCGACGTGCCCCTCGTCGGGCTGGTCCATGCCGCCCGTCACATGCAGGACGGTGGACTTGCCGGCGCCGGACGGCCCGGTCAGCATCACCACCTCGCCGGCCGCGACCTCCAGGTCGACCTCGTCCAGAGCGGTCAGCCCGGGGTACCGGCGGCTCACCCCGCGTAACGCCACGCTCACAGCCATTGATGCAGCCTCGCCCTCGTACTTCGCGCCACATACATTGTGGCAATGCAGCGGTATGTTGTCACAATGTAGAAGGGACGTATATGCCGCTCCACCACGCCGTGCTCGCGCTGCTGACCCGGCGACCGAATCACGGATACGAACTCAAGGCCCGGTTCGAGGAGGCCGTCGGCCCGCAGTGGGGTGGCCTGAACATCGGTCACCTCTACCAGATCCTCGAACGCCTGGTCCGCGACGGCTATGTCTCGCGCTCGCAGGTCACGCAGACCGACCGGCCCGACAAGAACCTCTACACGCTCACCGAGGCGGGCGAGGCCGAGCTGCACTCATGGGCGACCACCGCCTGGGTGCGCGTCGGCGGCTTCCGCGACGAGCTGTTCCTGAAGCTCCTCGGCGCCGTCGCGCTGGGCCCGCAGGCTCTGACCACGCTGATCGATTCGCAGCGGCAGACGTACCTGTCCGAGCTCGCGGGCCTGGCACGGCAGCGCCGCGCCCACGCCGACGAGCCGCTGGTGGCCGTCCTGATCGACGCCGCCATCGCGCACACCAAGGCCGACCTCGGACTGCTGGACAGCGCCGCACAGCATCTGGGCCCGCTCGCCACGGCTCAGAGCTCGCAGGCGCCGGAGCGCTCACGCTCACAGGTGCAGGGCGGCACCGGCGGTCACGGCGGGATGAGAGGGGACCGTACGGAGTCCGCTTAGGGCGTGTTTTAGAAGGAGTTGGTCTGCTGGGCTGGTCGGCCGGGGAAGTCGCGGGCGGCCAGCCAGATGATGAGGTCGTTGGCGATCAGGCC
>NZ_JBSFUY010000064.1:0-23899 GCF_053592055.1 Streptomyces sp. NPDC002817
GCGTCACGCGCCGGGGTGAGGTGTACGCGATGGCCCGCAACGCCCAGAACATCGGGACGCCCGAGGCGCCGGAGTGGGGCGAGTTCGCGGGGGTCGCCTTCTCCCCGGACGGCGACACGATGTACGTCAACTGCTACGCGCCGGGGACGACGTTCGCGGTGACGGGCCCCTGGCGCAGGTAGAGCCCCCGCCGAGTCAAGGCTCCGCGGAGAATAGACCCGTGCTTCCCGCTCCGGCGGTCGCTGTCGTGCGCCGGCGCGCCCTCTACCGGATCGTCCGCATCAGGTGCCTGAAGCGGTACGTTGCACGCGAAAACTGGCGACTCGGCGTTCCATCAGGACAGCTACATGTCACACAGTTCCCGATGGAACGGTGGGTTGACATCGATAGGGGCATCGGTCCGATTGTGCTCGCCCAATGGTCTGAGCAGGGCATGTGTGGTGCAGAACGATGGGGACTGGCTGACCTCGCGGGCGAGCAGGTGCCCCTGCCGGTCTCGACGGGCACTCCTGCGCCTTCCACGCGAAGTTCACCAGCGCCAAGATCAGCGGCCGCGCCTGATCAAGGTGCCGCCCCGTTGACTCGTATCCGCCGACTACTGGTGCGGCAGCAGGCTGTGGGCCCGCCTCTGCCCGCGGCGCGTGCCCAGGGAGTCACAGGACGACCGCGGTGGTGATTAGGTCGGTGCGGGTCAGCCAGCGGCCGGAGAAGGCGGTCAGGGGGCGGCCGACGACCCAGGGGCCTGGGCGAAGCAGCTGGGCGGTGAATGTGCCGTCGGCGGGGTTGATGACGATGTTCGCCTCGTCGAAGGAGAGTTCGGCTTCGGTCATCGGGTACCAGGCCTTGAACACAGATTCCTTCGCGCTGAACAGCAGCCGGTCCCAGGCGATGCCGGGATTGTGCTGGGTCAGGGTGGCCATCGCGCGCCGTTCACCGGGAAGGGATATCGCCTCCAGGACACCTTCGGGCAGCGGCCCGTGCGGTTCCGCGTCGATACCGATCGCCACCGTGCTGCCGTTGCGGGCCACGGCCACCGCCCGGTACCCGTGGCAGTGCGTCATGCTGCCGACCACCCCGGCCGGCCACAGCGGAGCACCCCGGCCGTTGCGCAGCAGGGGCCCAGGCGGCAGACCGAGCCGGGAGAGAGCACGTCGTGCGCAGATCCGTCCGGTGGTGAACTCCTGCTGTCGCAGCAGTACCGCATTCGCGATGAGGGCCGCCTCCTCTGGGAAGAGGCCTTCGTCGCCCTCCAGCAGATCGTCCGTCAAATCCCCCCGCGCCTCCACTGAGACGACGCCCGGGGGAAGGATTTCCTCGATCACGCCGCCGCACCCCCGGTGAGTAAGGGCGGCAGGACTTGGCGCAGCGGCTCTCGGGGTGGGCGCACCCGCCATTCGCGGGGATAGCCGAGGGAGACCTCCTCGAAGCGGACCCCGTCGCGCCACAGGACGCGCGGGATGTGCAGATGCCCGTAGACGACGGCGACGGCGTTGAACCGGGTGTGCCAGCCCTCGGTGAGGTCGGTGCCGCACCACTGCGCGAACTCGGGGTAGCGCAGGATGCGCGTCGGCTCGCGCGTGAGCGGGAAATGGTTGACCAGCACGGTGCGCCGGTCCGGTGGCAGAGCGGCCAGTCGCCGCTCGGTCTCGGCCACCCGCGCGTGGCACCAGGCATCCCGGCTGGGAAAGGGGTCGGGGTGCAGGAAGTACTCGTCGGAGCAGATGATTCCGGCTTCGCGGGCGCGACGCAGCGACTCTTGGCGCGTGGTGGCTCCGGGGACGCGGAACGAGTAGTCGTAGAGCAGGAAGAGCGGTGCCACAGTGACCGGACCTCCGTCGCCCTGCCATACCGGGTAAGGGTCCTCGGGTGTGACAATGCCCAGAGCCCGGCAGCAGTCGACCAGGTGTTGGTAGCGCTTCTCACCGCGCAGGTTCACGGGGTCGTCCGGGTGTGTCCACAGCTCGTGGTTGCCCGGGGCCCAGACGACCTTGGCGAACCGGCTGCTGAGGAGGGTCAGCGCCCATTCCACATCCGTGAACTTCTCCGCGACGTCCCCTGCCACGATCAGCCAATCCTCGTCCGACCGAGGCCTCAACGAGGCTACGACAGAACGGTTCTCCTCATAGACCACGTGGATGTCGCTTACGGCGAGCAGCCTGCCGCCCCCCACCCATCCTCCTCACCCGGGGCATGGGCACATGCCCTACGTCCTGCCTCACGCTACGACCGCCGCGCATCGTTCTTCCTCAGGTATGAACGGTTTTAGGGGAGGGGGACGGAGAGATTAGGGGTGGGCTCGGATGGCCCACTGGATCTTGACCGGCTGCTGATGGATCCTTGGTGGAACATTGTCAGGCGGAAGGTCGCGGAGTGGCAGGGCGCGCGGGGCGGATGTGGCGGTCGCTGATGGCAGCGCATCCCGCTCGTACGGTGGTCATGGGCTTCGCCGCCGTGACCCTGCTGGGGATGGTCCTGCTGATGCTGCCGGTCGCAGCCGAGGACGGCCGAAGCACCGATGTGGTGACGGCGCTGTTCACCTCCACGTCCGCGGTGTGCGTGACGGGCCTGGTCGTGGTGGACACCGGCACCTACTGGAGCGGCTTCGGCGAGGGCGTGATCCTCGTGCTGTTCCAGATCGGCGGCTTCGGCATCATGACGATGGCCTCGCTGTTGGGCCTGCTGATCTCCGGAAAACTACGGCTGCGGATGCAGTTGACCGCGCAGGCGGAGACCAAGAGCCTGGACATCGGCGACGTACGGAGGGTGCTGCTCGGGGTCGCCGGGTGCACGCTCGCAGTGGAACTCGCCGTGGGCGCGCTCTTGGCACTGCGGCTGCGCTTCGGCTACAGCGAGTCCATCTGGGACGCCTCGTACCTGGGGTTCTTCCATGCCGTGTCGGCGTTCAACAACGCCGGGTTCGGGCTGCACTCCGACAGCCTCACGAAGTACGCGCAGGATCCGTGGGTGACGCTGCCCATCGCCGCGGCCGTGATTCTCGGCGGAATCGGTTTTCCCGTGCTGCTGGAGCTGCTGCGGCACCGCAACCGGGCCCGCGCCACAGGCCGGCGCCGCTGGTCGCTGCACTTCCGGCTGACGGTGATCACCACGGCCGCGCTGCTGTTCGCCGGAACACTGCTGACGTGTGCGCTGGAGTGGACGAACGCTGGCACCCTGGGCCCGTTCGACTGGCACAAGAAGATCCTGGCGGGCTTCTTCCACTCGGCGATGTCCCGCACCGCAGGGTTCAACAGCGTCGACATCGGGGCGATGACGGACGCGACCCTGCTTCTGACCTGCATGCTGATGTTCATCGGCGGCGGCAGTGCGGGCACCGCGGGCGGCATCAAGGTAAGCACCTTCGCAGTGCTGGGTGCAGCCATGCTCGCCGAGGCGCGTGGTGAACCCACGTCCGCGGTGATGGGACGCAGACTCGCACCACATGTGCTGCGGCAGGCACTGACCGTGGCACTGGCCGGCGTGGGCTTCGTGATGACGGCCACCCTCGCCCTGCTCGCTGTGGTCGACAAGCCCTTCGAAGAAGTGCTGTTCGAGTCGGTCTCGGCTTTCGGCACAGTGGGGCTGTCCACGGGCATCACCGCCGACCTGCCAACCGTCGGACGACTGATCGTCATCCTGCTCATGTTCGTCGGCCGGCTCGGCCCGGTCACCCTGGTCTCGGCGCTCGCCCTGCGCGAACGCAAGCGCCGCTACGAGCTACCCGAGGAGCGACCCGTCATTGGCTAACTTCCTGCACTCCCTGCGTCTGCGCCGCCGCAAACGCCTCGCCGAGCACGCCGCTGCCGTCGGCCACGCAGACCAGCGCGTCGTCGTGATCGGTCTCGGCCGCTTCGGCAGCTCGCTGGCCCATGAGCTGATGCGGCGCGGCTGGGACGTTCTCGGCGTCGACACCGACCCCCTCCTCGTCCAGCGGCTCAGCGACGACCTCACCCACACGGCGATCGCCGACTGCACCGACCCCGAGGTGCTGCGCCAGCTCGGGGTGCACGAGTTCAGCAGCGCCGTGGTAGGCATCGGCACCGACATCGAGGCCAGCATCCTGATCGCGTCCAACCTGCTGGACCTGAAGATGCCCAACATCTGGGCCAAGGCCATCAGCCGCCAGCACGGTCAGATCCTCGAACGCCTCGGCGTGCACCACGTCGTCCTGCCCGAGCACGAGATGGGCGAGCGCGTAGCCCACCTTGTCACCGGACGGATGCTCGACTTCATCGAGTTCGACGATGACTATGCCCTGGTGAAGACGATCGCCCCCAACGTTGCCACCGGCATGCCGCTCGGGGAGAGTCAGGTGCGTGCCCGGTACGGGGTGACGGTCGTCGGCATCAAGCGCCCGGGCGAGGGCTTCACCTACGCCACCGCCGAAACGGTCATCGATAAGGGCGACGTCATCGTCGTCACCGGCAAGATCCACGACGTGGAGTCCTTCGCCGAACTCAGCTGAGTCCAAGGAGCCGTGCCCGGAAGGCTGGTCACCGTGGGGAAACCGCGCTGGAGGCGCTGTCATGAGAGCAGCGCAGGCGACACGGGAAAGGTGCGGTCTAATGGCGGAGTGGCGGCCGTTCCGGGATGAGGACCGGCCGTTACCTGATTCCGTCGCCACACCTTTCGTCTGGGCGGCGGCTCTGGCCGGAGCGATGCTGACGGTAGGTGTACTCGGCGCGCGGGACGGGCTCACCGACCCGCTCCACGCCCTGCTGATGCTGTGCGCCTTGCCGGCGCTGGGGGGCGAGTGCCCGCTGCGCCGGGTACCGCCGTGGTGTGTTGACTGAACTTCAACGGCTTCGCCGTGCCCCCGTAGGGGGAGCTGACCTGGCAGGGATATCGGGATGCAGGGCGGCTCGGCTTCCTGATGGCCGCGGAGCTGCTCGGTACGGTGACAGCTCGGATCGTCAACGTCCGGGGCGCGTACTGGCGTGTCACGCCTGGCGGGGGCCACGACGCATGCTCCTGAGCGGCCGCTGAGCCCATTACGAGGTGAAGTGGGCGGGCAAGCCGGGAGGTACGGGCGAGCGGCCCGGGGTGCTCTTGAGGGTGAGGACCATGGTCATGCCGCCGCCGGGAGTGTCCTCGGCGACGAGCGAACCGCCCATGGCCTCGGCGAAGCCGCGGGCGACGGCGAGGCCCAGGCCGACTCCGGCGCCGCGGGGCGCGTCCCCGTACCGCTGGAACGGTTCGAAGATCCTCTCCTTGCCTTCGTCCGGAACGCCGGGACCACGGTCGACGACCCGCAGCTCGACCCGGTCGCCGAGCGTACTGGCGGAGACCAGCACCACCTCGCTCTCCGGGCCGTACTTCACGGCGTTCTCGACGACGTTGGCGACGGCCCGTTCCAGCAGTCCCGGGTCGGCTGCCACCATCGGCAGGGTCTCGGGGATGTCCAGTTCGACGGAGCCTTCCGGAACGCCGCCAAGTGCCATCGGTACCACCTCGTCCAGGTCGGTCTCCCGGATCAGCGGGGTGACGCTGCCGGTCTGCAGCCGGGACATGTCCAACAGGTTGCCCACCAGGTGGTCGAGCCGGTCCGCGCCTTCCTCGATGCTCGCCAGCAGTTCCGCCCGGTCCTCCTCGGACCACTCGACGTCGTCGGAGCGCAGCGAGCTCACCGAGGCCTTGATGCCGGCCAGCGGGGTGCGCAGGTCGTGGCTGACCGCGGCGAGCAGCGCGGTGCGGATCTGGTTGCCCTCGGCCAGCTCGCGGGCCTGCCCGGCTTCCTGCTTCAGCCGCTGGCGGTCCAGAGCGACGGCGGCCTGGGCGGCGAAGGCGGCCAGCACCCTGCGGTCCTCGGCCGGCAGCACCCGCCCGGACAGGGCGAGTACGAGATGGTCACCGACCGGCATGTCGACGTCGGCGTCCACCGGGCGCTCGATGGCGCGGGTCGTCCCGACCCTGCCCACGCAGGTCCAGGGGCCGACCTCGCCGCGCCGCTCCAGCAGCGCCACGGACTCCATGCCGAAGGTCTCCCGCACCCGCTCCAGCAGCGCCTCCAGAGTGTCCTCGCCCCGCAGCACGCTGCCTGCCAGGAACGACAGGGTCTCGGACTCTGCGCGTAGTCGGGCCGCCTGGTGGGTGCGCCGCGCGGCCAGGTCCACGACCGAGGCGACCGACACACCGACCGCGAAGAAGACGATGATGGCGAGGACGTTCGCCGGATCATCGATGATCCAGGTGTGGGTGGGCGGGGTGAAGAAGTAGTTCAGCAGCAGGGAGCCGGCCGTCGCCGCGGCGAGGGCCGGAAGTAGTCCGCCGAGCAATGCCGCGCCCACGGTCAGAGTGAGGAACAGCAGCACCTCGTTGGCGAAGCCGGGGCCGTCGTCGGCGGGACGGGTGTTCACCGAGGTGAGAAGCAGGGTGAGCAGCACCGGGCCGACCACGCCGACCAGCCATCCGGCGATCACGCGGGAGCGGCCGAGTCGCGAGCCGCGCGCCACCGGCAGTCCGCGCCCCTTGGCAGCCTCCTCGTGGGTGACGATGTGGACGTCGAGGTCCGGCCCGGACTCGCGGGCCACCGTCGCGCTCACCCCAGGGCCCAGGGCGTACTGCCAGCCACGCCGACGGCTGACGCCGAGCACGATCTGGGTGGCGTTGACGCTGCGGGCGAAGTCCAGCAGCGCCTGGGGGATGTCGTCGCCGACGACATGGTGGAAGGTACCGCCCAGGTCCTCGACGAGGGTGCGCTGCACGGCGAGTTCCTTGGGCGAGGCGGAGGTCAGCCCGTCGCTGCGGGAGATGTAGACCGCCAGCACCTCGCCGCCCGCACCCTTCTCCGCCAGCCGGGTCGCCCGCCGGATCAGGGTCCGTCCCTCAGGGCCGCCGGTGAGCCCGACGACGATCCGCTCGCGGGCCTGCCACGTGGAGCGAATGTCATGTTCTCCGCGGTACTGCTGCAGGTACTCGTCGACCCGGTCCGCCGTCCACAGCAGCGCCAGCTCCCGCAGCGCGGTCAGATTGCCGGGGCGGAAGTAGTTCGAGAGTGCCGCGTCGACCTTGTCGGGCTTGTAGATGTTGCCGTGCGCCATCCTGCGGCGCAGGGCCTGCGGTGACATGTCGACCAGCTCTATCTGGTCGGCACGGCGGACGACCTCGTCCGGTACGGTCTCCCGTTGCCGTACGCCCGTTATCGACTCGACGACGTCGCCGAGCGACTCCAGGTGCTGGATGTTGACGGTCGTGACGACGTCGATCCCGGCGTCCAGCAGCTCCTCGACGTCCTGCCACCGCTTGGGGTTCCGGGAGCCCGGCACATTCGTATGCGCCAGCTCGTCCACCAGGGCGACGGCCGGCCGCTGCTTCAGCACGGCGTCCACGTCCATCTCGGTGAACACCGCGTCCCGGTATTCCAGATCCTTGCGCGGCACCCGCTCCAGGCCGTGCAGCATCACCTCGGTCCGTGGCCGGTCATGATGCTCCACGAAGGCGACCACGCAGTCGGTGCCGCGCTCCACGCGCCGGTGCGCCTCGGACAGCATGGCGTAGGTCTTGCCGACGCCCGGCGCCGCACCGAGGTAGATCCGAAGCTTGCCGCGTGCCATGGGTCCAGGTTCCCGATCGTTGTGCGGTCGCCGGCCCGGTACGGCGAGGAGGTCACTGCTCGAAGCGGCGTCCCATGTCCGGATCGGTGACGAGTCTGTGTGGATGTCAGGGGCTCGCCTCCAGTTTGCGCCGCGTGTGGGGAACGTAGACCCCGCAGGTCGGTTTGGGGGTGTCGGATACGGGGCGCCGAGCTCAGAACCTCTCCGGGGAGAGGGACATGGCCACGATCAACCCGATGTTCCGGCTGGTCACAGCCGACCCACTGCCCGGGCGATGAGAGCCGCCATCGCGAGCACCGCGATCGTGGCACAGACGAAGGCCACATCGGCCATCGCGAGCTCCTAGACGAGATTCGGATGGAACGGACCCCTAGAGATAACCCCTTCGCAATGCCGATTAACCCGTCGTTGACACTGCCCTTACGCCTCTGGCCGCTTCCTTGACGCGTTCCTAACGCGGCCACACGAGCGGGGAAGCGTCCCTACGGGTTCTGCGCCGGTCTCCGTATGCTGCGCAGGCGTCCGGCCGGAGTGCGTGCCGCTCATGGGAGACTCCGTGGCGGGGCGATGATCGTGCCGACCAGGTTTCCTGGCCCGCCTGCGGAGAATCCTGGCGCTCAGGCGCCGGCGGACAGTTGAAAGTCCTCGCCACCTTCAGGTGGCGAGGACTTTCAGTGGCTCCACCCGGAAAGGGGCTACGACGGGAAGGGGCCAGGGTAGGTGACCTCGCTGTACGGGGGGCAGCGAGGTCGAGCGCAGCGTAACGCACACACCCCAGTGCTCGTGCAGGAGTGGGGAAACTCCTCGAACGCCCAGGCTCCCCCGTGCTCGGCCGGATCGAGATGTCAAGATCACGGCATCAAAGCTGCATAAAGATTGCCGGAACAAGGCAATGTTCCTGGCTGTGCCCGCGTGCGAGTATGCGGACACCAGCACGGTGGCGGCGAGGAGGGGTGGTGAACACGGATGGCGTGGTTTCTTGGTCTCGGCATCGCAGGAGTCGTACTCCTCGGTCTTTCGCTCGTCCTCGACGGGGTCCTTGAGGGGCTTTTCGACGGCGTCGACGCGCTCGATGGTCTCTTCGACGGGTGGTTGTCGCTTCCGGTCATCGCCGGGTTCGTCTCCATGCTCGGTTTCTCCGGTGCGATCGTCCTGGGCACCACTGGGCTGGGCGCGATCGGTGCCACCGCGGTCGGAGTGCCTGCTGGCGTCGCCACGGGGTGGCTGGCCTATCGGCTCAGTCGCGTGCTGATGAGCGATCGGTCCGGTGCCGCTCCGCGGGACGATGACCTGATCGGTGTCTCGGGGGCCGTGGTCACCGCCATCCCGGTCGGCGGGTACGGCGAGGTACTGGTCCACCTGGCCGGGCAGCCGGTGAAACTCGCGGCGAAGAGCCCGACCCCGGTAGCCCGAGGTGCCGAGGTCTGGGTGGAGGAGACGCTGTCACAGACGGCTGTCTCGGTCCGCCTGGTGGAGCGCTGACCCACTACGCCGCACCTCGTATCCGGCGCTGACACCGGTGCCCATTCAGCTACATCAACTCGTATCGATCTGCCGTCCCCTGGGAGGGCTGAGGGGAACTCGTCATGAGTCCAGTCGTCATCGCCGTGATCGGCATCGTTGTCCTTCTCGTCCTGCTCGGCCTGGTCGTTGTCACCCGTTACAAGGTCGCCGGGCCCAGCGAGGCGTTCATCGTCACCGGACGGCGTGGCAAGAAGGCCACCGACCCGGACACGGGCCGGGTGTTCACCGACAACAGCGGACAGAAGGTCGTGGTCGGCGGCGGAGTGTTCGTCGTGCCTTTCGTGCAGCAGAAGTTCACCCTCGACCTGTCCTCCCGGCACATCCCGGTCGCGGTGCGCGGCGCCGTCACGCTGCGCGGAGTCAAGGCACACCTCGAAGGCGTCGCCATCGTCAAGGTCGGCGGCAGCGAGGACTCCATCCGCGCTGCGGCCCAGCGGTTTCTGATGCAGCAGGACGGCATCGTCGGCTTCACCCAGGAAGTGCTCTCGGGTGCGCTCCGCGCCATCGTGGGCCGGATGTCGGTGGAGGACATCATCCGCGACCGGGCCGCGTTCGCCGGCCAGGTGGCGGAGGAGGCCGAGGCGAGCCTGTCCGGGCAGGGCCTAGTGCTGGACGCCTTCCAGATCCAGGACATCAGCACCGAGGGCTCCTACCTGGAGGACCTCGGCCGCCCGGAGGCCGCCCGCGCCAAGCAGGAGGCCGACATCGCCGAGGCGGTGGCCCGGCGCGCCGCCGAGCAGGCCCGGCTGAAGGCCGAGGAGGAAATCGCCATCGCGCAGCGGACCTTCGCGCTCAAGCAGGCCGAGATCAAGGCCGAGACCGACGAGGCCGCCGCGCGCGCCGCTGCTGCGGGTCCGCTGGCCGAGGCGGCTCGATCGCAGGAGGTCCTGAACGAGCAGGAGAAGGTCGCCGAGCGGCAGGCCGCGCTGACCGACCGCGAACTGGACACCACGGTCCGCAAGCCCGCCGACGCCGCCCGCTACCAGGCGGAGCAGGAGGCGGAGGCCCGCCGTATCGCTCTGGTCAAGCAGGCCGAGGCGGACGCCCAGCGGTCCCGGCTGACCGGTGAGGGTGAGAAGGCACACCGCGCCGCGCTCGCCGACGCGGTCCGTATCGAGGGTGAGGCGGAGGCCGCCGCGATCGGTGCCAAGGGTGCCGCCGAGGCCGAGGCGATGCAGAAGAAGGCCGATGCGTTCGCCCAGTACGGCGACGCGGCCGTGCTGCAGATGCTCGTCGAGGTGCTGCCGCAGGTGGTCGCCAAGGCGTCCGAGCCGCTCAGCGCGATCGACAAGATGACGGTGATCTCCACGGACGGCGCGAGCCAGCTTTCCCGTACGGTCGCCGACAACGTCGCCCAGGGTGTCGAACTCCTCAGCTCCACCACCGGAGTCGACCTCGCCGAGCTCCTGAAGAACATCACCCAGCGGGCCGGCGGTTCGCAGCCCGCGACCACGGCACCCGCCGAGGCCAACGGGAAGGTCGAGATCACCGGCTGACCTCGGTACTGAGCAGCGGAGCGAGCCCGGGCGGCCTTTGCGCCGCCCGGGCTTGTGTCCGCTGGGTGGCTTTCCGGAAGTGGAGTGTGAGTGGTGTTCTTGTGGCTTTGGCTCATCTGTTGGTCGGCGTTCGTCCTGCCCCTGGCGATCGCCTCGTTGCGCGGCTGGGCGCCCAAGTGGGCCAGGCCGCGCACTACTGCGTGGGGCACACGGGTACGGGGCGTCGCGCTGCTGGTCATCTGGGTCGGCGGGCTGGTTGTTCCCCTGCTGCAGTGGAGTGGCTTGGACAGCAAGGACGCCGCGTTCTTCGGGTCGATCGCGCAGGTCGGCTTCTTGATGTTCGCGGCGGGGCTGATCGGTGGCTCGCAGCTGGGGGAGTGGTTCTACCGGAGGGCTGTTGGGTCGAAGGCAGTTGACGAGACGCCCGGCAGCGGTGGACGGCCGTGGTGACGCACTCGACGACCGGGATCACGTATCCCGCGACGGCGTTCGCTCTCGCTGGGTTCCGTCGGCGCGCGTGGGGCTGGCTCGGGGCGGACTCGGGGCCGTCGTTGGTGGGCTGCTGGTCGGTCCGCCCGCAGACGAAGCGGGAATCGGCTGGCTGAATGAGATCGCCCGCCCTGCTGGAGATCTCGTACGTCTGGCCTGCCGTGGTCAACGCGGCTTTCGCGTTCGTGATGGCGCTGGCGTGGTGGCTGGTGGGCAAGGACCGGGACGTCTTGCTGCCGCTGATCCTCGCGGTGCTGTCCGGCATCAACGCGCTCCGGTTCGGGCACCGGATGATTCTGGGGATGCCCGGGGTGAAGGCTTTGGTGCGGGCCGCCGGGACGCCCGTTGCTGTACCCAAACGCTATGTCCTGCTGTCCGGCCCCGACGACGGACTGGTCCTGGTGCTCTTCGCCGCCCCCGGAGGCCCGGACGATCCGCCGGAAGCCGCCATGGAAGTCAACCCAACGGGCACGCCCAGGCATCCCAGGCGTGGTATGCCCCCGGTGGTCGGCACAGCCGATCTGCACGGCTGGCTCGACGCCGGCTCTACCGTCGTCCCGTGGATCGACGGCCGCCCTCTGTAGCCACGGCACCAGTACGAGACGGTGAACCTCAACGACCGGCGGGACCGGGACTACTTCGCAGCCCTGGTCGGGGGCGCGGGTACGAAGGCGACATGAGTCGGCCGGGTCCAGATCCTCTCGTTCGTAAGAGTGAAGGACTGTGCTCAGCCGTCGAGTACCGGCCCCGCGGTGTCGAGCGCGGCACCGACATGGTCGGCGAGGCTCACAGCCACGAGCCGTGCTTGCAGGGAGGGCGGTACGGCACCGGGGTCGGGCAGGAGCATGAAGCGGCCCAGGTAGTGGGCGCCGGCTGATGCGCGCAGCTCGATCTCGTCAGGGGGCCAGCCGTCCTGGTCGAGGTCCCAGCGTGTTCGGCCCACGGTTACCTGACCGTCCTGCTCCAGGCGCGGTGGCCGGCCGAGCAGTGTCCCGTACTCGAAGCGGCAACCGCGCAGCTCGAGCACCTCGGTGAGCTGCTGTCGCACTTGGTTGACCACCGCGTCCGGGGATGCTCCGGCCTGGACGAGGGAAGCCGTGTCATGGATGCGTGTCAGGTGTTGGGCATCCGTGACGGTGATCAGCTTCAACGTGCGCGCATGAGCGGCCAGTTGTGAGACGGCCACGCCAACGGCCAGTAGAAGGACTGCCGTTGTGATGTCGTCACCGTTCGAGATGGTGAACCGCTGGTACGGGCGGGTCAGGAAGAAGTCGAACCACACCGCCGACGACAGTGCGGCGAGCACCCCGGCGACCCTGCTGCCGAGCGCGGAGACCGCCACGATGACGACGACGAGGATCAGGGCCAGGTTCGCGGACGAGAGATGTGTACGGAACGGTGCCAGAGCCAGCGCGACCCCGAGTGGCGCGAGCAGAGCGGAGGCCAGGGCGATCCGGTCACGGAGCAGGCTCTTCATGGGTTCACCTCGCAGGAGTGGGGTCGGTCCCCATGGGCGGGCGGCTGCGGCACGCCGGTCGCGATGGAGCCAGCGTCGCCCCTGACGGTCTCACTCGGCCATGCCGACGCGCGGTCTTGTCGCATTCCTGACGCCGCAGGGACTGCCTGCGAAGTGGCCGTCGCGGGAAGTCCGGGCTGGGTCGGCGGGGGACTGGTCGCCGCCGGGAGGGTGAGGACCATGGTGAGGCCGCCGCCGGGGGTGTCTTCGGCGGTGAGGGTGCCGCCGATGGCCTCGGCGAAGCCGCGGGCGACTGCCAGGCCGAGGCCGACGCCGGTGCCGCGTGGGGCGTCGCCGTAGCGCTGGAATGGGGCGAAGATACGGTCCTTGGCCTCGTCCGGGACGCCCGGACCGCGGTCCACGACACGGACTTCGACCCGGTCGGCGTGTGCGCTCGCCGACACGACGACCGGCTTGCCGTCAGGGCTGTACTTGACCGCGTTCTCGACGATGTTGGCGACCGACCGTTCCAGCAGGCCCTTGTCGACGGCGACCATCGGCAGGGTTTCGGGGATGTCCAGGACGACGGTCGACTCGGGGTCCGGGATGCCTCCCAGGGCCATGGGGACCACCTCGTCCACGTCGATCTCGCGGATGAGCGGGGCCAGTGTGCCGGTCTGCAGGCGGGACATGTCCAGCAGGTTGCCGACGAGGTGGTCGAGGCGGTCGGCACCCTCCTCGATGCCCTCTAGGAGCTCGGCCTGGTCCTCCTCGGACCACTCGACGTCGTCCGAGCGCAGGGATGTCACGGCCGCTTTGATGCCTGCGAGCGGGGTGCGCAGGTCGTGGCTCACGGCGGCCAGGAGCGCGGTGCGGATGCGGTTGCCCTCGGCCAGTTCCTTGGCCTGGTCGGCCTCGGACTGCAGCCGCTGACGGTCCAGGACCACGGCGGCCTGGACGGCGAAAGCGGCGAGCACCCGGCGGTCCTCGGCGGGCAGGACCCGGCCGGACAGGGCCAGCGCCATGTGGTCGCCGACCGGCATGTCGACGTCCCCGTCCTCGGGCCGGTCGACCGGCCGTCCGGTGCCCACGCGGCCGGCGCAGGTCCACGGTTCGACGTCGCTCTCGCGCTCCAGCAGCGCCACCGACTCCATGGCGAACGTCTCACGGACCCGTTCCAGGAGGGCTTCCAGGCTGGTCTCGCCGCGCAGGACATGGCCGGCCAGGAAGGAGAGGATCTCGGACTCGGCCCGCAGCCGGGCGGCCTGGTGGGTGCGCCGGGCCGCCAGGTCGACTACCGAAGCCACCGAGGCCGCGACCAGGACGAAGATCGCCAGGGCGAGCATGTTCTTGGGGTCGGCGATGGTGATGCGGTGCACCGGGGGAGTGAAGTACCAGTTCAGGAGCAGCGTGCCGACCCCCGCCGAGGCCAGCGCGGGCAACAGCCCGCCGAGCAGGGCGGCGCCCACGGTGAGCGTCAGAAACAGCAGCATGTTGTTGGTGAGGCCGAGGTCGGCGTCGCTGTGGGTCAGCAACAGCGTGAGGAGTGCCGGGCCACCGATACCCGTCAGCCAGCCCCAGATCAGCCGGGACCGGCCGAGGCGTGCGCCCCGGGCCACGGGCAGACCGCGGCCCTTGCCCGCCTCGCTGTGCGTGATCAGGTGTACGTCGAGATCGGGTCCGGAGTCCCGGGCGACCGTCGCGCCGACGCCGGGTCCGAAGACGTACTGCCATCCCTTGCGCCGGGACACGCCGAGAACGATCTGCGTGGCATTCACTCCGCGCGCGAAGTCCAGCAGCGCGATCGGCACGTCGTCGCCGACGACGTGATGGAAGGTACCGCCGAGGTCCTCGACCAGGGTGCGCTGGACGGCCAGTTCCTTGGGGGAGGCGGAGGTGAGCCCGTCGCTGCGGGCGATGTACACGGCCAGTACCTCACCGCCCGCGCCCTTCTCCGCCAGTCGGGCGGCACGGCGGATCAGCGTCCGTCCCTCGGGGCCCCCGGTGAGGCCGACCACAATGCGCTCCCGCGAGCCCCAGATCTTCGACACCCGGTGCTCACTGCGGTACTGCTTCAGATATGCGTCGACCCGGTCCGCCACCCACAGCAGCGCCAGCTCGCGCAGTGCGGTGAGATTGCCGGGCCGGAAGTAGTTGGACAGCGCCGCGTCGACCTTGTCCGGCTGGTAGATGTTGCCGTGGGCCATTCGGCGCCGCAGCGCCTGCGGTGACATGTCGACCAGCTCGATCTGATCCGCCCGGCGGACCACCTCGTCCGGCACGGTCTCCTTCTGCCGGACGCCGGTTATCGACTCGACGACGTCACCGAGCGACTCCAGGTGCTGGATGTTGACCGTCGACACGACGTCGATCCCGGCCGCGAGCAACTCCTCGACGTCCTGCCACCGTTTGGCATTGCGCGAGCCAGGGATGTTGGTGTGAGGCAGCTCGTCGACGAGGGCCACGGCGGGGGCGCGCCGCAGCACCGCGTCCACGTCCATCTCGGTGAACGTCGTGCCGCGGTACTCGAGCTCCTTGCGGGGGACTTGTTCCAGGCCCTGCAGCATCACCTCGGTGCGAGGCCGGTGGTGGTGCTCCACGAAGGCGACCACGCAGTCGGTGCCCCGCTCGATGCGGCGGTGCGCCTCGGAGAGCATCGCGTAGGTCTTGCCGACGCCCGGTGCGGCGCCGAGGTAGATCCGGAGCTTGCCGCGTGCCATCGTCTCGTCTCTGGGGTTGTGTGTGGTTAGGAGGATCGAGAGCGCGTCATGACTCGAAGCGGTAGCCCATGCCCGGCTCGGTGATGAGATAGCGGGGGTGGGCCGGGTCGGCTTCGAGCTTGCGCCTGAGCTGGGCCATGTAGACCCGGAGATAGTTCGTCTTGTTGCTGAACGGGGCTCCCCAGACCTCCTGGAGGAGCTGCTTCTGGGTGACCAGGCGGCCGGGGTTGCAGACCAAGATCTCCAGCAGGTGCCACTCGGTCGGTGTCAGCCGGATGTCGCGGCCGGCGCGGATGGCTTTCTTGGCCAGCAGGTCGATGGTGAAGTCGTTCGTCGTGACCATGGTTGTCTCGGGCGCCAGCGGCAGGGCCTCGGTACGCCGGACGGCGGCCCGCAGCCGGGCCAGCAGCTCGTTCATGCTGAACGGCTTGGTGATGTAGTCATCGGCGCCCGCGTCGAGGGCTTCGACCTTCTCGTCGGACGCCGTCCGGGCGGACAGGACCAGCACGGGCACCCGGGTCCAGCCGCGCAGGGCCCTGATCACCTCGACGCCGTCCATGTCGGGCAGTCCGAGGTCGAGCACCACCACGTCCGGCTGGCGTGCGGCGGCCAGTCGGAGCGCGGTGGCGCCGTCCGGCGCGGCGTCCACGCCGTACTGCCGTGCCTGCATGTTGATCACGAGGGCTCGTACGAGCTGTGGATCGTCCTCCACCACCAGCACCCGGGTCATCGGTGTGCGGCCTTCCTGTCGTCGGTGGGATCGGGGCGGTCAGGCCGGCGGCGGGAGTCGGCCGGGCCGGATGTCCCGGTCCGTCGACTCCCAGCTGCTGACGGCATCAGTGGTCGGCCAGTTCCTTGAGCGCGATGTTGAGTTCGAGGACGTTGACGTGCGGCTCGCCCATGAAGCCGAGGGCGCGGCCGGCTGTGTGGTCCTCGACCAGCTTCTCGACCTGGGCGGCGGTCAGCCCGTTCGCCTCGGCGACCCGCTTGACCTGGATGTCCGCGTACCCGGTGGAGATGTCCGGGTCGATGGCGGAGGCGGAGCCGGTGACCGCGTCGGCGGGAACCTCGGACTCAGGTACACCGTTGAACTCGGCGACCTGCTTCTTCGCCGCCTTCACCATCTTCACCAGCTCGGGGTTGCCGGCGCTCAGCTGGCTGGAACCGGTGGCCAGCGGGTCGTAGCCGCTGTTGGACGGCCGCCCCTGGAACCACTTGGGATCGGGTTTGTCGGTGCCCTCGATGTTCCAGCTCTGGCCGATCAGCCGGGAGCCGACCTCCTCGCCGTCGACCTTTACCACCGAGCCGTTGGCCTTGTCGTGGAAGGCCAGTTGACCGATGCCGGTGACCACGAGCGGGTAGATGACGCCGGTCACGATGGTGAGGACGAGCAGCATGCGCAGCGCTGCCCATGCCAGGCGTCCGGTGTTTGCCACGGAGTTGTTCATGTCCTTCATCCGATCCCGGGGATCAGCGAGATGAGCAGGTCGATGAGCTTGATACCGATGAACGGGGCGACCAGTCCGCCCAGTCCGTAGATCCCCAGGTTGCGGCGGAGCATCTTGTCTGCGCTCATCGGGCGGTACTGCACGCCACGCAGGGCGAGCGGCACCAGGGCGATGATGATCAGTGCGTTGAAGATGACCGCGGAGAGGATCGCCGACTCCGGCGAAGCCAGGCCCATGATGTTGAGCTTGTCGAGTGACGGGTACGCGACCGCGAACATGGCCGGGATGATCGCGAAGTACTTCGCGACGTCGTTGGCGATGGAGAACGTCGTCAACGCGCCCCGGGTGATAAGGAGTTGCTTGCCGATCTCGACGATCTCGATGAGCTTGGTGGGGTTGGAGTCGAGGTCGACCATGTTGCCGGCCTCCTTGGCGGCCGAGGTGCCGGTGTTCATCGCCACACCCACGTCGGCCTGCGCGAGCGCGGGGGCGTCGTTGGTGCCGTCACCGGTCATCGCGACGAGCTTGCCGCCGGCCTGCTCCCGCTTGATGAGGGTCATCTTGTCCTCGGGGGTGGCCTCCGCGAGGAAGTCGTCGACGCCCGCCTCCTCGGCGATCGCCTTGGCGGTCAGCGGGTTGTCACCCGTGATCATGACGGTCTTGATCCCCATGCGGCGCAGCTCGTCGAACCGCTCCCGCATGCCCTCCTTGACAACGTCCTTGAGATGGATGACGCCCAGGATCCGGGCGCCCTGGTCGTCCTGGACGGCGACCAAGAGCGGCGTCCCGCCCGCCTCCGAGATGCGGTTGGCGACCTCGTCGGCGTCCTCGGCGACCGTGCCGCCCTGCTCCCGCACCCAGGCGATGACCGAACCGGCCGCGCCCTTGCGGATGTTCTTGCCGTCCACGTCCACACCCGACATCCGGGTCTGGGCGGTGAAGGCGATCCACTCGGCGTGCGCGAGCTCGCCCTGGTGGCGTTCCCGCAGGCCGTACTTCTGCTTCGCCAGTACGACGATGGAGCGGCCCTCAGGCGTCTCGTCGGCCAGCGAGGAGAGCTGGGCGGCATCGGCCAACTCGGCCTCGGTCGTGCCACGCACCGGCACGAACTCCGACGCCTGGCGGTTGCCGAGGGTGATGGTGCCGGTCTTGTCGAGCAGCAGTGTGGAGACGTCACCGGCGGCCTCGACCGCACGACCCGACATGGCCAGCACGTTGCGCTGCACCAGCCGGTCCATGCCCGCGATGCCGATCGCGGAGAGCAGGGCGCCGATCGTTGTCGGGATCAGGCAGACCAGCAGAGCCGTCAGCACGATCATGGAGGTCTGCTTGTCGGCCCCCGCGTAGATCGCGAACGGCTTGAGCGTGACCACCGCGAGCAGGAAGACGATGGTCAGCGAAGCGAGCAGGATGTTCAGCGCGATCTCGTTCGGCGTCTTCTGCCGGGCCGCCCCCTCGACCAGGTTGATCATCCGGTCGATGAAGGTCTCGCCCGGCTTCGTCGTGATCTTGATGACGATCCGGTCGGACAGGACCTTCGTACCGCCGGTCACGGCACTGCGGTCGCCACCGGACTCGCGGATGACGGGCGCCGACTCACCGGTGATCGCCGACTCGTCGACCGAGGCCACACCCTCGACGACGTCACCGTCGCCGGGGATGATGTCGCCGGCCTCGCAGACGACCAGGTCACCGATGCGCAGCTCGGCGCCGGGGACCTGCTCCTCGCTCTTGCCGTCCTGGAGCAGCCGCCGGGCGACGGTGTCGGTCTTGGCCTTGCGCAGGGTGTCCGCCTGCGCCTTGCCGCGGCCCTCGGCGACCGCCTCCGCCAGGTTGGCGAAGACGACGGTCAGCCACAGCCAGGCGGCGATGACCCAGCCGAACCAGTCGCCCGGGGTCTTGACCGCCAGCACGGTGGTGACCACCGAGCCGACAAGCACCACGAACATCACGGGGGACTTGACCATCACCCGCGGGTCCAGCTTGCGGAAGGAGTCGGGCAAAGACTTGACGAGCTGTTTGGGGTCGAACAGGCCCGCGCCGACGCGGCCCTCGGCCTGCTTGTGTCCGGTCGGTACGTCCTGATGCGGTGCCCGGGTCGGGGTAACCGTGGACATCGGGTCCTCTTGCTTCTTGGTGTGGGTGGTCATGACGCCAGCCCCTCTGCCAGCGGGCCCAACGCGAGCGCCGGGAAGAACGTCAGACCAGTGATGATCATGATGGCGCCGACGAGGAGGCCGGTGAACAGCGGTTTCTCGGTGCGCAGGGTGCCCGCGGTGGCGGGGACGGGTTTCTGTTCGGCGAGCGAGCCGGCCAGCGCCAGCACGAACACCATCGGCAGGAACCGGCCGAGGGCCATGCACAGGCCCAACGTGGTGTTGAAGAACTCCGTGTTGGCGCCGAAGCCCGCGAAGGCGGAACCGTTGTTGTTGGACGCCGACGTGTAGGCGTACAGCACCTCGGAGAAGCCGTGCGCGCCGACGTTCGTCATGGCGTCCTTGCCGTCCGGCAGGGCCATCGCCACCGCGGTGCCGATCAGTACCAGCGCGGGGGTGATGAGGATGTAGCAGGCGGCCAGTTTGATCTCACGGGTGCCGATCTTCTTGCCCAGGTACTCGGGCGTACGGCCGACCATCAGACCGGCGAGGAACACGGCGATGATCGCCATGATCAGCATGCCGTAGAGGCCGGAGCCGACGCCGCCGGGCGAGAGCTCGCCGAGCATCATGCCCAGCAGGAGCACACCGCCGGACAGGCCCTGGAAGGAGTCGTGGAAAGAGTTGACCGAGCCGGTCGAGGTCATGGTCGTGGAGACCGCGAACAGTGAGGAGTTGCCCTCGCCGAAGCGCTGCTCCTTGCCCTCCATCGAGCCGCCCGCGATCTGCGAGGCGGTGCCGGGGTGGGCGTACTCGATCCAGGTCACCGCGACCACGGCGAGGAACCAGATGATCCCCATCGCCGCGACGATCGCGTAACCCTGTTTGACGTTGCCGACCATCTTGCCGAAGGTGCGTGGCAGCGAGAACGGGATCACCAGCAGCAGGAAGATCTCCAGCAGGTTGGTGAAGCCGTTGGGGTTCTCGAACGGGTGTGCGCTGTTGGCGTTGAAGAAGCCGCCGCCGTTGGTGCCCAGGTCCTTGATGGCCTCTTGGGAGGCGACCGCGCCGGGGCTGATGGCCTGCTTGTCGCCGGTCAGCGTGGTGATGGTGTGGATGTCGCCGAAGTTCTGGATGGCTCCTGCGGCGATCAGCAGCACGGCCGCGACGACGGAGATCGGGATCAGGATGCGGACCGTGCCGCGCACCAGGTCTGCCCAGAAGTTGCCCAGGTCGCCGGTGCGGGACCGGGCGAAACCGCGCACCAGCGCCACCGCGACGGCGATACCGACGGCGGCGGAGACGAAGTTCTGCACCGCGAGCCCGGCGGTCTGGGTGACGTGGCTCATCGCCGTCTCACCCGAGTACGACTGCCAGTTGGTGTTCGACACGAACGACACAGCGGTGTTGAACGCCTGGTCCGGGGGGATCGGCTTGAAGCCCAGAGACAGCGGCAGCTTGTCCTGCACCCGCTGCAGCAGGTAGAGGAACAGCACACTCACCGCAGAGAAGGCCAGCACGCCGCGCAGATAGGCGGGCCAGCGCATCTCCGTGTCCGGGTTCGCGCCGACCGAGCGGTAGATCCACCGTTCGATGCGCAGGTGCTTCTTGGAGGAGTAGGTGGCGGCCATGTAGTCGCCGAGGGGACGGTGCACCAGGGCGAGCGCGCCGATGAGGGCAGTCACCAGGAGTACGTCGGCAAGGACGGGGCTCATGTCGTGCTCAGAACCTCTCCGGGAAGATCAGGGCGAGGACGAGATAGCCCAGCAGGGCGACGGCCACGACCAGGCCGACGATGTTCTCGGCGGTCACAGCTTCGCCACCCCCTTGGCGACGAGAGCCACCAGCGCGAACACCGCGATCGTGGTGATGACGAAGGCCACGTCGGCCATCGCGAGCTCCTAGAGGAGATTCGGGAATCCGTAAGAGGATCGGACCGCTACAGGAAACCCGCTCTTGGCCCGCATACGGCCGCCGTTAACGGCTCCCATACGGCGGTCGGTGCATCTTTGACGCACTCCATACGCCGACCCGCGCCGTGCGCGTCCGACCGCGCCGGCCGGGTGCGCATCGACTGCCAAGTGTTTGCATCAGGCGTGACCGCGGCGCGGCCGCACAGCACTCCTTCCGAGCCCTGCCGACGGGCGTGCCTCTTCTCGCGGCCTCTGGTACTCGTGCTCGATGTGACCGGCACGGATGGTCGTCCGGCACAAGGTGCGAGGGACCTGTCCGGCGACGCGGTCGTGCGCTCAGCCGGCCGCCCGCCACCACCGTGCTGCGTCGACGTGCTCCCACTCCGCGGCCCACCGCCGCATGCGGCACCGGTCCAGGTAGAACCGCGTCACCCACGCCACGCCCAGCATTGCCCCACTCGCACCGACAGCGGCCACAGTGCCTCCGAGGGCCGCTTGCAGGCGCGCTTCCCCCTCGGTCAGCGGCTCGGAGGTGACAGCTCCCCGCTTGTCGGTCCAGACCGTGACGTGGCTTCCAGTCGAGGTCCTGGGCGGCACGCTGGCCTTGTCCGTGCGGAGCGAACCGTCCGGCGCGGTCCAACGGACGCCGGCCCGAACCTGGCGGTCGCTCACAGCCCTGGCGGGAAGAGCGTCCTTGGCGTCCTCGGTGAGTACGGCCGAGACGGCGCGGCTCTCCGCCCGCTCCCGATCGGCGGCCCGCTCCACTGCCGCTGCCGCCCCCAGTGCCGCCCAAAGACCGACCACCAGAGCGGATACCCACCCGGCGAGCACAATCCAGGCCTCGATGACAGCGCTGCGCCGCTTGAGCGGGTTGCGCCGCCACCGCCACCACAGCAGTTGGGTAGATCGTGACGCCGCCATCGGTCGACACCCCCTCGTGAGCACCGACAGCTCTCTCCCAGTGTGCTACGGGAAGGGGTAGATGCCTCCACCGATCGCGGCTCAGGACCTCACCGTCAGGGCGCCTCGGCGCTCCCCGGAGCGATCGCGGCCGGTAATCGGAGCGGCGCGATCCGTGCTTGTCCAGGCCGCTGCGTATGTTTCGCGTCAATGACCTGGCCCGCGCCCGGAATACGTACGACGCTGAGGACAGGAACACTTCCAGCAGATGAGGAGTCCGCCGTGCGCGCTCGTGACCTGGCGGTCGATTACGAAACAGTGAGCGTCGACAGCGATGCCATGGACGCTGCCCGGCTGATGGCCGAGCACAAGCTGCCGGGTCTGCTGGTACTCGACGAGCACGGCGAACCGAAGGCGATCCTGCCCGCCTCCCAGATGATCAAGGTGTTGGTGCCCGCCTACGTGATCGAGGATCCGACCCTGGCCGCCGTCGTCGACGAAAAGCACGCCGACCGGCTCTGCCAGGCGCTGGCAGGCCGCCGGGTCGGTGACTGCCTGTCCAGCAAGGCGGCTCCGCCGCCGATCGCCGATCCGGACGACACCGCGCTGGAAGTGGCCGCGCTCATGGCGCAGGTGCGTAGCCCGCTGGTAGCGGTCGCGGAGAGGTCGAAGGCCGGCTCCGGCGAGCGGGGACAAGGAGGCACTCATCTGTTGGGCGTGATCACTGCCTCGCATCTTCTGCATGAACTCCTGGGTGCTACAGGAGCGGGAGGTAGCAAGTAGTGGCAGGCCGCGGCGGGCAGGGCTACTGCGTGCCGGAGCTCCGGAGGATCCCGCGGCACACCTCGTCGTCGATACGCCGTCCCAGCCGCTCCAGCACCGGCATGCCGCACTGCAGCGTTCCCTGCTCCATGGACCGGCGTGCGCCCTGGTGAAGTTGGTGCCACAGCAACGGGTTGGCGATCAGGACGCGCGGGTCCAGCACCAACCGCCCGCCGGACGCATCCGTGAGGACCAGACGAGGGGCGACCCCCTCGGACACGCGCACGGTCACCAGACGGTCGGCGCGCACCCGGTGGTATGTCACCATCCCGCGTGCGTCGATTCTGCCGTTGGCACCGCTCACTCGTGGCGGCGTCAGGATGACAGAAAGCAACACGGCGAGCGCGGCCCACCACCCGGCGCGCACGGCAGTCAGCCTCACCAGGCCCAAGTCGAGCAGCACCAACGCTCCGAAGAGCAGCACGCCGTACAGCACTGCGCTTCGCAACTCGCCGGCCCAGCAACGGTCATGGACCGTACGAATGGCCTTCGCGCGGGAAGTACCCCCCGTTGGGGCACACTTCTTGATGCGCCGTTCCATACGAGTCACATTAGGCACGTCATCAGGTGGTGTCTTCAGTTGTGACGGAACGTGTCTCGGTCGGGGATCCCTTCAGGGGCTGGTCAGGGTGGTGGGCTGGTCGTCGCCGACACGATGGGGTCCCACACGTATGGGCTACGGCACTCAGTCACGCGCGGCCCACGACGTCCTGATCGTCGACGCTTTCGTACGTGCCCGGCGGCACCGGCGCGCTTGCGTTCGGAGCCGGGGCCCGACGCCGGTGGTGCTGTCCGAGCAGTCGGGTGGTCCTTGACCAGCTTCTCCTGCGCCTGCGCCTCGGCCGCGATGATCACGGTCTGCCGGCCGCGCTCTGCCTCCTCCACAGTACGCAGCCTCTTGATCGCCTCTTCCTGCTCGGCCACCGTCCGGTCCACGGCCACCCGCTCCCGGATGACCTCGGCGATCTCCCGCTTCTCCGCCTCGACCTCCTTCGACGCGGCGATCTGCGTCAGCTGCGTCTCCCGCTCCCGGGCAATGACTTCGAGGAGGCGGTCCTTCTCGATGCGCTCGTTCTCGATGGCGATGACGCGCTCGCGGTTCTTCTGCGCGACGGCGACCTCGCGGGCCTGGTTCTCGCGCTGGATGCCGAGCTGCTCTTCGGTCCTCAGGAACGCGCCCTGCGAGCGCAGTCGCTCCTCCTCCATCACTCGCGCCGTCTCGGCCTCCTCGCGGGCCCGTACGGTGTCGATCTCCCGGCGCTGCTTGATCTCGGCGTCGGCCTGGCGGCGCTCCAGCTCCAAGATGGCCTCGCGGGCATCGACGTTCTGCCGGGTGATCTCCTTCTCCTCGGTGCGCTGCGCCTCGTTGGTGCGCACGTGCTCCACAGCCGTCAGTTCGGTGATCTTCCGGATGCCCTGGGCGTCCAGGACGTTCGCCGGGTCCAGCTGGGTCAGCGGCGTCTGCTCCAGGTAGTCGATCGCCGC
>NZ_JBSFUY010000065.1:0-19027 GCF_053592055.1 Streptomyces sp. NPDC002817
CACTCCGCCATCCGCTCACCGAACACCGGCAACGCATCCCACAACTCAACCCCCATCCCCACCCACTGCGCCCCCTGCCCCGGAAACACCAACACCGGAGACCCCGACACATCCGCCACACCAGTGGCCCCCGCGGCGGATGGGCTCGGCAGGGCCGCGAGCAGCTGCGTCCTGTCGGAAGCAACGACCACGGTGCGATGCGTGAGCCGGGCACGGGTGGACGCCAAGGACCAGGCCACGTCGGTGAGTCGGGCAGCTTCATCGTTCCCGAGGAAGTCACGAAGCCGGGCGGCTTGGGCTTCGAGAGCGGTCATCGAGCCGCCGGAGAGCACGAACGGCAGCGGCCTGTCCTCGGGCCGGCGCCCTTCGGCGTCCTGGGCCGGAGCTTCGGGCGCCTCCTCCAGGATCACGTGGGCGTTGGTGCCGCCGTACCCGAAAGAGGAGACTGCGGCCCTGCGTGGGCGGCCGTCGACGGGGGTCCAGGGATGGGGTTCGGTCAGCAGGCGCACCTGTCCCCGGTCCCAGTTCACGTGGGTGGTCGGTGCGTCGATGTGCAGGGTGCGGGGCAGTATCCCGTTCCTCAGCGCCATCACGGTCTTGATGACGCCCGCGACGCCGGCCGCCGCCTGGGTGTGTCCGATGTTGGACTTGACCGATCCCAGCCACAGGGGAGCGCGCTCACCACGCTCCCGGCCGTAGGTGGCCAGCAGTGCCTCGGCCTCGATGGGATCGCCGAGTGTCGTGCCGGTCCCGTGCCCCTCGACGGCATCGATCTCCGAAGGGCTGAGGCGGGCGTCCGCCAGCGCGGCGCGGATCACGGCCTCCTGGGACGGGCCGTTGGGCGCGGTGAGACCGTTGGACGCGCCGTCCTGGTTGACCGCCGAGCCCCGCACCACCGCCAGGACCCGATGCCCCTGCGCCACCGCGTCCGACAGCCGTTCCAGCACGAGAACGCCCACGCCCTCGGACATACCGGTGCCGTCGGCGCCGTCGGCGAACGCCCTGCAACGGCCGTCCCCGGACAGGCCTCGCTGATGGCTGAGGGACATGAAGACCTCGGGTTCGGCGATGACCGTGGCGCCCCCGACCAGCGCCAGCGAGCACTCCCCCGCCCTCAGGGAGGTGACGGCCAGGTGCAGTGCCACCAGCGACGACGAGCAGGCGGTGTCGACGGCGATCGACGGTCCGACCAGGCCGAGGGCGTAGGAGATCCGTCCGCACAGGGTGGAGGAGGCGTTGCCGGTGGTGAGGTAGCCGGCGACGTCGGCGGGCGGTTCCTTGAGGATGTCGTTGTACCCGTTGGGAAAGGTGCCGGCGAACACACCGGTGCGGGTTCCTTTGAGGGCCGTGGGGTCTAGACCCGACCGTTCCAGCGCCTCCCAGCAGGTCTCCAGCAGCAACCGCTGCTGGGGGTCCATGGCCAGGGCTTCCTTCGGCGAGACGCCGAAGAGTTCGGCGTCGAAGTCACCGGCGTTCGCCAGAAAGCCGCCCTGAAGGACGTACGACGTGCCGATGCGGCCGGAGTCGGTGTCGTGGAGCGCCCCGAGGTCCCAGCCGCGATCTTCCGGAAACGGGCCGATCGCGTCGCCTCCCGACGACACCAGGTCCCACAGCGCTTCCGGTGTGTCGGCTCCGCCGGGCAGGCGGCACGCCATGCCGACGATGGCCAGGGGCGTGCTCTCCTCCAGCTCCTCCACCCGGCGGCGCGCCGTCAGGAGGTCGGCGGTGGCGCGCCGTAGATAGTCCCGGAGCCTCGCCTCGTTGTCCGCCGGTGAGGTCACGCCTCCAGCTCCTTGTCCAGGAGCTCGAAGAGTTCGACGTCGCTCGCCTCGCGGACCTGGTCGTGTGTGTCGCTGTCGGGTCGGACCTCGCGCCAGGTGGTGATCAGGCCGCGAAGCCGTTCGCCTACGGCGCTGTGGGCGCGGTCGTCCGACGGATCGATCCGGGCGAGGGCCGCCTCCAGCTGCTCGATCTCCAGGAGTCCGGGGATCGGGTCGCCTTCGCCGAAGAGCTCCAGGCGCAGATGGCGGGCGAGTTCGGCCGGGGTCGGGTGGTCGAACACGACGGAGGCGGGCAGGCTGAGCCCGGTGGCGGCGCCGAGCCGGTTGCGCAGTTCGACACCGCTCAGGGAGTCCACGCCCAGTTCCCGGAAGGCCCGGTCGGGCTGGACGGCTTCCGCGAAGCCATGTCCCGAGGTGCCGTGCGCCAGCACCGCGGCTGCCTGCTTGCGGACCAGGTCGAGCAGTGCCTGGTCGCGTTCGGCGGTGCCGAGTCCGGCAAGCCGGTCGACCAGCCCGGAGCTGTCGTCGGCCGTGGTGTCGTCGCCCGTGGGGGTCTGCTCGTCGGTGGTGTTCTCCTGCAGACGCTCGGCGTCCGGCAGCAGGTCGAACAGTCGGGTCGGCCGGTCGGGGTCGATGCCGAGGGTGAAGTCCTCCCACCGGATGTCCACGATCACGGGGCGGCTCTCGTCGTGGTCGAGGGCACGTTGCAGGGAGTCGACGGCGAGCTTCGGGTCGATCTCGTACAGGCCCTGCATGCGGGCGCGTTCGCCCGCGCCGCCCGCGGCCATTCCCGCGCCGGCCCAGGTCCCCCACGCGACGGTGGTGGCGGACAGTCCCTCGGCGCGGCGGTACTCGGCGAAGGCGTCGAGGAAGGCGTTGCCGGGGGCGTAGTTGGCCAGGCCAGCGGATGCGTGGCTCGCTCCGAAGGAGGAGAACATCACGAACGCGGACAGGTCGCGGTCACGGGTGAGTTCGTGCAGGTTGAGGGTGCCCCGCACCTTGGCGCGCAGGACGTTCGCCATGCGTGTGGGGGTGAGCGAGTCGATGACGCAGTCGTCGAGGGCGGCGGCGGTGTGGACGACCGCGGTGAGCGGCTGGTCCGCGGGGATGGCCGCGAGCTGGTCGGCCAGGGCGTCCCGGTCGGCGATGTCGCAGGCGGCAACGGTGATCCGGTCCCCGAATTCGGCCGCGAGTTCCGTTGCCGCTGGGGCGTCCGGGCCGCTGCGGCTGAGCAGCAGGACGTGCGGGGCGCCGGCGTGCACCAGCCAGCGCGCGACATGGCGGCCGAGGGCTCCGGTACCACCGGTGACGAGCACGGTTCCCTCGGGCCGCCAGGTGCGCAGGGCGGGGGTGTCGCCGAGCGGATCGCGCACGAGCCTGCGGACCAGGACGTCCCAGGACCGCACCGCGACCTCGTCCTCACCGTCGATGCCCGCCAGGACGGCCGACAGCCGTTCGCGCACCGGGTCGCTCATCTCCTGGGGCAGGTCGACGAGTCCGCCCCACAACCGCGGGTGCTCGCGCGCCGCGACCCGGCCCAGGCCCCAGGTCAAGGCCTGTTGGGGGTGGCTGACCCGGTCGTTCCTGGTGGCGGAGACCGCGCCCTGGGTGAGGAACCACAGCTGCGCCGCCGTGCCGGTGGCGTCCGTGGCCCGGGCCAGGGCCCGGATGAGAGCGGCGTTGCCGGCGAGTCCGGCCTGCACCACTTCCGCGTCCGGGTGGGGGCGGTCGTCCACGGCCAGCAGTGACACCACTCCGTGGAGGCCGGGGGTGGTCTCGACGATCTCGGCGACGCGGTCGGCCAGGGTGTCGTCGACGGTGTCCTGCGGTGCGACGCCCAGGTACATCGGTTCGGCACCGTGCTCGCTGAGGGTCTTGGCGCAGGCCGTGACCAGGTCCTCGGCTCCGGCGTCGGGGGCGACGAGCAGCCAGGTCCCTGACAGGTCCCCGCCCGTACGGACGACCTCGGAGACGGACCAGACGTTCTGGTACCGCAGGACGTCGGTGGCCGCGTTGCGGCGCTGCCGACGTCGCCACTGTGTGAGGGAGGGCAGCGCGGGCGCCAGGGCTTGGCCGTCGCCCAGGTCCAGCAGCTCGGCGAGGGAGCTCAGGTCCTCGTTCTCGACCGCGGCCCAGAACTGGTCCTGGCCGGCGTCGGTGGCGTTGTCCGCGGTGTCCGCCGACTGCTCGGTGTCCGGCGACTCCAGCCAGTACCGTTCGCGCTGGAACGCATAGCCGGGCAGGGCGACACGGCGGGCTCCGCTGCCCTCGAACCACGGGTTCCAGTCCACGGGGAGGCCTGCCGCCCAGGCCCGGCCGAGGGAGCGCAGCAGCTGCGGCAGGCCTCCCTGGTCGCGCCGCAGCGTGCCGATCACCGCGGCCTCGGTTCCCGCGTCGCGCAGTGTGTCCTCGATCCCGACGGTGAGGACGGGGTGGGGACCGACTTCGACGAAGGCCCGGCACCCTAGGTCGAGCGCGGTGTGCACCGCGGTCTCGAACTGCACGGTCTTCCGGAGGTTGGCGATCCAGTAGTCGGCGTCCAGTTGCCGGGTGTCCAGGACCTTTCCGGAGACGCTGGAGATGAAGGGCACGTCGCTCCGGCGCGGTGAGACGTCGGAGAGCGCTTGGCGCATGTCGCCGACGATGAGATCGACGTGCGCGGAGTGCGAGGCGTAGTCGACGGGGATCCGGGTGGCTCGGACACCCAGTCGTTCGGACTGGGCGAGGAGGTCCTCCACGGCGGCCACGTCGCCGGCGACCACTGTGGAGGACGGGCCGTTGACGGCCGCGATCGTCAGGCGGCCGTCCCACGAGGCCAGCAGGTCTTGCGTGCGTTCGGCGGACTCGGCGAGCGAGACCATGCCGCCGAGTCCGCTCAACCAGATCAGTGCCTGGCTGCGGCGGGCCACGACCTTCGCGCCGTCCTCCAGGCTGAGCGCGCCGGCGACGACGGCCGCGGCGATCTCGCCCTGGGAGTGGCCGGCGACAGCGGCCGGGGCCACACCTGAGGCGCGCAACACGTCGGCCAGGGAGACCATGGTGGCCCACAGGACCGGCTGCAACTTGTCGACGTGCAGCAGCCAGTCGGCGTCGGGATCGCGCAGGACTTCCAGCAGGGACCAGCCGACGAACGGCCGCAGGGCCTGGTCACAGCGGCCCATGCTGTCGGCGAAGAGCGGTGACGCGTCCAGCAGTTCGACGGCCATGCCCGCCCATTGCGAGCCCTGACCGGGGAAGACGAACGCCACCCGGCAGTCGTCGGCGGCCCCGCGCGCAGGTGTCGGTGCGGTCGGCTCACCGTCGGTCAGCGCGGACAGGCCGCTCAGTGCCTCGGCGCGGTCGGAGGCGACCACCACGGCGCGATGCGAGTGCGTCGGCTGGGTCGCCGCCAGGGACCAGGCGACGTCGGCCAGGCGCAGGTCCGGATGGTCGACGAGGAACCGGCGCAGCCGATCGGCCTGGGCGCGCAGGCCCGCGTCACCGCGTCCGGAGACCGTCAGGGCCATCGCGGCCGGTTCTCGGCCGGGTTCCGGGGCGGCGGCCCGGTCTTCGGCGGTCGACTCCTCGAGGATGACGTGCACGTTGGTGCCGCTGACACCGAAGGAGGACACGCCGGCACGCCGGGGCCGCTCGTCCGGCACGGTCCACGGCTCGGACTCGGTCAGCAGCGACACCGCTCCCGCTGCCCAGTCCACCTGCGTGGACGGGCGGTCGACGTGCAGCGTCCTCGGCATGACACCGTGCCGCAGGGCCATCACCGTCTTGATGACGCCGGCGACACCGGCGGCCGGCCCGGAGTGGCCGAGGTTGGACTTGATGGAGCCCAGCCGCAGCGGCGGGCCGTCGCCCCGGTCCTGGCCGTAGGTCGCCAGGAGGGCCTGGGCCTCGATCGGGTCACCGAGTGCGGTGCCGGTGCCATGGCCTTCGACCATGTCCACGTCGCCGGTGCCGAGTCCGGCGTTGGCCAGCGCTGTGCGGATGACCTCGCGTTGACTCAGCTCGCTGGGGGCCGACAGCCCGTTGCTCGCCCCGTCCTGGTTGGCGGCCGATCCCGCGATGACCGCGAGCACCGGGTGGCCGTTGCGCCGTGCGTCGGACAGCTTCTCCACGAGCAGCATGCCAGCGCCCTCCGACCACGTGGTGCCGTCGGCGGTGTCGGCGTAGGACTTGCAGCGTCCGTCGGCGGCCAGCGCCCGCTGCCGGCTGTACTCCACGAAACCCGCCGGGGACGGCATGACGGCGACGCCTCCGGCGAGTGCCAGCGAGGACTCGCCGTTGCGGAGGGACTGGCAGGCCAGGTGGAGCGCGACGAGCGAGGACGAGCAGGCGGTGTCGACGCTGATCGCCGGGCCTTCCAGGCCGAAGGCGTAGGCGACGCGTCCGGAGGTGACGCTGGTCATGCTGCCGGTGGCGAGGTAGCCCTCCATACCGTCGGGCACCCGGTCCAGGCGGGTGAAGTAGTCGGTGGTGACCGCACCGACGAACACGCCCGTCTTGCTGCCCTTGAGCCCGGCGGGGTCGATGCCGGCGCTTTCGAAGGCGTGCCACGCGGACTCCAGGGCCAGTCGCTGCTGGGGGTCCATGGCCAGGGCCTCGCGCGGTGAGATACCGAAGAAGGAGGGGTCGAAGTCGGCGGCGCCCTCGATGAAGCCGCCCTCGCGGACGTAGCTCTTGCCGGCCCGGTCGGGGTCGGGGTCGTAGAGGTCCTGGGGCCAGCCGCGGTCCGTCGGGAAGGCCGATATGGCGTCGCGTCCGTCGTGGACCAGATCCCACAGCTCCTCGGGGGAACTCACTCCGCCGGGAAAACGACATGCCATTCCGACAATGGCGATCGGTTCTCGCCCGGCCTGGGAAACTTCGAGGAGGCGTTCCCGTGTCTGACCGAGTTCGGCCGTGACCCGCTTGAGATAGTCACGGAGTTTTTCCTCGTTCTCCATCGCCATATCAACCCCACCAGGTGAGCCTGTCGAATTGTGGTCGTGTACGGGAACCGATGTGCTCGCCGTGGTCCTTTTCGGTCGCACAGCGTATCCATCACTGTTGTTTCGCGCCTTTGGCGGTCCTCTATTTCTGCGCGCCTCCGGCGGTCACCGCGGTGGGTTCCCGGGCCAGGCCGACCGATTTCGCGGTCCGAGCGAAATCGACCACCTGGGCGGCGACCTGGGAAAGCTGTCCGAGTACTCCGGGGTCGGTGGCCCGCTCGTCGCCGTCGAGGGAGGTCGCCGCCCCGTTCACGGCGACGCCGAGCGGGGTGGGCCAGCCGCGCAGGGCGTGGACGGTGGCGCGCAGGGTGTGCAGGGTGCCGACGGCCGCCTGCCAGCCATGGGCGACGGTGATGCATCCGACCGGCATGCCGTCCAGATAGGGGCGGTCGTCTTGGCGCAGCTCCTCCAGATGGTCCAGGGCGTTCTTGACCAGCCCGGAGACGGTGCCGTGGTAGCCCGGCGAACACAGCAGCAGGGCGTCCGCGGCGCGGACCCCGGCCAACAGCCGGCGGGCCTCGGCGGACCGTGCGGCGGAGTCCGGTTCGTACATGGGCAGCACCAGGTCGCGGCCGGTGAGCAACGAAACGGTGGCGCCGCAGAGTTCGGCCATGGCCGCCGTACGGGCCAGGGCGAGTCCGGAGGACGAGTGCGGTCGGATGGAACCGCCCAGGGCCAGGACGCGGATCGGCGGCGGAGTCGGGGAGGCCTCGGGCGTCGTGGGAGTGTGGTTGTCCATGGTCGTCTCAGGCCAGGAACTCAAGGGTGCGGCGTGAAACCCGTTCTCGCTGTTCCACGTGGGGATAGTGGCCCGCGGCGGCCACGATCTCGCAGGTGGCGGAGGGCAGTCGGCGTGCGAAGTCCTCGGCGTACACGGGCGGGACCAGGCCGTCGTCGGCTCCCCATATCAGGAGGGTGTCGGCGGTGATGCGGCGCAGCCGCTTGACCAGACCCCGTTCGGGGATGGGGTAGCTGAAGTGGGCGGTGCTGGCCACGGCCCCGAAGCGGCGGAGCAGACGGGCGTGCGACTCCTCGACGTCCTCGGGGACGGCGCGAAACGCGGCCACCGCCGATTCCGTCCGGTCGTGCCAGAGTTGGCTGTCCAGGGTCTCGGGCGCGACGGTGACGAACTCGTTGACGGGGGCGTCGTCGCGCCACAGGCCCATGGCGTCGATCAGCACCAGTCGCCGGACCCGCGCCGGATAGGCCGCCGCGTACTCGGCGGCCACCATGCCACCGTAGGAATGGCCGACCAGGTCGATGATGCCGAGGCCGAGGCGGTCGAACAGCTCGTCGTAGTAGAGGACGAGGTCCCAGAGGTGGTCCAGCAGACGCAGGTCGGCGGGGTCGTCGGCGCCGGGGTTGGCGGGGGCGTACACACGGCGGTGCGCGGCCAGGTCGTCCAGGTAGCCGGACCATTCCTGGCCGAACGGACCGTGCAGGTACACCAGGGGGCTGCCGTCGCCGTGCGCCATCACGGGGTTGGGAGCGAGTCCGCCGCCGAGTTCGACGGGGGTCGTGGTCGCCTGGCTCATCGGGCCGCGCCTCCCGCCGGGCTGCCTTCCAGCGGTGCGGTGTTGCGGGTCGCGCCGCTGGGCCACCAGTGGTCCTCGTACGGGGTGTCCCGCCAGATGCGCTGGATGCGGGGCATGACCTTCTCGGCGAACAGTTTGGTGCTGTGCTTGGTCAGGTCGGTGGGCATCGACTGGATCTGCATGATGGTGATCAGGTGGCCGATCCGCAGGCCCTTGATCATGTCCGTCAGGCGGTGCGCGACCGTGTCGGGGCTGCCGGCGATGACCGCTCCCTGCTTCTCGACGATGCTGTCCCAGGTGGGCCGGGCATCGACGGGGGCCGCCCCGAACGTGGTGGCCGCGCCGGTCTTCTGGAGCATCTTCTCCACGCTCTCGCGGGACATGTAGCCCGGGACGCGGGAGAAGTGCGGCGCGATGTACATCGACTTGTTGAAGAAGTTCAGGACGTGCTTCTCGTAGAGCCGCCGGGCCTCGGCGTCGGTGTCGGCCACGCAGACGAGCTGGGCGAACCCCGCCCGGTAGGGGTTGTCGTCGAGGCCGTAGTGCTCGGCTGTGAGCCAGAAGCTCTGCATCAGTGCGCGGGCCATCTGGTAGCCGGCAAAACTCAGGTAGTTGAACGTGTAGTTGTTCTGCGCCGCGAAGTGATACGTCTCCAGGGAACCGCCGCCGGCCATCCAGATCGGGGGATGCGGCCGCTGAAGGGGCTTGGGCCATGGGTTGACGTGGCGGAGCTTGGTGTACTTGCCGTTGAAGGGGAACGGACCGGGCCTGGTCCAGGCGGCCTTGATCAGGTCGTGCGCCTCGTAGTAGCGGGGGCGCACCTCGTCCGGCGGGATCCCGAAGTTGCCGACCGTGTCCATCGACGTGCCCACCGGCCAGCCCGTGATCAGCCGCCCGCCGCTCATGCAGTCGAGCATCGCCAGTTCCTCGGCGGCCCGCAGCGGGTGGTAGGTCGGCAGCGTGGTCCCCAGCAGACAGATCGCCGCGTCCGACTTCCGGCGCGCCAGGACGGACGCGGTCATATGAGGGGAGACCGGAAACCCGTATCCGTTCTGATGGTGTTCGTTGGTGCCTATTCCATCGAATCCCAGATCGTCCGCGTACTCCAGCTCGTCGAGATTCCAGTTCAGATATCGACCAGCGGTCTCTGGGTCGCACAACTCGTCGTTCGGCGCGGTCACCCAGACGCTTTCATAGCGGTCCTGTAAATCGTCCGGAAGATCGCGGTACCCCTGCATGTGAAACCATATGACCCTCATGAGCCCCTCTTTCTTCCCGTCTCAGGATAGGGAGACGGCCCTCCGGTGCGTACCCCTATTCGCCCCTTACCAGGTCAGTCGGACAAGCCTGCTGTAGCGGCGGAGTCCGGGGTGCAGATACATCACGCCGGAGATGAGGATCGACAGCGGCGGCATCCGGAAAATGTGCCGGGAGCCGACGAGGTACCACTCCCGGTCGTACGTCAGTCCGGGCACCCACCGCTCGAAAGCGCGAGCGTCGTCGATACCCCAGGTGGGTCCGGTGCCGACGGCCTGGAACGTGGGGTGCTTCCGCATGGTCTGCACGGCGAGGGGGGTGTAGGCGTCGAACAGGAGGCAACCGTGCGGATAGCGCGCGACGACTCCCTCGACCAGGGCGCGCATCGACTGCTCGTCTAGGAACATCGTCAGCGCCTCGGCGACCACGAGAACCGACGGGCGCTCCGGCAGGTTCTCCTGCCAGTCCGGGTCGGTGACGGAGCGGGCCAGCCACTGGTGGCCGGGTAGGGGGTCGAACAGCCGCCGGCACAGATCGACCGTCTCGGGCAGGTCGACGTCGTACCAGTCACGGCCGACCGCCGCGGGCAGCCGCTCGACCCGCCGGTCCAGGCCGCACCCCAGGTGCAGGACGTCGGCTTCCGGATGACCGTCGAGGAACTCCTGGCTCCAGCGGTCCAGTTGCGCCGCGCGCGCCACGGTGGCGACCGCGTCGTCGCGCCGCAACTTCAGGCTGCGGAAGTCGTGGTCGAGACGGCGGACGGTCGTGGCGGCACCCCGGTCGCCCAGCACGGGACGCTTGGCCAAGCTGTCCAGGGCCTTGGCATAGAGCGAGACCAGTGAGGTGAGTTGCAGCGGGGGGAGGTCGGCCTTCTCCCGGGCGGTCGCGTCAGTCATCGCGGTCCTTCCTGTGCTCAGGTGCGTCGGTCGGGCGCCGGTCGGTCATGCCCGAGAAGACGCGGATCTCCGTGATGGTCCCGGCCGGGCCGACGCGGAACAGGCCGAGCGCGTCGATGACCTCTGCGGTCGTGGACACCGTGTACGGCACGGCCACCTGTTCCTCGTCATGGGAGGCCACGAGGGTGCCGGGGGTCAGCCGGGCCCCCCGGCGCACCTGTTTGCTCACGTATGTCTCCCGGGCGGTGTCCCCCTCGTGGGCCGGGTGGCCCACCGGGTCCTCGATCCGCGCGTCGTCCGCGAACAGGGCGAGCACTCCGGGCACGTCGCCGGCGTCGAGACGACGGAAGTACTCGTCGACCACCTGCTTGCGGCGCAGTTCTGCCTTCACCGGTTCGGTCTCCATGGCTCCCTCGTCAGCCTGTTCCCAGTTGTCGGTCGATCAGGTCGAACATCTCGTCGTCGCTCACCGCGTCCAGGTCGGTGGTGCCGAGTCCGCCCTCCGCGTCGTCACCGGCACGGGCCTTCCACAGCAGCGCTTCCATGCGGCGCAGGACGCGGTCGCGGACCACGGCGTCCAGCGCGTCACCGCTCAGGGCCCGCTCCAGCTGGTCCAGTTCGGCCTGGCCGGGCTCCTTGGCCTCGGCCGCCGGACCGGTGCTCCGGGCCAGCTGCTCGTCCAGGTACGCGGCCAGGTCACCCATGGTGGGATACGTGAACACCAGGGCGGGCGGCAGACTCAGTCCGGTCTCCGCGCTCAGCCGGTTGCGCAGCCGCACCCCGCTGAGCGAGTCGAACCCCAGGTCGCTGAAGGGGCGTCGCGGGTCCAGGGTGTCGGCCGCCTCATGTCCGAGGACGCTGGCCACCTGGTCCCGCACAAGCTCCAGGAACAAGCCGCGCCGGGCATCGGCGGACAACCCGTCCAGCCGCTGCGCCCACTGCGGGGCACCCTGCGCGGAGGCGGCGCCGACGCGACGGCGTGTGGCGCCGCCGAAGAGGCCGCGCAGTACCGACGGAAGTGGCTCGTCCGCGGCCCTGGCCCGGATGGCCGTGGCGTCGAACCGTACCGGGATCAACAGCGCCTCGTCCTGTGCGAGGGCAGTGTCGAAGGCCTCCAGCGCGGCATCGACCGGCCAGGGCAGCAGCCCGGACCGTTCACGGGTCACTGGGTCGGTGGCGGTGCCGATCCCGTCCGTTTCGGCTTCGTCCGGCGACCAGGGTCCCCAGGCGAGCGCGCAGGTTGACAACCCTTGTGCCAGCCGGTGTGCGGCCAGCCCGTCCAGGTAGGCATTGGCCGCCGCGTAGTTGGCCTGCCCGGCGGGTCCGAGCTGGGCCGCGAGGGAGGAGAACAGCACCAGGGGCGCCGAGTCCGGCTCGTCCAGGAGCCGGTGCAGATGGAGGGCGCCGAGCACCTTGGGGGCGAGCACCAGATCCAGGCGGTCGGGTGTGAGGGACGCGAGGGTGGCGTCACCGAGCGTTCCGGCGAGGTGCAGCACGGCGCCGAGCGGACGGTCGGCGGGGACGGCGGCGAGCACGGCGGCGAGCTGTTCCCGCTCCGTCACATCGCAGGCGACCACGGCTGCCTCCGCGCCTAGCTCCGCCAGTTCGGCCCGGAGGGCGGCGGCGCCCGGGGCCCGCGGCCCGCGGCGGCTCAGCAGAGTCAGCCGGCGCGCTCCGTAGCGCGTGACCATGTGGCGGGCGAGGACTCTGCCCAGCGCACCGGTGCCGCCGGTGATGACGACGGTCCCGGCCACGACGCGATCGGCCAGGCGCCGTGCCCGGCCGGGCGCGGTGGACGTGCCGGGCAGTCGCGTCAGGCGCGGCACCAGGACTCTGCCCAGGCGCAGCGCCACCTGGTTCTCGTCGGCTTCCACGGCGGCCGCCACCGCCGCCTTCAGCGCGCTCCGCGACTCATCCGTACCGTCCACGTCGACGAGCAGCAGTCGTCCGGGGTACTCGGCCTGCGCGGACCTGACCAGCCCCCAGATCGGTGCCGCGGCCAGGGTGGGCGCCTCGCCCGGTGCGGCGGCCACCGCGCGCTCGGTGACCAGCACCATCCGCGATCCGTCGAAGCGCCGGTCCGCCAGTCGGCGTTGCAGGGTGGTGAGAACGGCGGCCGTGGTGCGCCGCACGACGGCGGCCGGTTCGTCCCCGTCCGCCGTCCTGACCGGCAACACGACCAGGCCGGGGACGGTTTCGGGGTCCGTGACCGTGTCGCCGAGCTCGCCCCAGTCCCCCTCCGCCACGGTCCCCGTCGCGGTGGGCAGCTGACGCCATTCGACACGGTGCAGCACGTTGCCTGCCGTGTCGGCCGGCCGGGCCGCCGTGACCGGCTTCCACTCCACGGCCTCGACGGCGGCCACAGGCGCGCCTGTCGCATCGGCGAGCAGCAGGGACATGGTCTGCGGGCCGCCGTGCACGGCCTGTACCCGAAGGTCGGTCGCGCCGTCGGCGAACAAGGTCACCCCGCGCCAGACGTGCGGCTCCCACGTCTGGCCGTCGGCCTCCTCCAGCAGGCTGCGGCTCTCCGCCAGGGCGGCGTCGAGGAGCAGTGGATGCAGCCCGTAGCCGTCGGCCCGCGTTCGTTGTTCGTCGTCGAGAGCGGCCTCAGAGTACACGATCGCCCCCTCCCGCCACGCGGCGGGCGGCCACGTTTGGAGGCCGGCGGGGCTCGCCCCGGGGACCGGGCCGAGCCGTCCCGTGGCCCGCCGTGTCCAGGTGTCGCCCAGGGCGTCGGGGCCGGAGTGCACGGTCAGCGGCCGTCGGCCCTGGTCGTCCGGTGCCCCTACCCAGACCTGGCACGTGACCGCGGTGTCGGTGGACGTCGGCGCCGCGTCGACCGTCAGCTTGTCCAGCCGTGGGCAGCCCGTCTCCTGACCCGCGCGCAGGGCCAGTTCGACGAGGCTCGTACCCGTCAGCAGGCTTTCGTCCGGCAGCCGGGAGACGAACAGGTGCTGCTCGCCGTGCGCCACCCGCGTGCCGGCTGCCAGAAGAGGGTGGTCGGCTTCGGCGAGTCCGGCGGCCGCGACGTCCACGGCCCCACGGTCGTGGTCCGGCAGCCAGTAGCGCCTGCGCTGGAAGGCGTAGGTGGGCAGGTCGACGACGGTGGCCTCCGTGCCCGCGAACAGGGCGCTCCAGTCGATCGGCACACCGCGCACGTAGGCCTCGGCTAGGGCGGTGATGAGGCGCGGCAGACCGCCGTCGGACCGATGCAGCGTACTGATCACGGCGGCCTCGACGCCCCCGTCCGCCGCGGTCTCCTCGACGCCGGGGGCGAGCACCGGATGCGGCGAGCACTCGATGAACACCCGGTGTCCCTGCCCCAGTACGGCACCCACGGCGTCGTGGAAGCGGACGCGGCCCCGCAGGTTGTCCACCCAGTACTGGGGGTTCAGGCCGGTCGGGTCGTGAGTCCCCCCGGTGACGCAGGAGAAGAAGGGAACTGGGCCCGGGCGCGGCGCAATCCCGTCCAGGGCCCGCAGGATGTCCTCGCCGATGCCGTCGACCTGCGCTGAGTGGGAGGCGTAGTCGACCGGGATCCTCCGGGTTTCCGGTACCCGGGCGACCAGATCGTCGATCTCCTGCGTGCCGCCGGAGACGACTGTCGCGGAAGGGCCGTTGACGGCCGCGATCGACAGGTCGGTGTCCGCGATCAGTTCCTTGACGTGCTCCGCGGCGAACGGCAGCGAGGCCATGCCGCCCCCGCCCGACAGCGCCAGCAGCTCCCTGCTGCGCAGTGCGACCACCCGTGCGCCGTCCTCCAGCGTCAGCGCGCCGGCCGTGACTGCTGCGGCGATCTCGCCCTGGGAGTGGCCAAGGACGGCGGCAGGCACTGCTCCGAAGGAACGCCACAGTCCGGCCAGCGAGACCATCACGGCCCACAGGACCGGCTGCACCACGTCGACCCGTTCCAGGCCGTGTCCGTCCGGATCGGTCAGGACATCGACGAGTGACCAGGTGACGTACGGTGCCAGTGCCTCGTCGCACTGCCTCATCCGCTCGGCGAAGAGCGGGGAGTGAGCCATCAGCTCGGTGGCCATGCCGACCCATTGCGAGCCTTGGCCGGGAAACACCATCACCACACCGCCGACGGACCGGGCGACACCGGTGACGACGTTGCCAGCGGGCCTGCCCTCGGCCAGGGCGGCGAGTCCGTCGAGCGCCGTGACGCGGTCGCCGGCGATCACGACACCCCGGTGGGCACGTGCCGACCGGGTCGAGGCCGTCGAGAGCGCGCAGTCCGCGAGCGACAGTTCGGGGTGGGCTGTCAGGTGATCGCGCAGCCGCGCGGCCTGAGCGCGCAGAGCGTCGGGGCCGGCGCCGGACAGCACGATCGGCACGAGTGCGGGGGCAGGGCTCCCGGAGGGCTCCGTCGACGCCGTGGCCCGTACCGAGGCCGCCGGAACGTTCTCGGGCCACGATGTGTCCTCGGTTCGCGGCGCTTCCTCGAGGATCACGTGGGCGTTCGTGCCGCTGATCCCGAAGGCTGACACCCCCGCCCGCCGTATCCGGTCGCCGCGTGTCCAGCGCCGGGCCTCGCTCAGCAGCTCCACGCCGCCGACGGACCAGTCGACGCGCGGCGAGGGCTCCTGGGCGTGCAGTGTCCTCGGCAGCAGTTCGCGGCGGAGCGCCATGACCGTCTTGATCACACCGGCCACGCCCGCCGCGGACCCGGTGTGCCCGATGTTCGACTTGACGGAACCGAGCCACAGCGGTTGGTCGGGGCCACGCCCCCGGCCGTAGGCGGCCAGCAGGGCCTGAGCCTCGATCGGGTCGCCCAGGGTGGTGCCGGTGCCGTGTGCCTCGACGGCGTCAACGTCCGCCGGGGCGAGCCGTGCGGACGCCAGAGCCTGCTCGATGACCCGCTCCTGGGCAGGGCCGTTGGGGGCGGTCAGCCCGTTGGAAGCTCCGTCCTGGTTGACGGCGCTCCCCCGCACGACGGCCAGCACCGGGCGTCCGCTGCGACGGGCGTCGGACAGCCGCTCCAACAGCAGTACGCCGACGCCCTCGGAGGGGCCGAAGCCGTCCGCACCCGCCCCGAACGCCTTGCACCGGCCGTCGGCGGCGAGTACGCGCTGCCGACTGAACTCGACGAACCCGGTGATGCCGCACATGAGGGTGACCCCGGCCGCGAGTGCCATCGAGCACTCGCCGTTGCGCAGGGCCTGGCAGGCCAGGTGCAGGGCGACCAGCGACGACGAGCACGCCGTGTCGAGTGAGACGGCCGGCCCCTCCAGGCCGAAGAAGTAGGCGATGCGGCCGGACATGATGCTGGCCATCCCGCCGGTACCCATGTGGCCTTCCATCCCGTCGGGAAGCCGGCGCACGTCGGTGGCGTAGTCGCCGTTGTTGAAGCCGACGAACGTGCCGACCGACTCGCCGCGCAGCGACAGGGGCGGGATCCTCGCCCTTTCGATGGCCTCCCAGGACGTCTCCAGCAGCAGCCGCTGCTGCGGATCCATGGCCAGAGCCTCGCGCGGTGAGATCCCGAACGCCTCGGCGTCGAACTCGGCCGCCTCGTGCAGGAACCCGGCCTGTCGTACGTACGTCCGGCCGGGCTGGTCCGGGTTCGGGTCGTAGGTACCCGCCACGTCCCAGCCACGGTTGTCGGGGAAGTCGGATATGGCGTCGCCACCTGCCGCCACCAGCTCCCACAGTTCCTCCGGAGAGCGTGCCCCACCGGGGAAGCGGCAGGCCATCCCTGTGATCGCGACGGGTTCCGTGGCCTTTTCCTCGACCTGTCGCAACCGTTGCTGTGACTGGCGCAGCTCGGTCGTCGCGCGTCGAAGGTACGTCAGCAGCTTCTCTTCGTCGTGCGTCATCGGCCCGTCTCCCCTCACGCCCCGAGCTCGCGATCGATCATGTCGAACAGGTCTTCCGCCGACGCCTCGCCGAGATCGACGTCGCCGGACGCGGTGGCCGCCGCCCCATCCCCACCAAGCCGCCACAGCAGCGACTGCAACCGGCGAACCGTCTGGGACGGCACTTGCGCACCCAACGGCAAGGCGGCGACGGCCTCTTCCAGCCGGTCCAGTTCACCGAGGACCGTCCGGTCCGGCCCGCCCTCCCCCGGCGACGGCGGCAGTGCGCCACGCAGCCGCTCCACGACGGCCGACGGGGTCGGGTGGTCGAAGACCAGCGACGCCGGCAGGCGCAGCCCGGTGGCGGTCTGGAGCCGGTTGCGCAGCTCGACAGCCGTCAGCGATTCGAATCCGAGGTCCTTGAAGGGCCGTCCGGGTTCGATCTCGTCCGGGGAGGCGTGCCCGAGCACAGCAGCCGCCTCGGCTGCCACCAGCGCGGAGAGCGCGGTGTCCCGTTCGGCGGAGGAGGCGCGGGCCAACCGCTCGGCGAGCGCCGATGCCCCTTCGCTCTCGGGCTCCTCGGCCTCCGACAACCGGCGGATCTCCGGGAGTTCGCCGATCAACGGGCTGGGGCGGCCGGAGGTGAAGCCTATGCCGAACCGCTCCCAGTCCATGGCGGCGACGGCCACGAAGGCCTCGTCGTGCTCGACTGCCGCGGCCATCGCCGTGATCGCCAGGTCGGGGTCCATCTCCAACACCCCACGGCGGCTGAGGTATTCGGCATACCCGTCATCGGCCAGCATGCCGCCCGCCCCCCAGTTGCCCCAGGCCACGGAGGTGCAGGTCAGCCCGCGGGCCCGGCGCTGCTCGGCGAACGCGTCCAGGTAGGCGTTGGCGGCCGCGTACGCGCCGTGTCGGCCGCTGCCCCAGACCCCGGAGTTGGAGGAAAACAGCACGAAGGCGTCTAGCGGGCGGTCGCCCAGCGCCGCATCCAGTGCCTCGACACCGGCCGCCTTGCCAGCCATGATTCCGGCGAACTCCGGGAGGCCGGTCTCCTCGACCGTCGTGGACTGGCCGATGCCCGCCGCGTGGACAACGGCGGTCAACGGCTGCTCGGCCGGTACGGCAGCCAGCATGGCCTCTACCGCCTTCCTGTCGGTGACATCGCACTCGGCAGCCGTGACCAGCACGCCCAGCTCCGCCAGCTCCGCCGTCAACTCCCCCACTCCGGGAGCCCGTCCACCGCGGCGTCCGGCGAGCAGCACGTGTCCGGCGCCGTGGTGCGCGAACCAGCGGGCCAGCCGCATCCCGATCGCGCCCGCTCCGCCGGTGATCAGAACGGTGCCGCCCGGTCGCCATGCCCGTACGGGGGGCCGTTCCCCGAGCGGAGCGGGCGCCAGCCTCCGGCCGAACACCCCGGCGGGCCGGATCGCCACCTGATCCTCGCCGTCACCACCCGCCAACACGGCGCACAGCTTCTCCAACGCGTCACTGTCGGCATCGTCTGCCAGGTCCACGAGCCCGCCCCATGCCCGGGGCCGCTCCAGTGCGACAACGCGCCCGAACCCCCACAGCGCGGCCTGGTCAGGCCGTGCGGGCGAGTCGGCGTCCCCCGTTGACACGGCACCCCGGGTCACGCACCACACGGGTGCCGCCGCGCCGAGATCGCCGAGCGCCTGGACGAATGCAACCGTCGCCGCCAGCCCCGTCCTCAACCAGGCCCGTCCCGCCCAGGGCAGGTCATCCGCCGCGAGCAGCGAGAGTACGCCCGTCGCACTCTCGACGTCCGCATCGTGCAGCCGCCCGGCCAGCGCTTCACGGTCCACGTCGGCCGACGACACGACGAGCCGCCGGACTTCGGCACCACATGCCGTGAGTGCCCGCTCCACGTCGTCGCCGACGTCAGCCCGGGGCACTGCCAGAAGCCAGGTGCCGGACAGGACGGGCCCGGCTCCCCGGCCGACTTCCAGGGGGCACCACTGGACGCGGTAGCGCCAGCTGTCCACGGTGGCCAGCTCGCGTCGCTGCCGCCGCCAGGTCGACAGCATCGGCAGGACATCCGTCATCCCGTTCACCGACGGCACCCCCAGCAGGTCGGCCAGCCCCTGCATGTCCAGGCGCTCCACCGCCTCCCAGAACCGGCTCTCGTCCTTGTCCGAGGTGTCGCGACTCTGCGCCGCGACCGGTTCGAGCCAGTAGCGGCGGTGTTGGAAGGCGTACGTGGGCAGCTCGGCCCGGCGTGCGCCGCTGCCCGTGAACGCCGGTGGCCAGTCGACCGGGACCCCCCTCACATGGACTTCGGCGAGCGAGGTCAGCAGACGCGCCGTACCGCCTTCGTCGCGGCGCAGGGTCCCGGCGGCCAGGGCATCGACGCCCACGGCTTCGGCCGTCTCCATCACGCCAATCGAGAGGATGGGGTGCGGGCTGGCCTCGACGAACACCTGATGACCGGCGGCGAGCGCGGTGGCTACGGCGTCGCGGAAACGCACCGTCCGACGCAGGTTGCTCACCCAGTACTCCGGATCCAGCCCGGCCGTGTCCAACACCTCCCCAGTGACACTGGAGATGAACGGGATCTCACCAGTACGAGGCGTGATGCCGTCCAGAGCCTCACGGATCTCGCCGCCGATCCGGTCCACATGCGACGAATGCGACGCGTAATCCACCGGGATCCGCCGCGCCTCGGGCACCCGGGCCAGCAACTCCTCCAACGCCGCCACATCACCCGACACCACCGTCGACAACGGCCCGTTGACCGCCGCCACCGACAACCCC
>NZ_JBSFUY010000066.1:0-19022 GCF_053592055.1 Streptomyces sp. NPDC002817
AGGTGGGGAATGTCGTAGGCCTTGTCGGCATGCAGGCGTTGGGGCTTGAAGTAGCGTCCGCGGTGGGGGTCGTGTCTCGTTTGGTGACCGGCCACCATGGGCTTCAGGCCTTCGCTGTCGTGGACGTTGGCGGCGGAGACGCCGACGACCAGGGGCAGTCCGTTCGCGTCCGACAGGACGTGCATCTTGGAACCCGGCTTGCCCCGGTCCACGGGGCTCGGACCTGTGTGTTCGCCCCCTTTTTAGCGCGTACGTGCGCGGAGTCCAGGACGATGCGGGAGACGTCGATGAGGCCTGCGTCGTCGAGTTGGTGCAGGACCGCTTCGTGGAGCCGGCCCCAGACGCCGGCCCTGGACCAGATCATGAACCGGCGATGGGCCGTCGACTTCGATATGCCGAAGCACGGCGGCAAAGCCCGCCAGGCGCACCCGCTGACCAGCACGTAGATGATCGCCGCGAACAGCGTCTCATCAGGCGTGTTCTGGGTCCCGCCGCCCTGCGGCCGCACTCGGTCCTGCGGAATCAACGGTCTGGCAAGCTCCCACAAGCCGTCCGGAACAATCCAACTCCACGTACCCCGCCCCATAGACGAACCAACGAGCGATCGCCACGTAGGACACCGCCTTAGAGGTCGTTTTCAGCGGCAGAGCCTGTTTCATCCCAACAAGTACCTGTGGCGGGGCGGGCCTTCGGGGGCTTTAAGGGCTGGCGCGATTGACGAGGCGTGAGGGACGCCCCTATTGCCCGTCTCATCCCGTGAAGCCTGTCTCATTCCAAGGGCAGTTGATATCGGCGATTACTCCCACCGCCCTGTACAGGAACCTGAAACGTGAGAGGTGCGAGTATCCATCCGTGACGCGCGAAGCGACACAAACTCGCTGAAAACGACCTCTTAGAGGTCGTTTTTTCGCCCGTTGTTTCATCCCTGGATGCAGCTTTGATCAGGCGGTGTCGGGTTGCGCCAGGAGACGGTTGCCTCGCCGGTGGGTGGCCACGCCGATCGCCATAAAACGATCTTGGATACCCTCGTTCTCGTCTCCGGGCACCCCTTGGACCACACCACCAGGAGGAACCAGTGTCAAACCCGCACCTGCTCACCCCCGAGGAGAAGCTCGCCGACGCGAAGAAGCTGTTGAGCCTCCCGCGTATCGTCGTGATCTGCGGATCCACCCGCTTCATGACCGAGATGAACGAGGCCGATCTGCGGGAGACCACAGCCGGAAAGATTGTCGTCAAACCGGGCTGCGACATGAAGTCGCCGCACGAACTTTGGTCCGATCCTGTCGAGGCCGAGGCGCTGAAGGCTCGACTCGACGATCTGCACCGGGCGAAGATCCGGCTCGCCGATGAGGTACTCGTCGTCGGTGACTACATCGGAGACAGCACCCGAGCCGAAATCGCCTACGCCCGGTCGCTGGGCAAGCCCGTGCGGTTCACGCACCCCGAAGTCGACCCTGGCGCCTGACCACCCGCTGCCACCTCGACAACCACGGCCGGCAGCCCGCCGCCTGACCGTCTCGCGCCGGCTTCGGCCACCGCCCACCCCACACCCTCCGCAGGCACCCCTTGGAATTGATCATCTAGGTCGTGGGCTGGATGCGGGCGAGTCTTGTCACGAACAAGGTGGCGTCATCTGTCGAGTTGGCGGGGCGTACGGCCATGAGGGCGTCGCATACGTCGTCCAGAGGCATCTCGGTGTGGTGAACTGCCCGGCGGAGCATGGCGATTCCCTGGTCGAGGTCCAAGTGCGTATGGCGGTCTTCGATCATGCCGTCGGTATAGAGGACCAGGAGGCTTCCGGGCGGGACGGCGTGGTGCGTGTCGTCGTAGGTGTGCTCGAGGCCCATGCCCATGGGGGGACCGGGGTCGGCCGTCAACACGTCTGCTGATCCGTTCGGACGGATCAGCAGCGGGGGTGGATGACCGGCAAGTGCCAGCCGTAGGTCACCGGTGGCCGCGTCATACACGGCGCAGACACACGTGGCGGGCAGGTCGTTGTCCGTCTCGTCGCCCAGACCGTCCAGGCGGGTGAGGAGCTGGCCGGGTTCCAGGCCGACGCCCAGCAGAGCACGAGCTGAAGAACGGTATCGGCCCATAGCCGCCGCTGCACCCAGTCCATGTCCCATGACGTCACCGACAGTGATGCCGATACGTGCTCCAGGGAGTTGCACGAGGTCGTACCAGTCCCCGCCGGCAAGAGTGCCGTTCTGGGCGGGGAGGTAGCGGTGTGCTGTCCTGGCCCATGGAATGTCAGGCAGGCGTGCGGGCAGCAGATGGCGTTGGAGGGCGAGCGTTGCCAGCTTTTCCCGTCGGTAGAGCAGGGCGTTGTCGATCGCCATGGCGGTGCGGGCGGTGATGTCGCGCATGGTGAGCATGTCGTCAGCATCGAAGCTGGTGGGGTTGGTGAAGGTGATCGCCCCCAGCACATGTCCGGCGGCCAGCAGTGGGAGAGCGACTGCGCAGTGCGGCGGTTCCTGGGCTTCGTCGACATGGAAGGAGATCACGTCAGCTGAGCGGATGCACTCGCTGACAGGGACTGATGCCGCGCGGGTCTGTGGCAGCTCCCGTTCTGTACGAGTAGGTCCGTTGTCTGCGGACGCGCTCAGCGGGTGAACCTGAGGAGGGGCGGGCACCGGGGAGACTGCGGCATGCTGCTGGACTGCAGCACGCATCGGCGCGTGTGGAGTGTGTTGCACTGCGCTGTCGAGGAGGTCGACGGTGACGGTGCGGGCGAACGCCGGGGAACAGGCTGCTGACAGTTTCGACGCTACGCTCGCCACGTCCAGCCCGTGGCTGAGGCTGGCACTGATCCGGCTGAGCAGCTCCAAGCGGCGTTGGCTTCGCGCGGTGTCCAGCAGTTCTGCTCTCGTGCCGCCCAGGTCATGCACTACACCGGCCTGACCCACGATGTGGCCATCGGCGTTCCGGAGCGGGAAGAGGGTTCCCACCGCCGCGTAGGGAGTGCCATCGGGTCTGATCGCGGCCACGTGCAGGTTGTTGATCGTCTCGCCGCCGTCGGTCACACGTCGCAGCATGTCCTCATAGGCCTGCGGGTCAGGAAGATCGAGGACGTCCAGAATGCGGCGGCCCAAATGTGCGGCGACGGGCAGGCCGCTGAGGCGGGCGAGGGCGTTGTTGATGAAGCGGTAACGCAGATCCCGGTCAAGAACGGCCAACCCGACCGGGGATGAATGCAGGAGCAGGTCGGCCGCCGCGGCCTCACACCAATGGAGCTCCTGAGCACCGTGGCTGGCTACGGCGACCAGACCCGTACCCGCAGCGAACGGCACGGGCATCGCACGCCACCGGACACTGCGGCAGGTCCCGTCCGAACAGCGCACCCAGTCCACCCGGACTGCGCCGCCGGCCCGGACCAGCTCAGCGACGAGTACGCGGCCGTGGCCGACAGGCCGGTCGGCGAGTACGGAGAGGTCGCGGCCGACGATCTCGCAGGGCGAGTGTCCGGTCAGCGCCTGCATCTCGGAAGTCCACATGCTGATACGACCCGCGGGATCGATGAGCGCGATGGCCAAGCCGTCCTCGAGTGCCCTCGGGGCCTGCAGATGAGGCTGTGCACCGGACACACCCTGCGGGTCGTGCGGAGTCGGCACCTCCATCACCTACCGTCGTCCCGGCACAGCAGCTTCTTTGTGCGCCGATGGCACGTTCCTGGACCTCTTCGGCACAAGCGCAGGCTATGCGCCTCACCTCCGATTCTCCTGGGAGAGCGTTAAGTGCCACTCGGTGGAGTGAAGGACAGCAGGCACAGACGTAGTGACGGTGCGGGCGGACCCAGGATTGACTCTGAACGACTTTTCGGGTCTTGGCGATGAGCCCTTCGATGCGGTGAGGTCGGTACTGCATCCGTTTCAGCCGCGTCTTCACCAGCGCGGTGGGCTGGTCGAGGTTGTGTTTGGTGAGGTTGGCCACGGACCTCTGCGGGCGCGACCACACGCCTCGACAGGGTTGAACCCCGTTGTGTATGGCGGAAGTTGGTAGACGAACAGCCGTCGCATGCGGGTTCTCGTCCGTCGGGATCGGCGCCGCTCGTACGCTCCGGCGCATGATGGACCCCGAGATACAGGAACGGATCGCCTCGCGTCCTGCGGAGCTGGACGGGCTCCAAGTACAGCTGGTCAAGCAACCTGGCGTGTGCCCGGTTCCTGGAGATGGTGGTCCTGTACTCCAACCCGAACGGCAGGTCGTACGTGGTCGATCGGCATCGCACCAGCCTCCTCGCGAGCCACGCCACGGCCAAGGTCATCGCGCAGGACGGCCGGGAGTTCCCGCTACCGAGGCGTGTCGAGTCAGACCTGCGCAGACGCCGCACGGGCGCGGTCGCGGGGCGGTGATGGAAGGGGTGCGTGATAGAGGCCTGGCACCGGCTGATGACCGTGCATAGGGTTCGCGCATGAACGACGCGATCACGACCACGGTCGGCCGAGAGTTCTACTCGTTTGACGGGCGGATACTGGAGATCTTCGGCGGTCACCCTGTCCGTTTTCACCTACGGAACGTGCACCTACGCGTGACCGGACCGGAAGGGGAAGCGGGTAGTGGAGATCGCGCATGGCCGGCCGGAGCTCCCGGGCGGAAGCCACATCTGGAGGTACACGGCCGCGGAGTGGGAGCAGGCGCATGGCCTGGCCTCGCTGCTGGAAGCGGTACAGGCTGCCATCAAGTCCACCTCGGGAAACAGGCCCGACTGACCCGAGCTACCCACCACAACGCCCCCGAGACCTGGGGACCGGGACGTCGCCGATGAACTCGAGGCGGACCAGTGCGGTGCCTTCGGGAGTGCTCAGGGCGTACAAGGTCTGGCCGTGCTCGGCGACGGCGCGGATGGTGGCCTGTTCGCCCGAGCTGTAATGGTGTCCCACAGGGAATATGGCCCCGCGCCTGCAGCAGCTCATGAGGTCCAGATCGGGTCATCTGGAGCAGGTCGGCCGGAGAAACGCTGAAGCGGGCCTCCAGCAGGCGAGAGTCGGCCGCGTGCCGTGACGATGAAGTTGTTCTGTGCTGATTCCACGTGTGAACGCAGATCGAACCAGTTCTCTTCGGGGGTCAGACCGCGTTTGACCTTGGTGTGAAGACGCCATATCTGCTCGTCAAGCACGTGAGCCGCTTCCGCGATGTGCTTGTCGGCGACGAGATTCACCATGCTCAGGGCTTCATTCCATGGCCGCCAGTCAATCGTGGTCCGGTGCACGACACCTTGAGGAACCGAGCTGGGGCGAGCTGATTCCGCCTCACTGAGGCTCACGAGTAATCCTGATGACTCGCGCAGTACCCGTGCACACGTTGTTGCCAACTGCTCCCGGGCCCAATGTCTGTCTTGCGCTTTCCTGCTGACCGCGCTCCCTGCAAAGACACCGATCAGCGTGGTCGCGGCGGCCCCGGCAGGGGCGGCAAGCAAGCTCCACAGCGCAGACATGGGACCTAGTCTGAGGCCATTGGGCGATCACGACCCTGCACACAGGAAAGCCCAGGTCGAGTGCGCGGCCAACTACAGGCTCTGCCTGGCCAAGTAGCGGGCTCCACCGCTCCCACTACCTGAGCCGCCTTGAGCCCCTCAGTCACACCTGGTGCAGTTGAGATCAGAGGAACAGACACACGCTCTCAAGGCGTCGTGCAGGTTGTCCGAGGGATGGAAGACCAGGTCACTCACCCCGGGATGCGCCACGTTCGCCTCCAGGAGCCTCAGATGGCAGGAGCTGTCCGGGGCGGCCAGCTGGAGTCTGCGAACGATCTCAACCAGCTCGTCCCGGGTGACGTCCGCAGCCCGTGGACGAGCCGGCCTGGCCGCCTCCCGCGCGAACTCCTCCACGCTCCTACTTCCATCGCATTCAGCGAAGTCGAGCACCCCATAGTCGTGACCGGTCATCGCGTTGAAGGCCGCGATCGCCTCGCCCGCCAGCTCCGCGCCGGATCCAACGGTGATTTTGCCGGAAGGGACCGCAGCGGTGCCGTACTGCCCCGTGCAGCCGTGGCGAGCCGTTGGTGCTGGTGCTCTCGCGCTTGGCGGTCAGGATGGCTGGACTTGGTCGAAAAGGGCGAGGGCTTGAGTGGGGTCCGGACTCACGAGACGTTCCAGACCGGCCGTCGTGATCTTCGCCCACCTGCCGGCCCGTACCCACATCTGTTCCTCGAAGGTGCGGACGGCCTTGTCCAGATCTCCGGGACTGGTGGCGAGGGACTCGGCGAGTTCGGCGCCGTCCAGCATCGCGAGGTTCGCGCCCGCCCCCAGTGGGGGCATCAGATGGGCGGCGTCTCCCAGGAGCGTCACCCCGGGGACGTGCGTCCAGGTATGGGACACGGGCAGGACGTAGAAGGGGCGGGGGACGAAAGCGGCGCCGTGGCGGAGGAGGTCGAGGACGGGAGCGGCCCAGCCGTCGAACAGAGCCAGCAGGCTCGATCGCACGGCATCGACGTCGGCCAGGTCCAGGTTCGTGTGCCAGTCCAGCGGCGCGCGGAATTTGGTGTACACCTTCACGTGGCCGCCGCTGTTGCGCTGGGCGACGAGGCTTCGGTTCACGCCGTACACAGCCACGGAACCGTCGCCGATCAACCGGGCGAGGTCAGGGTGGCGGGTGTCGACGTCGTCGAGAGAGGTCTCGACCGAGGTGACGCCGGTGTAGTGCGGCGCCACCGACGAGACTGCCGGGCGGACCCGGGACCAGGCACCGTCCGCGCCGACGACGAGGTCGAACGACTCCTGCCGCCCGTCCGCTGAATCGACCAGTACGCCATCCCGGGTCCCCGGCACCACCTGCGTCACGCCCCGACCCCACTGGACGTCGAGAGGGCCGAGCAGCAGGTCACGGAGCTGCCTGCGGTCGATCTCCGGATTGGCCCGGTCATCCGGACGGGGTCGCCAGTCGCGCAGGACGATCCCGTCCGTGTCCAGGATGCGCATGGCCTGCCCCTCGGGGCGGGACAGCGCCTGGAACTCCGCCAGCAGTCCCGCCTTGTCCAGTGCGAGCTGGCCCAGCCCTTCGTGCAGGTCCAGCGTGCCGCCCGGGGGGCGGGCGTCGGGTGCGGGATCGCGTTCGAGGACGGTGACGGGGTAGCCATGGCGGTGCAGGACGCGGGCGAAGGTAAGGCCGGCAGGGCCGCTCCCGACCACAGCGATACGATGTCTCATGTCGATACACTGTATTTCCTCGATACGGTGCATCGCAACAGTACGATGGGCACATGACTGTCTGGGACCGGCCGGAGCCGCCAACTCGCCCCGCACCGCTCGACCGGGAGCGGATCGTCGCCGCCGCCATCGCGCTCGCAGACGAGGGCGGCCTCGATGCGGTGTCGTTGCGCAAGGTCGCCGCCCGGCTGGACGCCGGCCCGATGCGGCTGTACGGATACATCGCCACCAAGCAGGAGCTGTTCGACCTCATGGTGGACGAGGTCCAGGCCGAGATTCTCCCGGAGGAGCAGCCCGGGAACTGGCGGGAGGCACTGAGCGGCCACGCCCACCGCACCAGGCAGGCCGCTCTCCGTCATCAATGGCTGGCCGACCTGCTCGGAGGCCGCCCGGCCCTGGGCCCGAACGGCCTCGCGGTGGCCGAGTCCACGCTGGCCGCCCTCGACGGCCTCGCCGACATCGACACCGTCATGCGCACCGTGGAGACGGTCAGCGCCTACGTCACCGGCGCGATCCGACGCGAGATCGCCAACCTACGGGCCGAGCGCGCCACGGGCCTGTCCAAGCACGACTGGCAACGCGCATCTGGCCCGCATCTGACGAAAATGCTGGCCACGGGCCGCTTCCCGACGGTATCCAAGGCCGTGTACGACGGCACGGACGTGGACGCCGAGGCATCCTTCGCGACCGGCCTGGAATGGGTCCTCGACGCCGTGGCCGCCAAACTCACCCAGCCGCCGGCGTGACGCTCAGCTCCTGCCGCATGTGAGCGAGGTCGGGGTCGGTGTCCACGGACCGCGCAGGCCTGCGCCACCACCTCATGACGGTGGGGATGCCACCGGGGCGCGTAGCGTTCCGTCGCCGAGGCGGCACCGCCTCTTGCGACCCTGCAGCCATCGAGATCGACGACAACTTCGACTCCAACCTCGACGCCGCCGACGAGCGCGACGTCCTGCTCGCCAAGGTGGTCCCCGCCCTGCCGGGCTGCGGCTACCCCACCGTGCTGTAACTGCATTTGACAGCAGGCGTGGATTGAGGGTTTCAGCGGTGCCGCCCCAGGGTGAGGTCAGCCTTGGCGATTGACTTCATGCGGTTCGGGCTGCATCGGGCGTGACGGAGGATTCGCCAGGATTTCAGGCAGGCGACTCCTCGCTCGACGGGTACGCGGGCGGCGGAACAGGGCCCCGTTGATCGTCTGCTCGGTGAACCCAGCGCCTTGTCGGCCAGGAGCTCGGCGACGGCGGTGACGTAAGCATGAGCGGTACCGTCGGAAATACGGAAACCTGCTCCCAGCCGAGCCAGGGGGTCGTGTCGGCCCAGGTAAGCCAGAGCGAGATCACCGCACGCTCAAACGGGCACAGCTTGCAGCGTCGGTCCCCTCGTGGGTGACGATCAGCATCGTTGCCCACTCCACGAGTGCATGCGGCAGGTCGAGTGCAGAAGGCTGCGGGCTCAACAGGGCACCCAAGCTGGCGAGTTGCGACCTGGACACCTCCCTCAACGGCACGGGAGCCCTGTCCGCTGCCAGCTTGTGCCGGACGTCGGGGGTGGAAGGTACGGAACCAACGAAGCCCCCCGGCCGTCAGCGTGTTGAGTGAGATCGCCACGCCGACGGCCGGGGGCTTCGCCACGGCACCGCCCCTGACCAGCCTGGTTCACCCGACAGCCCAGGATGAAAGAGATTCAGTGAGGGAGCACCCGATGAGTCGGGCGCTCCCTCACGTACGCGCAGACGGTCGGGAAGTCGGGAGAACTACGTGCGGAGTGTGCTCCGGAAGAGGCCGTAGAAACCCTTTCCGATATGTCCCGCTCGAGGGAATACGGGTCGCTGCTATCGCAACCTCAGGTGGTGTTGACTGCCTGTGTGTTGAGGGAGCGCCAGATGAGACCGCCTGTGGGGGTACCTTCCCAGTCACCCAGCATGGCACCGACCGCGAACAGCGTGTGCTCCGTGAGGTTGAGGTTCACGTAGCGCGTGGTCCCGTTGCCCTCTCTGTTCCAGTAGAAGTACTGGGTGGCGCCCCACTGGTACGTGCCGACGGCCGAGTGCCCGTCAGCTGAGACGTCGGAGATGTACAGATCATCCCCGTAGGCGACCCATTTCACCGTGGCGCCCAGGCCGGCGCTGTTGACAGTCGCATCCTCGGCGACGGCGGCGGTGGTAGTGGCTGTCGCGACGGCTGTCGCTATGGCGCCGACCACAGCAATACGTGTCAGTGATCTCATGGCGAATCCTACTTTCTCTGGTTGAGCAACTGTTTTTATACAGCTGGTTCGAGGATCAGGGATGGTTTCCCGCGTTATGAGCCTTCCGCATCATCGACGGTAGGGTATTGTGCCGCCCTCTACTGGAACTTAGGATGACCGGTAGATAGCATCCCTCTGATGAAGGTTGACATGAAGAGACTGGGCAATTCAACCCCCACCGCCCTTGTGTTCGCGATTTCGATGCTAATTGTCGGATGTGAACAAGACAGAACTGCCGAGCCGAATACTGTCGACAGCACTGTAAGCACCAATCAGGGGATACGGAAGGAGCCTTCAAGGGAAAAGCTTCTGACCGCCATGGAAAACGTTGCCGACTCCGGCAAAGGGTTCGCCTTGAAGGATGCCACGAGTCTTGGGAGATACGTCTATCACGGTCAGGTCAACGAATATACCGCATGCTTCCGGAAAGAGGTGCCAAAACTTCAGGCCGTAGATATCTATGCCGTACCCAAAGCAGAGAATTGTCCGGAAAAGCTCGGCATGAAGGTGCCGGCTTCAAAGCTCTCGAGCCTCGTCGGACGGAAAGTCGATACATCTCTGTTGGCCGCCCTGACAGCGGGTTATTATCCGGATCACGTGAAGGTGTTCAAGGTCAAGTCCCCTGACTCGCAAGTTGTCGCTCCGAAGTCATTGGCGAGCTGGCTTGTGTGCACTCAGGAACCCAAAGCGGGGACGGCATACAACTCATCAGCGGAAGTACGGCTGTACGTCGCCAAAAAGTGCCCATGAGCAGCGCCGAGCTGGGTTTGCATCCGGCCAGACCGCCGCATCGCGCTGGCGATGCTCGAGCGCTTCGGCGACCTCGCGCCGCCGGGGCGAGAGCACGTCGACCGGACTGCCGGCACCCTTGCCCGGGGTGTCCTGCCAGCGGCTGAACCTCTTGGTCGCGGTAGCCGACTGCGCGTCGTCGGGACTGACGCCGATGTAGGAGAGCAACTCACCGGACCGCCGGTCGTCCCCGCCCCAGCGGACCGCGTTGTCGAGTTCCGCGAGGATGTCCCGAAGCACGTGCCTTCGGCAGCCCGGATCTGGGCATGGCCAACACCGGTAAGGGCGAAATCGTTGCCCGTACGAATCTTGTCCCACACGCCGAACACGTCCGAGTCCTTGATTCTGTCCTTTGGTGTTCCGGTGACCAGCCCGGTATTGATGGAGTTGCTCCAAGCGAGAATTCCTGCGAAACCGAACATCTGGGCAACTCCGGTACTGCTGTCACGGAACGCCGTGACACCGGGCGGGTCTTTGGCCCAGCCAGGGACATAACCATTGTGGTAGAGCCAAACGCCAGCGTTCTTGATGAGGTCCTCGTTCCCGTAGTGCCGGAACTCCCAGAACGCAGTCGTTTGGATGAGGGCCTTCCTCATGCCGTACGCCGGAGCCGTGCTCGAAACCGTGACGTCGCCCGCGATGATGGTCTCGAGGCATTGGATGGTCGAGGAGATGCGGCCGCCACCCTCCGGGAAGCCGATGGACTCCATGTACGACTGGACATCGGCGAGCAGCTGGGGCCAGCAGGAGGTATCAAACAGGTTATCCAGCGCCTGTGCCGCAGCCGGATTGAACGATGCCTGCCCCTTGTCCCGCATTGTCGCGATGTTGATGTCGACTTCGATGACACCCCTCCCCGAACCAAGGCTCCGGGTGACGATCAGCGCGTACATGGTGTTCCAGCCTGTCTGGCCATCATCGACAACAGTCATGCCGATCCGGCTGCCATACGTCGCGTTCACGAATTTCTGGGCGCGCAGCACCATTCGCAGGGGCGGCCGCCCCTGGAGCAGTCAAGGAATGCGTTTTTACGGACTGGACACAATGCGCGAGTGAGTCTGACGCGCATGCGCGGAGCTCACGGCACGGCAGTGATTACTCTGAACGATGGTGCCGACCCGCATGACTTCCCCCTCGGTTGAGCACACGTGCACGGAGCAGCAAGAAGGATCCAGATTCAAGAACCCTGGATGGCACGTGTCCCCCCGTTTTGCGATTAACAAGACCCCAAACCAGTCTTCAGAGACAAAGCGTCTTATCCCCGGCCTCATCCGACAGTTGCCGAAACGGTGCAGATACGCGAATCCGGTTCGGTTATTGGCGATCTTCCCTTCACCTGATGGCTCCAGCAAGTTGGTGGTGAGGGTTGTGGACCCTCCGCCTACTATCTGTGCACTCTGTACCAACGCCGAGGGGTTGCAGGACCAGTGGTTGACCTCGAGCATTCACGGGTGCGGCCGACGCCGGTCCGACGTGCCGTCGGACGCCCTCGTCTCACCCAGCCACGTCCTCCGCGCTGTGCTGCCGCGCGTGACCAACCTCCGTATGGCTGGTGGCCCTTGACGTCCCGGCGTTGATCACTTTCCGTGCAGAGGCGACGGTTCATCAGCTCGGCGAATTCGCGGACGTGCATCGCCGCAAGCTCCAGCTGAGGGCAGCGTGCGAGGGCCACTTCGGTCGCCGTGCGCAGCGTGTTCGGATGATCCGGTCCCAACACCCGACGCCGCACCTCCGACGTCTTCTCGTCCAGGACGAGGGCTTCCTCGTGCCGTCCCAACTCCCACAGTCCGACGGGCAGGTTACGGACGCTGACCAGGGTGTCGGAGTGGTCGTCGTCACCATGGAGGCGTCGAAGGCGGGCGAGGCTGTTTTCTTCCAGGGTGCGAGCGCGCCACGGTCCTGGCTGCCGCCGTAGGCGCAGGCCAGGTGGTTGGCGGCCCCCTTCAAGATGTAAATCGAAAAGGGGTGGTACCGCGTAGAGTCAGACCCGCATGGACGTTCTCGAAGGCTCCCCGGAAGACAACTCAGGGAGTTACGAAAGAGCTGCCTGGTCGGAAGGAGCGCTGAGCTCTGGGCTGTCGTCGTCCACGCTTGCTCCGGATGCGGTGTCACTGCGATTCGGCGGCTCCCCCACTCCCCGCGCAATCCCCTCCTGTACCTGTACGCGGTACTCCGTGGGCGACACTCCGTAGGCGCTCCGGAAGGCGCGCGTGAAGTCGGGGGCGCGAACCAGGCCCCAGCGGGTGGCGATGGTGCGGACGGGAGTGGAGCTGAGGTTGGGGTCTGCCAGGTCGCGGCGGGCGCCTTCGAGTCGCTGGGTGCGGATCCAGGCCCCGACCGTCTCGCCGGGGGTGTCCTCTTGAAAGAGCCGGTGCAGGTAGCTCAGTGAGATGTGGTGAGCGGCCGCTATCACGGGCGGCGCCAGCCCTGGATCGTGCAGGTTCTGGCGGATGAACGCCCGGATGCGCGTCGTCAGAGCCCGTCGGCGGGTCTCCGGCGCCAAGGCATCCTCCGCCTCCAGTACCTGCGCGAACCAGGCGGACAGCAGGTCTATCAACACGGTACCGAGGCGGGGTGCGTCGGAGGGCTGAAGGGCGTCGGACTGCTGTTCCAACCCGGTGAGAAACCCCGTCAGTAGGGCCCCCACCCCCTCCCGCCCCGACAGCCGCCGTCCCAGCAACTGCTGGACACGGGCGGCAGGCAAGGGCAACAACGCCTTGGGGAAGTCGACGCCCACCCCTGTGACGACGTGACGACCCAGGTCAGCCGACACGTGCACTTCGTACGGCCGCGACGTGTCGCTCACCCACAAATCGCTCGGGCCATACGCCTCGGCCCGCCCCGCATGCTCGAACCCCAGCCCGCCGCCGAGCACCAACGACAGGTGGAACATCTCCGGATCGGACTGCCGCACCAGCCTTTCGGTACGCCTGAACCCCGTCGGCAGGTGCGACGTCGGCCACACCAGCACCGGCCCCAGTTCCAACAGCCTCTGCCGCGCCCAGAAATCGTCGGCGAACTGACTGCTCATATGGCTGGGGGCGATCGCCCGGTGCATCAACTCGCACCAATACTCAAAGCGATGCTCCCTGGGCACCTCGTCGCTCCGGAAGACCGTCCCGATCATGCGGGCGCCAGGTCTGAGCGACGTACGGGACGAGGCCCGCCCGGGCGGAGGGAACAAGGGAGAGGCCCCGGCTGGCGGTGTTCTTGGACTCGCGGCTGCCCCGCGCGCGGTGAGGCCCCTCCACCGGCGCCGCCTACGTCCGCATCAGAGCCCGTGACGACAAGCCCGGCCTCCTGCTCGTCGAGGCCGACAACTGCGGAGAACATCAACCTCCCGCTCCCCTCAGAGCTCCGGAACAACACCTGACGGCCACCACGATACGACCCACCCACTGACCGACCCGCCTCGGCTGTCAGCCCCACCTCGTCGACCCCAAGGCCGGCCAGAAACACCAGCTCCTCTTCTGCTCGAGGTACGGCGCAGCTCCCCTGGACGAGACATGCCGGACGTCGCGGCCACGTACCGCAGCTGGCGCTCAGAGGTGGCCGTCCAGGAACTTCCGTACCTCGGCGATCGTCATGGGCCCCGAGCCGTGCGCCACCGCCTCCCCCTGCTTCAGCAGGACGTAGGACGGGGCTCCGGTGATCCCGTATCGCTCGGTTGCCGCCGGACAACGCGTGATGTCGGTGCGGACGGCCGTCAGGCGGCCCGTGTAGTCGTCGGCGATGCCACCCACGACGAGGTCCATCACCCGGCAGGGCTCGATCGCCTTGGGCCATGTCCCGGTGAAGTATGCGAGGACCGGAACCTTGCTCATCCCGAGGATGAAATTGAACTCCGCGTCCTCACGGGGTCGGTGAACCCGCTGCGCCATGGAAGCTCCTGACCTCGCGTTCCGTCATTCCCTCCCCATCATCCCTTGCGCGGTGTGCCGGGCCGTACGGCTGTCCTGGCGGTAGGGAGGCACGGGGCCGTCGCAGAACCACGCTGGTCCCCGCCCCTGGTGGCCCGGCCTGGCCGCACCGCCGGTCACCCAGCTGCTGCCCGTCGCGCACCCGTGGGCCAGCTCGTGCCAGGACAGCGCCCCCCAACGACATGAAGGCCATTTCCCAGGGCACAGCGGCCCAGATCGCCGGCCAGATGCTCGATGCACGCGTCACCGAGCGGGCCGGTGCGCATCGTCCACCGGATCCAACGGTCGCAAGACTCGTCAGCTGACGCCAAGACCGACCGCAAGCGTCAGTTCAAGGACCCGCTGCGGTGATGCGAGATCCGGAAACAGCTCCCGCAGCTGCGACATCCGGTAGCGGACCGTCTGGGGATGGACGAACAACGCTGCCGCCACCTCGTCCCGCCTGCCCTGGTGCAGCAGCCATGCCCGCAATGTCTCTTCCAGTCGCCGTGCGGTCGCGGCAGGCAAGGTCCGCAACGGTGCGAGGGCCCGGGCACGCAGGTCGGCGAACGCGTCCGCGTCGGCGCTCAGCACCAGCTCGGGCAGGTGGTCCTCGGTGTCGCGGATATCAGAGGAGAGGGAGCGCGCGCGTACGGCTCGTGCGTACGAGGCGGACGCACGAGTCCAAGGCCGGGGCGGGCCGGCCACGGCGGTGCGGTCGGTCAGCTGCCGCAGGAGATGTGATCGGTCGGCATCGGGGACGAGCAGCACACCGGTGGCATCCGGCAGATCGTCGAGGACGAGGGTGTTCGGGTCGAGCGCGCGGTAGGCAGGCCGGGCCTGGGCGGCGGGCAGCAGTACCGCGGTCAGCGAAACCGGGGGCTGCCATCCGGCCCGTTGAACAGAGGCCAGCAGCACGTCCGGGCTCGCGCCGGCGAGGAGGTCGCGGGCCAGGTGTTCCAGGTGGCGCTCCTGGTCCCGGCCCCGGGCGGCCAGTTCGTCGGCGTGGCCCGCGGCGCTCGCGGCGGAGAGCTCGTCGATGTAGGCGAAGGTCAGCTCGGCGAACTTGGCGACCTCGGCGGCGGGCAGACCTGCGGGCACGGCACCCGCTGCCAGGCATCGCCAGGCCACGCGGGCGCCGACGCGGTAGGCGCTGAGCAGGGCGTCCATCGAACGGCCGTCCCGCACCTCGCCGCGACCCAGCTCGTAGGCTGCGTCACCGGCGTCGCCGCCTGTGGCGTTACCGCTCGCGAGGTCCAGGTAGTGCCCCAGGGCGGTGCGGACGGCTCGGCGGATGGTGGCGCCCATGTGGCCCGACAGGGCGTTGGCGTAGGGAGGGACCTCGTCGATGATCGCCTGGACGACCTCGTCGGCGGTGCTCTTCAGCGCGGCCCGAAGCGCGGTGACCGTCGTCTCATCCAGGGCCAGCTCGCTGGCCCTCCGGATTGCATGGCTCATGTTTTTGTTCCCTGCGAACAATTCAGCCGACCAGATTTACGTCCTGCGGTCAGGACTTTACGCCTTGAGGCGCAGCAAGCTGGAGTCATGACGAGTACAGCCCTTCGCAGCAGGGCGTGGAAACTGCTGGAGATGGTCACGACGCCGCTGCTGCCGTCGGACTACCTCGACCTGGTCAGCCCGCTGCGTGCGGGCGCTGACCTGCGTGGGCGCATCGAGGCCGTGCACTCCGAGACGGGTGACGCCGCGACGATCGTGATCAGGCCGGGACGGGGTTGGCGCGGCCACGCAGCCGGTCAGTACGTGCGGATCGGGGTAGACGTCGACGGGGTGCGTCTGTGGCGTGCCTACTCCCTCACCTCGCCGACAAACCGCCAGGACGGCCGCATCACGATCACCGTGAAGGCGATCCCGGACGGCAAGGTCAGCAATCACCTGGTCCGCAGGGCCAAACCGGGCACGCTGATCCAGCTCGACCACCCGACCGGTGACTTCGTGCTGCCGCAGGCCAAGCCCGCCAAGGTGCTCTACCTGACGGCCGGCAGCGGCATCACGCCCGTGATGGGCATGCTGCGCGACACCGAGTTCGACGACGTCGTCATGGTCCACAGCGCGCCACAGCCGCAAGACGTGATCTTCCGCAACGAACTCCACGACCTGGTCGCGGACAAGAAACTGCGGCTCACCGAGGTGCACACCGACACGGACGGCATACTCGACATCGCCCGTCTCGACGCCCTCGTGCCCGACTGGGCCGAGCGCGAGACCTGGGCCTGCGGGCCCGCGGGCCTGCTCGACGCCGCCGAGAAGCACTGGAGCGAGCACGGCGTCCACGAGCGCCTGCACACCGAACGCTTCCGCCCCGGCATCGTCGTCACCGGCAACGGCGGCGAGGTCACCTTCAGCACCACCGGCAAGACCGTCGACGCGGACGGCGCCACGCCGCTGCTGGACATCGGCGAGGAAGCCGGCGTGCTCATGCCCTCCGGGTGCCGCATGGGCATCTGCTTCGGCTGCGTCACGCCGCTCAAGGCAGGCGCCGTCCGCGACCTGCGCACCGGCGAGATCACCGAGGCCGAGCCCGGCGTCCTCATCCAGACCTGCGTGTCCGCCGCTGCGGGCCCCTGCGACATCGAACGGTAGGAGCACCTTGACCGCCATCGACCCCACCGCCCACCTGACCGCGGAGCAGATCGAGGAGCTAGGCCGCGAGCTGGACGCGATCCGCGACGAGGTGATCGCCGACCGCGGCGAGAAGGACGCCGCCTACATCCGTAAGGTCATCTCGGCGCAGCGCAAGCTCGAGCTGGTCAGCAGGGGTGTACTGCTGTTCTCGATCTTCCCGCCCGCGTGGCTGCTCGGCACCGCCGGACTGTCCGTGGCGAAGATCATGGACAACATGGAGATCGGCCACAACATCCTGCACGGCCAGTGGGACTGGATGCGAGACCCGAAGATCCACTCCACCACCTGGGAATGGGATCACGTCTCGCCGTCCGAGCAGTGGAAGCACTCGCACAACGAGCTGCATCACACGTACACCAACGTGATCGGCAAGGACAACGACCTCGGCTACGGCATCATGCGCGTCGACGAGGACCAGAAATGGCACCCCTTCCACCTCGGCCAGCCGCTGTGGAACTTCCTCAACGCCTGCTTCTTCGAGTACGGCATCGCCGCGTACGACCTGGAACTCGGCAAGAACCTCCACAAGCGCCGCCGCAACAACCCGGAGTTCCGCGCGCGGGCCAAGGCCGTCGGCCGCAAGATCCGCAAGCAGGTCCTCAAGGACTACGTGATCCACCCGCTGCTGTCGGGCCCGTCGTTCCTCCCCACGCTCGCCGCCACGTTCACCGCGAACCTGGTCCGCAACATCTGGACCCACTCAGTGATCATGTGCGGGCACTTCCCCGAGGGCGTACAGGTCTTCGAGCGCCGGTCGATCAAGGGCGAGACGCGCGGCCAGTGGTACCTGCGCCAGATGATGGGCTCGGCGAACATCAGCGGCAGCAAGGCCATGCATTTCATGACCGGCAACCTGTCGCACCAGATCGAGCACCACCTGTTCCCGGACCTGCCGAGCAACCGGTACGCCGAGGTCGCGGTGAAGGTGCGCGCGCTGTTCGAGAAGTACGAGCTGGAGTACGTCACCGGCCCGCTGCCCAAGCAGGTGTTCTCCGCCTGGCACAAGGTCTTCCGGCTCTCCCTGCCGAACAAGAAGCAGCCCAAGGTCAAAACGCCGGACCGCGAGCAGGAGCTCGTCGCCGCCTGATTCCCGGTATCGGCTCAGATCTCCCGGCCGCAGCGGCGGCACCGCCGGGTTCGGTGAGATCCGCTGCGGACGGTGGGCGACCGCGACGTCAGACCCTACGACACGGGATCCGGGCAGCCAGTGTCCGGCAGCACTGCCTGGACGTGCGCCAGGATCTGAGCACACAGCCCCGGCTAGAGCGTGTCTCTTTGATCGGCTGGTCAGTTGATCGGATGTGTCCGTCCGGTTAGTGATCACTGATGCGATGTGGGCCCGGATCGAGCCGCTGATGCCGGCCGATCCAGCCCGCGGCCGGCGGTGGGCCGATCACTGCCGAACCTTGGAGGCCATCGCGTGGAAGTACCGCACCTGCTCGCCCTGGCGGGACCTGCCGGACGAACTCGGCTCGTTCCAGACAGCTCACAAAAGGCTGATCAGGTGGGCCGTGGACGGCACCTGGGAACGGATCCTCGCCGCGGTCCTGGCAGCGGCCGACGACGCTGACGACGTCGGCTGGACCGTGTCCGTGGACTCGACCGTCTGCCGAGCTCACCAGCAATCCGCCGGAGCCAGGAAAAAGGGGCGCCAGACCGGGCCGAACCCGACGACCACGCGCTCGGACGCTCCCGTGGCGGCCTGAGCACGAAGGTCCACCTCGCCAGCGACAGCCGTGCTCGGCCGCTGGCCCTCCGCGTCACCGCGGGCCAGGCGGGTGACGCACCGGCCTTCGAGACTGTTATGGCAAGCATCCGTGTTCCGCGAAGCGGTCCCGGGAGACCGAGGACCCGGCCGGTGGCCGTCCCGGCAGACCGCGCGTATTCATCCCGCGCGATCCGAAGTCACCTCCGCCGACGCGGGATCCGCGCTGTCATCCCCCAGCCGTCCGACCAGGTCGGTCACCGTCTCCGGCGAGGCCGTGTCGGAGGCCGACCGCCCGCCTTCGACGCCGAGGCGTACAAGCAGCGCAACGCTGTCGAACGATGCATCAACCGGCTCAAGCAGTGGCGCGGTTTGGCCATGCGAACGGACAAGCTCGGGCATCACCTACCAGGCTGCACTCCACCTCGCCGCCATCCTTGTCTGGGCCCGGCGATAGCCTCAGCGATCGACCACCCAGCACGCGTCCGCAGGCCAGGATCCCGTGCTGACGATGTGTTTTACGAGCCTGAACGCCTCACCGATGGGGACGGTGTCTTCGTCCGGGTACTCGTCATGCTGGCCGTTGCAGAGGAGG